>NZ_JBANSO010000003.1:0-196018 GCF_037070225.1 Vreelandella indica
CGGAGGTCAGCGTCTGTTGTTCAGGTTCAGTGAGAGGGGCAACGAAGCGTTTTTCCATGGTTCTGTCCGTGTCAGAAATCCTGGCATGGATATTACACGAAAACTTTAGATCAGGTACTTAGCATACTCAATGCTTCAGCCGTTTCTCCGTTTTGATGCAGCTCGAAAACGCGTGTTGCTTCTAGTTTCCAATCGCTATAAAGAACTTCGAAATTTGCGGTTTGAGTGTTGGTTTCAGGTTGCTCTTGCATCAGTTGGAGATAAGCCTGCATGCGATCATAAGCTTGCTGGGCATTCTCTTCAAATTCGGCGATGAGTACTGGTGCGCGCTCGGAACTGGGGGCTGATAACAGGTATTCGATTTCAGCCACTCGTGCTTGATACAGGTCGCGGTCTCCGTTCAGTACGGTTGATGTAGCAGGGATATAGTTAGTAATAAAGGTATGTAAGCGGGCTTTTATCATGTTAACGAGCAGTGCGTCTGCTACGACAATAACCAGTAGAGCTAATGCAACACTTATAAAAGCAAGTGCGTATTTAACTTTTATCTGATGAAAGCGGTTCATTTTTCCACTCCAGTAGTGAGGAATAATGAGCGCAGCTTACCTTTAAAGTATTAACCTGGTCGATCGCTTTGTAATACCTGTCACTTTTGTTTACATTTTAACTTGAGTGGATTGATTAAGAATTGTTTTTATTTGTATCCCTTGGCCTGTAGCCTAAACAGATTTGCGTATCGTCCATTAGCTTCCAGCAGTGCTTCATGGGTGCCGCGTTCAATAATATGCCCTTGGTCGATCACTAAAATAAGATCAGCACTGCGTACTGTGGAGAAGCGGTGCGAGATCAGTATCGCCATCTTATCGCGGCTGTGTTCACGAAAGCGGGCGAAGACTTCAGCTTCAGCGGCGGCATCCATCGCCGCCGTGGGTTCATCAAGCACTATAATATCGGCGTTTTCACGCATATACGCACGTGAGAGAGCAATCTTCTGCCACTGGCCGCCAGAGAGTTCCTGGCCATTTTTAAACCAGCGGCCCAGTTGGGTTTTGTAGCCGTTCGCCATGCGGGTAATAAAGTCGTCCGCCATGCCGTGCCGTGCGGCTTGCTTCCAGCGCTGCTCATCGTCAAAGGCATGGGTATCGCCCACGCCAAGGTTCTCACCCACCTGTAGCTGATAGCGCACGAAGTCCTGAAAGATGACGCCGGTACGCTCTCGCAGTGCTTGAGCGTTCCAATCACGTAGATCGCTGCCATCTAATAGAATGCGGCCTTGAGTAGGTTGGTAGAGCCGCGTCAAAAGTTTGATCAGCGTGGTCTTGCCAGAGCCGTTTTCACCCACCAACGCCAAGCTCTGCCCAGGGGAGAGGTGCAGCGAAATATTGTGTAGAACCGGATATTGGAGAACAGAATCGCTGCCAGGATAAGAGAAACTGACATTTTCAAAGCGCAGCCCATCTCCAGGCAGTGCACCCTGGGTTAGGGTACCTGCATCGGCCTCAACCGGCTGCTCCAGGTACTCATAAAGATTGGAAAGGTAGAGATTGTCTTCATACATACCACTAATGGCAGTCAGGCTGGCGGAAAGTGCCGCTTGGCCTTGCTTAAAGACCATCAAATACATGGTCATTTGACCCAGGGTAAGTGCTCCGGCAATCGTTTCAATCACTACCCAGCCATAGGCTAAATAAAACGTTAGGGTGCCGAGCAAGCCGAGCAGAAATCCCCAGCTTTCCCGGCGAAGGGTTAAACGACGATCTTCTGCAAACAGTTGGGTAAAAATATCGCGGTAGCGTTTAAGAAATAACCCTTCAAGACCAAACAGTTTGACCTCTTTAATGCTGTCTTCCCGTGCAAGTACCGTCTCTAAATAAATCTGCATACGGGTTTGCGGTGAGCGCCAGCGGAACAGGCGAAAAGCATCACCCGAGAACTTGGCCTCCGATACAAATACTGGCAGCGCGCCAGCTACCAGGATCAGCAGTGCCCAAGGAGAGAACTGCACCAGCAATACCCCAAAACTACCCAGTGAGATCGCATTTTGCAGCAGCCCAAAGGTTTTATTCACCAGCGCAAGTGGGCGCGTAGAGGCCTCACGCCGTGCACGCGTGAGCTGGTCGTAAAGCTCAGAGTCTTCGAATTGACTGAGTGACAGCGTGCCCGCTTTTTCCAGGATCATCACATTGACCTTCTGACCCAGCAGCGCTCTTAACAGCGACTGCTGGGCCGAAAGGCCGCGCTGGGCCAACGCGATTAAGCCAATGATCAGGGCTTCAAACCCCACCAGTTTCAACACCGGCGTGATAGAAACCAGCAAATTGGGATCGTTGGCTTCGCGGTGTGTCTCCATAGCATTTACCACGCCATCGACAATTAACTGCCCGACCCAGGCCGCCACCGCGGGCAGTACCCCCGCCACTAAGGTGCAAAGGGCTAAGCCCAGCATCATCCAGCGAGAGGTTTCCCATACTAAACCAAGCGCGCGTCGGCTATAGCGGAATACGCCAAAAAAACCGCTTAACGGTGAGGAGGAAGTAGATTCAGAAGGTGGTGGTGACATAGTTAGACTGGCAAAACACCGAGTAAAAAAGGAGTGCCATGATGCGGTGGTTAAGCGTGGATAGCCAGCTCAACCGCCGGTTGCCTTCAACGGCAACGCGGCGGAGAGGGAATTACCAGTATGGATAATTATCAGGACAGCGATTTACCAGGGCAGCACTGCCCCGTCGGTGCGCGGCTCGGTGCCGCCTTGCAGTACGCCCGTTTCAGGGTCGCGTAAAATGATTTGACCTCGGCCAAAGCTAATAGAGTCAGCAACTTTGACGATGTCGTGGCCACGGCGGGCGAGGGCCAGCGCTAGGTGATTGGGAAAATCGGCTTCCACTTCGATGGTTTTGCCTTTGGTCCACTTCCAGCGGGGCATATCGAGGGCTGCTTGGGGGTTAAGCTGATCTTCTAGCATCGCCGTTACTACCTGCACATGACCTTGCGGCTGCATATAGCCGCCCATCACGCCAAACGGCCCAACGGCTTGATTATTTTTGGTGATAAACCCGGGGATAATGGTGTGATAGGTGCGTTTGCCGGGCGCCAAAGCATTAGGGTGCTGTGGGTCGAGGGAGAACGACCAGCCACGGTTTTGCAGGCTGATGCCAGTGCCGGGAACGACCATGCCTGAGCCAAAGCCTTTAAAGTTACTTTGGATCAGTGACACCATATTGCCATCGCTGTCAGCCGTTGCCAGATACACCGTGCCGCCCTGAATCGGGTTGCCGTGTACTGGGTCAACTGCCTGTTCGCCAATCAGTGCAGCACGGGACTTCAAATAGTCGTCGGCCAGCATCTGATCAATGGTGGGGCGCATAGCATCCAGGTCGGTAACATGTGCGAAGCCATCGACATAGGCTAGTTTGGTGGCTTCAATACGACGGTGCAGCGTTTCCACCGGATCGCGTCCTTCTTCGCCTAAGTGCTCCAGCATACCCAGCGCTTGAAGTACGATCATGCCGCTGCCGTTGGGCGGTATCTCCCAAATATCATGCCCTTTGTAGCGAACGCTAATCGGGTCGACCCACTCCGGCTGGTAAGCTGCCAAGTCTTCTTTGCGCAACAGGCCGCCGTGTTCGCGGGAAAAGGCGTCGATAGCCTCGGCCAGTTCGCCTTCATAAAATGCCTTGCCGTGGGTGTCGGCAATCGCTTTTAGGCTTTTAGCATGGCCTTCCGAGCGCCACAGCTCGCCAGCTTCCGGTGCCCGACCTTCGGGGGCAAACGTATCAAACCAAGGTTTGAAAGAAGCCTCGCTATAAGCTGAATAGTTGGTGAAGGCGTCCTTCCACATTTGATGAATAACGGGAGAGACGGGGAAGCCTTCTTCTGCCAGCGCAATGGCAGGGGCTAGCAACTCTGCAAACGGCAGCTTGCCAAAGCGCTCAGACAGAGCTGCCCACGCAGCAGGAGCGCCGGGTACCGTAACGGGCAGCATGCCGTGGTTTGGCACGGTGTCATGGCCGAGTGCTTTCAGTGCTTCAATGGTAGCCTTTTGCGGGGCGGGGCCACTGGCATTGAGGCCATGCAGTTTGCCGTCGACCCAGACAATAGCAAAGGCGTCGCTTCCTATCCCATTCGAGGTGGGTTCCACTACCGTTAATGCAGCGGCGGCGGCAATCGCGGCGTCAATCGCATTACCACCTTGCTGCAGAATGCTAATACCCACCTGCGCCGCTAATGGTTGAGAAGTAGCGACCATGCCGCGTTTGCCAAATGTGGCCATTCTGCGCGAGGCGCTGGGATAGTACAGTGCATCTTGTTGCATACCAGTTTCCTTTTAAGCAGTGCTGTTGATCTAAATTATTTGAATATCAAATGTTTTCGCGCAGAGCGGCATTTTTTAAGCGCTGGATCTTACGATCCTGATAGAGCGAAAACAGAATGGAAGCGACGGCTAGCGCTAAGAAAAGCGCAGATAGTGGTCGAGTTAAAAAGGTCATCCAACTTTCATTAAGCTCAAGGGCACGGAATAGCTGGCGCTCAAGATTGTCGCCGAGCACCACACCCAGTATTAACGGCGTCAGCGGTACTTCCGCTTTCCAAAGCAGGTAGCCAATGATGCCGAAGATGAATAGCACCCAAATGTCGAACAGGTTGTTATTCAGGGCATAGGCGCCAATGGCACACAGCATTAATACGACGGGAACGAGGATCTGTTGGGGGATCAACGATATTTTGGCGAACCAGCGCACGAGCAGCAGGTTGCATAACACCATGACGACTGCGCCAATTAGCAGGCTGGCATAAATAGCGCCCACCAACACCGGGTTTTGTTCAAACATCATGGGACCTGGCGTAATACCGTGCAGAATCAGTACGCCCATCATGATCGCCATGGGCAAATCGCCCGGTATCCCCAGTGCAAGTGTTGGCACGAACGCACCGCCTGCTACCGCGCTATTGGAGGCTTCAGAAGCCACGATGCCACTGGGGGTGCCGGTGCCAAACTCTTCCGGATGACGAGAGAATTTCTTGGCTTGGTCGTAACTCAAAAAGTTAGCGACGGTGCCCCCCGTGCCAGGAAGGGCGCCCACCAAGCTGCCAATTAAAGAAGAGCGCAGCGTATTCAGCTTTTGCCCCGTCATATCTTTGATTATTTGGCCGTAGGGAATCGTCACATTGGTATCGATTTTCTTGGCTTCGCTTTTCTCATCCTTAAGCTTTTCGATATTGCCAAGCAGTTGGGAGAAGGCAAATATGCCGATCATCACGGGCAGAATTTCGAACCCAGAACCCATCGCCGGAAGACCAAAGTCAAAGCGCAGATTGCTGTTGCGGTCATAACCAACGGTTGTAATCAAAAGCCCCAAAGCAGCGGCCATCAGGCCTTTGAGCAGAGCGCCGCTGGAGAGCCCTGCCACAAGCGTCAGCGCGAAAACGATTAACGCAGTGATTTCCCAAGGGCGGAAATTCATGCTGAAGCTGGCAATTAGCGGGCCGAAGAAGACCAGGACCGCCACGCTGATGATGGTGCCTAAAAACGATGAAGCGACGCCAATGCCTAGGGCGCGGCCCGGTTCGCCTTTCTGTGCCATTGGGTAGCCGTCATATACGGTGGTGATCGAAGAGGGTGTACCGGGTATGCCCAGCATAACGCCAGACACAATGCCGCCTGAGTAACCCCCTACAAACACACCGACCATCAATGAAACGCCGCTTACCGGGTCCATGGCAAACGTGAATGGGAAGACCACTAAAATGGCCATGGTGACGGTAAAACCAGGAATACTACCGCCCACAATCCCAAACAGTACGCCAATAACGATCAGGCCCAGGACCGATGGTGTGCCGACCTCAGCGAGCGCTTGGAGGAAAAAGTTCGTCATTATTTACTCCAGGTTAAGGCAGCCAAACATTCAGGCCATAGCGGAAAACGACAAATATCACGATAGCCAAGGTGAAGCTGAGCGTGAGATTGATCATCCATTTACGTCGCGTATTGATCCCCATTAGTAGCGCAAGGGAAGCGACCAAGAAGCCTATGGTGGCTGCGATATAACCCACCACTGGAAGGAGCGCGGCATAAAGCCCAAACAGTAGAAACAGAGCGAGTATGGTGCGCCGGCTTTGAAACCACTCATTAATGAGCTGCTTTGCGCCAGCCCGTTCAGGTACTTTTACCAATAAGGAGCGCACCAGAATTAGCAGTGAAAAAATGCCGATCACTACCAATAAAATGCGTGGAAACAGCGCTGACCCATACGGCTGCCAGCTGGTGGGCGGGGCAATGCTGCCTGATTCCACCCACATGACGGCCACAATCAAGAGCAGCGCCAGCGCCAGGGCGCGGTCTTTAGTTAGCGTCAGCATAGAAAACTCTCCATAGCGTTCTCCCGCGCATGCCATCTAGATACTGACCTGCGGGGAGAAAAGCCTTAACTGTCGAAATCAATATCGTTAGCCGCTTCCGCCAATCGTTCCTCATTTTTCACGAGGAACTCTCTGTACTCTTCACCAGCCAGGAAGCGAGGAACCGATCCAAATTCATTCTCTATGCGTGCGATCAACTCTTCATTCTGAAGCGCTTTTTCATAGGCGTCTGCGATGATATCTATACGCTCTTGAGGTGTGCCTTCAGGCGCAAATAACCCCCGGCTAGTGGCGTTTTCCATATCAATACCCAACTCATTAAGAGTTGGAACATTCTCTAAACCGTTTAGCCTTTCAGAGTGTGCAACCCCGAGTGGACGCAGTGTTTCATTCTCATAAAAAGATGCGCCTGATGGGATATTGGTAATTGTGAAATCTATTTCTTCAGCCATCAGAGCCGAGACTTGTTCACCTGTATCGGCATAACCAATTAGCCTTACATCACTTATATCGACGTCAATTGCCTCAAAGAGCTGCGCCCAGAAAAAATGATCAGTGGAAGTTGGGATCATGCTGAAGCGAACTTCACCGGGATTCTCACGAATGTAGTCAGCCATTCCTCCTGCATCTTCAACAGGATGCCCTGGATAAGTGGTGGGGATATTGACCGTTTGAGTCAACAACGCGACGGGTTCAAATGCGTCGTATGAGTAATCGACCATGCCTGCTAATTTGGATAGCGCAATGGTGTCGTGGCTACCAAGCAAGGTATAGCCATCGGGGTCAGCATCTTTTACGTTGCGTGACCCTAATGTTGCTCCTGCTCCTGCCATATTGACGGGCACAATTGATACCCCAAGGTGTTTCTCCGCTTCTTGGGAAACCAAACGGAAAATAATATCCGTAGCCCCGCCGGGCCCGTAAGGAATAATCATACGTATATCTTGAGTTGGAAATTCGTCAGCCTGGGTGGTGGCGGTGAAGCTTCCAACTGATATCGCGGCCATCGTGGTAATTAAAAAGGTTGATTTCACAGGATTTATCATGTGTTTGCTCTCTTAAAGATTGATGCAAAATTGTATGAATTAGTTCTGGAAATCGATGTTTTCGGCAGCAGCACTCAGCGCAGCTTCGTTTTCATCTAGGAACGCTTGATAATCATCGCCCGCTAGAAACCTGACGACAGAGCCAAATTCATTTTCGATACGGCTCTGTACTTCTTCGTTTTCCAGGGCTTGTCCATAAGCGTTAGCGATGGTGTCGAGGACTTCTTGAGGTGTGCCTTTGGGAGCGAAAATGCCGCGACTGGTGGAGTGGTCCATCTCAATGCCTTGCTCGCGCAGGGTGGCGACATCCGGCATGCTTTCAAGACGTTCTGGATGAGCGATGCCAAGGGCGCGGAAGGTACCGTCTTCAAAAAATGCACCGCCTGATGGCAAGTTAAACATGGCGAAATCGACTTCTTCCGCCATCAGCGCCGATACCTGTTCGCCCGTATCGGGGTAACCAACTAAGCGCACATCAGCCATATCGATGCCCGCTTCCTGGAAAAACTGTGCCCAGAAAAAGTGGTCAGTAGAGCTAGGAATCATGCTGAAACGTACTTGGCCTGGGTTTTCGCTCACGTAATCAGCAATTGCGTCGGCGCTCTGCACAGGGTGATTGGCATGTGCAGTGGGAATATTGATGGTTTGGGTGAGTAGTGCGACGGGCTCGAAGGCATCAAACGAGTAATCGACGGTGCCTGCTAACTTAGAAAGCGCAATGGTGTCGTGGCTGCCAAGGAGCGTGTAGCCATCGGGGTCGGCATCTTTCACATTGCGAGAGCCCAGGGTCGCCCCTGCGCCCGCCATATTGACGGGAACGATGGATTCACCCAACGTCTTTTCAGCCTCTTGGGAGATGAGCCGGAAAAGAATATCGGTTGCTCCGCCCGGGCCGTAAGGGATGATCAAGCGGATATCCTGCTCCGGATAATCAGCCTGGGCGGTGGAGGCGATTGCCATGCTAGACGCAAGTCCGATGGCGGCGAGGGTAGTACTTAGAGTCGTGCTTAGAGTAAATGTTGAACGCGTCATTCTTATACACCTTTATAGATTGAGTTTGGTGTTGTGGGATGCCGCCCCAACTGCAGCGGCGTGGTGAGCGCGTGGTCCCGTTATCGGGTTCTTGTTGTCACCACACAATCGTCTTTGTAAGAGATCGTGTGTTAATGAGTGTTAGCCGAGAAAGAGCCCTCCATAAATCAAGGCGGCTATGACCACAAACGCAGGATGTGTGTGGAAGCGAATCAGTGCAATAGCCGCCACTGCACCGATAATCAGCGTATGAATCGCTCCGCTGGTGTTAAGACTCTCAAGTAGAAACCCCAAGGTGAGCCAGGCCATCATCATGGCAATAACCGGGCGAACCCACTGGCTCATGCGCTTAACCCTTGGTGAATCGCGATGGCGGTACAGCAGCCCCAGTGCGCCGAGCATCAATAGCAACGTCGGGATGACCGTGGCGGCCACCGCGATGAAGGCCCCGCCAATACCAGCGACTTCATAACCCACGTAGCCCGCCATTTTGGTGGCGATAGGGCTGGGCAGGGCGTTGCCGAGGGCTAATGTTTCAGCAAACGTTTGCGCGGTCATCCAGTCATAACGGCCAACCACCTCAGCCTCGATCAGAGGGATAATCGCCGGGCCGCCGCCGTAGCCAATAATGTTCGGGATGAAAAAAGCTAAAAAGAGCTCCCAATAAATCATGCTGGCCCCTCCGCTTTTTTCTTACCGGCAGGGCGCAGTAGGGCGGCAGCGAGAATGGCGCCAATCACCCAGCCGGGGTGAATGCCAAGCCAATAGATCAAGCCAGCGGCAATAACGGCCATGACAATACTGACCAGCCAGCCAAGTGCAGCCTTTGACTTATCAAAAAAATCCCAGGTGAGTTGTGCCATCATCACCATCACGACGGGGACCACCGCTTGCCCCATGCCGCGAATCCACGCGACATCGCGGTATCGGCTAAAAATGCCTAACATGACAATCATTGCCACAATCATGGGCAAGATAATGGCAATAACGGCAGCGATACAGCCGATCACACCGCCTACGCGGTAGCCAATATAGCCTGGCATTTTGGTGGCTATGGGGCCGGGTAAGGTATTGCCGATCGCCAGTACGTCGGCAAACTCTTCATCGGTGAGCCAGTGATGGCGGGTGACAACTTCGGCACGCACCAGGGGAATCATGGCGGGCCCACCACCGAAGCCAAAAATGCCGACGCGGAAAAAAGCCCAGAACAGTTGCCGGCAGGCGCCGCGTGTTTTCATGGACGCGTTTCCCGCAAAGCTAATGGGGTGATCAGAAGCATACCCAGACCTTATTTATCGTTTGTTGGTTAAAAAATCGATTATCTTGTCTAAAATAGAATATAGGTAGTGCCCGATCCGACGTCAACCGTGAAAAACTAAATGGACAGCGGGAGCTGAGATGAATAAAGGATATCGTCATGAATAATTCTTTACCCAAGGTAGCAACGCCAGTAGGTCCAGCAGGTACTGCATCAAGTCGCGTATTTGATAATTTACGTAAGGATCTTGTCGGTGGACGCTTTGTAGCGGGAGAAAAACTCGCCATCAATGCGCTCAAAGAACGCTACCAAGTCGGTTTAAGCCCGCTGCGGGAAGCACTTAATAAATTGGCGGCTTATGGATTATTAATTCAGGAAAATCAACGCGGTTTTCGTGTGCCGAAGCTTTCACGGGATGAGCTGGATGATATCGCCCAGATGCGCCTGGAAATGGAGGGCATGGCATTAGTGCGGGCCATTGCTAACGGTGATTCGCTCTGGGAGGCTGACTTATTAGCCGCGGCGCACCGCCTCAAGCGGGCCGACATCACTCTGGATAAAGGCGAGGAGTGGGAGCGGCTGCATACTCAATTTCATCGTACGTTAGTCGCCCCCTGTGGCTCTGTTTGGTTATTGCGTTTTATTGAGCAGCTGCATGATCAGTTTGACCGCTATCGCCGCCTGGGGCCGAAAATGCCGACGATTCGTCAAGAGCTGGACGAGCAGCATCATCAACTCGTGGAGCTGGCATTACAGCGTGATGCCAAAGCAGCGCGTGAATTAATGGATGATCATATTCATAAATCTTACGAAGTTGCCCTAAAACGTTATCAAGAGCACGCCTAGCAGGAGAAACTGCCTCAGTAGCGACGACACAGCGTGTCTGCAGTGTGTAAACTGCTACCCATATAATGTCCTCCGTCGCCGTCCAGATGAGTAAAGGGAGTGCTATGCACACAGATAACCAAATAGTCGCGCAAACGCTGAACTGGGTGCGCACCTTTATTGTGGCGCATGACATTTGCCCGTTTGCGCAGCGGGAGTTGGAGCGTGAAACGATTCGTGTGGAAGTGGTGCGCTCTAAAAAAATTGAAGTGGCGCTTGAGGAATTGATGGTGGAAGTGCAGTGGTTGGATGAGCACCCCGAAACAGAAACCACGCTGTTGGTGTTCCCGACGCTGTTCAAAAGCTTTGATCACTATTTGGATTTTGTGGAGCTTGCTGAAAGCATCCTGGTCGATCAGGGCTATGAAGGTGTTTATCAGTTAGCCACGTTTCACCCAGATTATTGCTTTGACGGTGCCGAACCCGATGATGCCTCTAATTATACCAACCGCTCTCCCTACGCCATGGTGCACCTGCTACGCGAAGAGAGCGTTGAAAAGGCTATCGAGTTTTATGGCGATACCGACGCTATTCCCGAACGCAATATTGCCAAGTTAACGGCGATGGGCAGCGACACTGCAGAGCAGCAGCTGCAACGCTGTTTCGAATCCGTTAATCAGGCGGAGTGAATAACAAGCTGATGTTTGCCTTTAGCTTTAGCCGCATACAGCGTGTCATCCGCAAGTTGCAGAACGGTATTGATATGAAGCCCGTGGTGGGGCCACCAAGCGGCGCCTAAACTGCTTCCAACGCGTGCCTGCTCGTTATCAGGTAATAAAACGGGTTGGTCGATGGAGCTCAGTAAGCGTCTGCTAATCTCATGGGTGAGCATTTCAAGATGCTCTTCCTTCGTTTTAAGCACCATAACGAACTCATCACCGCCCATTCGGGCTACCACATCACCGCTGCGTAGTGCGCTTTTCAATCGCTGGGTAATCTCAATCAACAGGAGGTCGCCCGCATGATGGCCTAGCTCATCATTGACCTGTTTAAAACCATCCAGGTCGATAAAGATGACAGCCATACTCTGTTGGTTTCTTTCCGCCTCCGGTATCGCAAGCTGTAAGTACTGATTTAAAAACGCACGATTCGGCAGGCCTGTTAACGGGTCGGTATTGGCTAAGTCTTCTAAGCGGTTAATAGTGCTGCGCTGATCCAGTAAGCGGGTGGCCATGTTGCGCATAGAGGTCGATAGGTGCTTAAGCTCTGGAGAGCCACCTTCAAGCGGAATGCTATCGGCGTGTTCGCCATCCTGCATTCTGTCGGCAGCATTGGCTAAGCGAGTGAGAGGAGCCGCGAGTCTTGACGCGATTATCCAGCCAACTATAGCAAACAGTAATGCAAGTAATAGACCTGTTCCCATAATGGCATCTTGCAGTTTTTCAACAGGTGCAAAGGCGGTAGCCACGGGTTGACGGCTAACCGCTATCCAACCTAAACCAGGAAAATCTTCAAAGCCGCTGCTGTGTGCATAGCCCGTCACAAAGCGTTCGCCGTTGGGCCATGTTTCAATCGCCCATTGTGGTGATGTCGTGGTGGAACTCGGTATATGTTTCAGGCTGTCTAACGATTGGCCAATCAGCGTCTCTGGCCCTAATAGCACTGTGCCGTTAGCGGAGAGCAGCAGTGTCTCAGTGTCTTTCAGATATCCAGAAGGCGTAAGCATGGATTGTTGGACGTACTCAGCCCATTGCCAGCTTAAATGCACCGCCAGGACGCCTTGCAACTCTTCGTTGCGGTCAAACACCGGAGTCGCGATATCGACAAACTGAAGCTCTTCACCGCTGGGGTTGGTCAGCAATTGAGCCAACATGACAGCTTTATGCACGTCACCTACCCAGAGCGCCTTGCGTCCTTCCATAAAGACGGGGCGTTGAGCGACTGAAACGCCTTCTAAAATCCCCTCAGTAGCGGCTTGAACAACACCATCAGGGTCGGTGAAGCCGATCCACGACACAACGTTATGATTATCTTGCAAACGCTCTAGCTGCTCACGTAGCAGGCTAGTATTCGTGCCGTTAGTGAGCGCTTGGATACCCAGTAGCAGCTTCACTTCTTTAATACGGGCATCCATGCTGCGATCCAGCTTATCAACCATTTGGTAAGCCGCTTCAGAGGCCGCATTGCCAATATTGGCTTCCATTTGCTCAGCCGATTCACGAGAAGCCACCCAGCCAAGCAGTAGCGTCGTGGCAAATACCAAGGCGGCAATCAAGGTGATAAAACGCGAGCGCAGCGAGAAGTGCGAGAAAAACGAGGAGCTATAGAACATTACAAAAAGCTTTACCGTGGTTTGAGTCATACCGAATGGTTAGGGCGATCAATAGATGCTTATCAACCAAACGTTTAATTTATGTTATGAGAATGACTTTACCGGAAAAGCTTTCAATATGCGCGACGTTTGCTGCAATGAAACGGTCAGAAAAAGTGTCATGTGCAGCAAAGCGTCACAAAAAGAGTCAATGTCTAAACTGACTGAGAACCGCCTGACGCTATCGCTATAGCGCTTTATACATCACGTGGGTATCGACAAAACCAAGGCGCGCGTGTCGGTAGGCATTAGGAACGGTGCCTACAATCTGAAATCCCAGTTTTTGCCATAACGCGACGGCAACCTCATTCGTTGCTACAACGGCGTTGTATTGCATGGCCTGAAACCCTAACTCCTTAGCCTGCGCCTGTGAATGCTCACACATGGCGCGTGCTACCCCTTTTCCGCGTGCGGCGAGTGTCACCATATAGCCACAGTTACAGATATGGTCGCCGGGGCCTGCCGCGTTGGCTTTTAAATAGTAAGCACCCAGTACGTGGCCGTGTTCATCTTTAACGACCACGCTGGTTTTAGGTGTGCGGCACCATAGCTCTCGGGCAGCTTCAAAGCTGATGTCGGGATCAATGGCGTAGGTCTCTTGCGCCTCGACAATCGCCTTGAAAGTAGGCCAAAAACTGGTGAAGTCTTCGTCCGACATAGGGGCGAAATGCAATGTAGACATAAATGTAGACATAGTAGAGCCGCCGTTCAGCGGGCGACCTCAGCCACAATCTCGTAGCTGCGCAGCCGGTCGGCATGGTTATAAAAATCACTATTAATCATTAATTCATCAGCACCGGTACGGGCTTGGAACTCTTCAAGCTCTGCTTTGACCGTCTCTGGCCCACCAATAATCGCTGCACCTAAAAACTGACTGACTTGGGCTTGCTCAACCGGCGACCAGTCTAGTTGCTCCACGGGCGGCTGCGACTGGGTTGGCTTGCCGCGGATAAGATTCAGAAATTTCTGCTGCGCGGTGGTGGCCAAGTAGTGGGCCATCGCATCGCTTTCTGCCGCCATCACGGGCAGGCCGACCATCGCATGGGGCTTATCCAAGTGCTCGGAAGGGCGGAAGTTGTCGCGATATAAGCGCAGTGCCTCAAATAAATAGCCTGGCGCAAACTGAGCAGCAAACGCAAAAGGCAAGCCCAGTTTAGCTGCCAACTGTGCGCTGTAGCCGCTAGAGCCCAGCAACCAGATGGGCACATGGGTGCCTTGGCCTGGGATAGCTTTCACCCGTTGCTGCGGGTCTGCATCCGCCAGGTAGCTGCGCAATTCGTTCAGCAATTGCGGAAAGTCGTCGACGCCGGCATGGGCGTTGCGCCGCATGGCTTGCATCGTCGCACCGTCTGAGCCGGGCGCGCGGCCTAGCCCCAAATCAATACGATCAGGATAGAGCGTTTCCAGCGTGCCGAACTGCTCAGCAATCACCAGCGGTGGGTGGTTCGGTAGCATAATGCCGCCGCTACCCACGCGGATGGTGGACGTTTGCCCAGCAATATGACCGATCAGCACAGCGGTGGCGGCGCTGGCGATACCGGCAATATTGTGGTGCTCCGCTAGCCAGTAACGGTTATAGCCTAGCCGCTCGGTTAACTGTGCCAGCGAGACGCTGTCTTGAAAGGTCTCAGCGGCGCTGCCGCCCTGGCGGATAGGGGCCAGATCAAGAACGGAAAGCGCTGTGGAAGCGAGTTGGCTCATGGGTCACCTGCAAGTTAATTCGTGGGCGCATTGAGTGGAAAAATTACTTAGCGCGCTTGGTAATTACACGTTATGCGGTCAGTGAACATAAATTGCAAGGTCTGAGCCATGTAGATGTGACGTGTGCCGGTATAGATTGGGTGAGAGCGGAGTGACGGTACGATTACGCTTACTCAAGCGGCGGGGTGGGGCGAATAAGAATTTCATTAACATCCACATGAGCAGGTTGTGCAAGCGCATAAACCACGGCATTGGCGATATCACGATCTTCTAGTGCATGCTCTGGTGGTTCATTAAAGAAAGGCGTGTCGACCATGCCTGGCTCAATCAACGTCACGCGCATACCGGTGCCACGTAGCTCTTCACGCAGGTTATAGCCAATCCCCGTGACCGCCCATTTCGTAGCGCTATACATTGAGCCTGGGATAGTCGTCCGGCCTGCCGCTGAACCGGTTAATAACACATGCCCTTTGCTACGCTTTAAGGCGGGCAAGCAAGCTTGAATCGTGAGCCCAACGCCATAGACATTGGTAAGAATCATCTCACGCCATGCGTCGTGATCCGCACCGCTAAACCCGCCTGGTGAGCCGCCGCGACCGGCGTTGGCAAAGATCGCATCCAGGCGGCCAAAGGTTTCAAGTGCGTGTTCCACCATGGCTTGCTGCTGCTCAAAATTAGTCACGTCCAACTCGCAGGTCAGTACGTTTTCTGGGCCCAGCTCTTGAGCCAGAGCGGTGAGCTTTTCATTTGAACGGGCGGCCAGCACCAGTTTGTAGCCTTCGCGAGAAGCTGCTCGGGCGGTAGCCGCACCAATACCGCTGGATGCGCCGGTAATCAATAACACGCCTTTATGCATGGGTTGCACTCCTTGCTTGTTTAACTAAGTAAGCCTTTAGCATGGCTAAGAGAGTGGCATCCTGCAAACATACCTAACTAACCATTGCGGTACGGCTCTGCTACTTAACGTTAGCGGGCGTGTCCATCTTCTTTGCGTTTCAGCATTGCAGAGAGATCCAGAATAGCTTGGGCCATATCCGCCATGCTTTTGCTTTGATCCATGGAGGTTTTACGCAGAAACCGGTAGGCCTCTTCTTCGCTCATCTCTTGATGAGCCATAATAAGCCCCTTCGCACGTTCAATCAGTTTGCGTTCACGCAGCGCTTTACGGGTGTTTTCAAGCTCATCGCTAAGCCCTTGTAAGCGGCTGGCCTGGGCCTGGGTGAGTTCAATCAGCGAGCGCCCGAGCGGTGAGGTTAGCGCGTTGGCTGTCAGGTCACCTAGTGGTTGCGCACCCGCCAGCGTTAGTAAGTGTTCGCAGGGGGCAGGCGTAGGACGAGAGGGCCCTGCTTTGGCTTTTTCCAATCCGTCTTCGGCCTGAGCGATTTTGCGGTGACAAAGCACACTCAGCTGAGTGATCAATGCGTCCTCAACTGTTTTCATCGAGTCGATACGTAGCGTTGTCAGTTCGTACCAGGTTTCACCCAGTGAATCGGATGTGTCTTTAGGTGGTGTTTGTGATGCCGAATGACGCTGGCAGGCGATGTCGCGTAAATGGCAAATACCGGCCAGGGTGCGAGGCGAAAGCTCTTTTTGCCATGACTGCTGCGCCTCAGCCGTAGCAAACTCAACAAACGTGTCAAAGCAGCGCTGCTGGTCAGTCACTAGCTGATTCAATAAAGCGCGGTGTGCTTCATCGAAGTGGCCATGGGTAAAGCCGAATGCGCCACAGGCTCGCTCCTGGCCAGCTAATTCTTTGCCCTGCATTAAGTGAAATATGGCAACCAGGTGGCGAGTGATATCAGGGTCGATAGAGGAGTCAGCGGCTTCAAATACAATCGCTAGCAGCCCACTGGTCAGTTGATTAAAAGCCTGAGTGGCTGCATCAGGCGAGATGGCAAAGGTGTCGATAGCCAGACGAAGCTCATCAAGCTCATCAAGGGCATACCAAACGGCGGCAATCCTGCGTAGTAAGCGTGCGGCTGCCTGGGGGCGAGCCTCTTGGCTGAGCGCTTCCAGCCGTTGGCGCATTAGGGTTTCCGCCTGCTGGCTGTGTTGGCGGTAAGTATCGCGGCGGGTTTTGAAACGCTGGCCTTGAGAGGCTAGATAGATCGTTGATGCTCCTCGTTCACGTTGGAGCATATGAATAAAGCGGCTAATGTCACCAACAATATCGGCGGTGGTGGCAAGGTGAGTAAGGTTTTCGATATCGCAACGGATGGCGGTTAAGAGCAGTTGCTGCGCTGAAGACATAGAATTTTCCTTAAGGGCTCGCCGCCTAAATGTAAACACTCCCATATCGCTACCTAACTGGATAAGGGCGTATGGGAGTGTACTTGAGTGTGTTGGAAAGCACTTAACGAAGCGAGAGAGCGCCTGCTCCAACGTCGTCACCAACCGCATCGCGGTAGGCTTTGGCCTCTTCGGCTTCGGTGGCGTCGCTAAAGCGTACCAGCAAAACACAGGATGCCAGTACCAGCACCGTTATGCCCAGGTAGAACAGGCCTTGCTGATAGCTCAGGCTTTCGCTGCGGAACAGGAAGGCAGCGCCGACCGCGCCCACGTTGCCGCCAGCACCGACTATGCCCGCAACAGCACCCAGGGCTTTTTTATTGATGAACGGGACGACCCCATAAGTGGCGCCTTCGGCCATCTGCACAAACAGGCTAAACACCAGCATGATACCAATCGCTAGGCTGAGTACATGCATTTGCGAGAACGCTACCAGCGCAATCCCTTCGCAAATCAAGGCAATGAACAGCCAGCGTACACGCCCCTTTAGGCCGCCTTGCTTGGCGAATAAATCAGAAAAGACACCGCCCAGAGTACGGGCAAAAATATTCATCAGGCCGAATAAGCCAGCGATCAGGCCCGCCGTGGCTAAAGTGAGGTCAAATTTATCAAAAAAGTAGATAGCGGCAATATTATTAATCGTAAGCTCTACGCCAAAGCATAGGCCATACACAACAAACAACGCCCATACCCGAATATCTTTGGCGGCGGCTAAAAAGCTATGTTTTGCGCCGTTTTCACCGGTCGCCTCAGGCAGCTCGCCAGTTGCGCGCAGGTCACTGAAGTTACCGTTGGGTGCATCTTGAGTAAAGAACCAATAACCGATCCCGGTAAAGAACATCACAACGCCGGGTACCATCATCGCTAAGCGCCAGCCAAAGGCTTCGTTGACGCCCAGCATCAGCATGCCTGAGAAGATCAGCGGCATCAGAATTTGTGTGGTACCGCCGCCTAAATTACCCCAGCCAGCGCTGGTAGCGTTGGCGGTGCCAACCACATTGGGGGCAAACATCATTGAGGTGTGGTATTGGGTAATAACGAAGGAGGCGCCAATGGCCCCAATGGCTAAGCGCGCTAATAGAAAGGTTTCAAAACTATCGGCTAAGCCAATACCCATCACCGGAATAGCACCTAACATCAGTAAGCCGGTATAGGTTTTACGCGGCCCAATACGGTCACACAGTACACCAATGGCTAGGCGCACAATGACAGTGATCGCCACCGACGCAATAATAGTATTGCCGATTTGTGTTTGGGTCAGCGAAAGGTCTTCACGAACAATCGCCATAAGAGGGGCGATGCCGAACCAGCCGAAAAAGCAGATATGAAACGCAAACCATGAAAAGTGGAAAGCGCGCATTTGAGGGGTCGAGAAGTTAAGCAGCCGAATGCGGTTGGCTTTGTTGCGTATGTCCATGGGATGGCCTCACGGGGCATAAAACGAGTTGATCACTACGCTAAACGCGAAAATTAATGCGTCGCGCCAGCAATTGACGAGAACATGCCTTCTCCATTGAAGGTCAGGCTCGACGCACTCGTACCCAATTGGGCCTGGTCCACGCCTACCACCACTACTGAAAATATGCAGGTAGTTTGCCAGTTGAATATTTGTTGTTAAAAATCATAATCTTAATTTATTTTTGTTGTTTTGTTAGCGCATGGGCAAAGTGAATATGCTGCATGAGTGGGCATGCAGTCTTTTTTTTGCGGCATCTTGGTGCTTAAAAGGGCATCGGTCGAGCCGCTAAACATCGGCGCTATTTGCGTAGCCCGTTATTGATGTAGGCCGCTAGTCATGTAAATAGACAGCGTCTACATCGAGCGTGGAGTATTCGCCAATGGCATCGAAATGTTCACCTAGCCAGCGTTCAGCGGCGTCCTGGCCCTGTTCAAAAAGGTGGCAGAGAAAAGGCCACTCGGAATTGGATTTACTCGACACAGAGAGTCCTTCAAGCGCCAGCTCACCGCTGATACGATGAAAAAGCGCCTGCTGGTAGCAATTTTCAATTCCCTGCTCATCAAGCGCATGTTTAAGCAGCGCGATCATGCGAATCTCTTTAATCAGTGCTGAATTAAACGTGATCTCGTTGAGACGGTTCATAATAGCTGACGCAGAGGTGGGTACATCATTGCGGCTAATGGGGTTGATTTGAATCAGCAGAATATCCCGTGCGCTGCACTCTTCCATGAGTGGGAACAGTGCCGGATTGCCCATATAGCCGCCATCCCAATACGCTTCGCCGTCAATCTCTACGGCTTGGAAGATAAACGGCAAGCAGGCGGAGGCCATCACGGCGTCCACACTCATCTCTTCTCGGCGAAACACGCGCTGCTTTCCTGTGCGCACGTTGGTAGCCGCCACAAACAGCTTTAGCTGTTCGCATTTTCGAACCCGTTCAAAATCAATATGCTCAGCCACGATATCGCGTAACGGGTTAATGTTGAGCGGATTGAGCTGATAGGGCGAGGCCACGCGGCTTAGCAGATCCATAGCAATAAAGCCGGGTGAGTGATCCAGGCTCCAATTGCCGGTCAATATATCCAGGGGCGTACGACGGATTGGGCTTGTCATACCCGCTCGACTGACGGCTTTCCAAAAGTCGTACAGTGCCTGGCGAGCCGTCTCTTTACCACCGCGTGTTAATGCATCGGCCATGACGACACCGTTCATCGCTCCGGCGCTGGTGCCGCTGATCCCTTCAATTTCAATGCGTTCATCCGCTAATAGGCGATCAATCACGCCCCAGGTATACGCCCCGTGAGCGCCACCACCTTGTAATGCGAGGTCTAGCTTTTTGACCTGTGCCATATGCTTTTTCCCATTGCGACTGGTGTGATGTGTGGTTGCAGTAAGACCAGCATGGCATAGGCAGTTAGAGAAGATACAAGGCTATTTAACGGGGAATACAAAAGGTAATACCAAATTATGATTGGCCTAAACGATAGAGTGTGGTCGACTGCATGCGATAAGTTTAATAAACAACAGTTACGTTAACGTAAACTGTTCCTATAAATATATGAATTATAACAAAACATTACAAGGGGATTGTCGAGCATGGCGCAAAAAAATAAAGCACGCTTTAGCATGAGTCTGCAGGCGAAAATGGTCGCTTTAGTGTTACTTCCCATGCTGATTTTGGCCTTGGTGCTGTCAGCGCTGGAGGTGCGCAGCTCAATAACGAGTATGCAAGAAACGCTCGATAAGCAGCGTGATGTGTTGGTCAGTGAGCGTGAAACGACGGTGCGCTACTTAGTTGAGTCCGCCCGTAATGCGGTCTCACACCTCGTTGACCATGCTGAGCTTAGCCAGTCAGAGGCACAAGAGCAGGCGCAAGAGATACTGCAGAATTTTCGCTACGGCAATGCCAACTATGTTTTCGCCTTTGATTTTGACGGCACGGCGCGAGCGATGGCCGCTGCGCCAGAGCGGGTGGGTACCAATATGGTGGGGCTGGTCGATAGTGAAGGCAACGCCTTTGTGGAAGACTTAATTGAACGTGCCCGTTCGGGCGACGCGAGCTTTTACGACTATCAGTGGATTAATCCCGCCACCGGCGACATCGAGCCAAAGCACTCCATGGCGATTGCTATCCCTGAATGGGATTGGATGATCGGTACCGGGATCTACCTAAGCGATATTGATGTGGGGTTGGCGCAGGTAGAGGCGCTGGCGTGGCAGGAGTTTCGTCATGACCTGATCGCCAAGGGCGTTGTCGCACTGGTGCTATTGTTAGGCGTGGGGGTGCTGGCAGCCTGGCTGGTCAAGCGGGCGCTGAGCCCGGTGAAGCGTGCCGCCGCTGCGATGCATGACGTTGCCACGGGCGAGGCGGATTTAACTCAGCGCCTCCAAGTGGAGCGCAATGACGAAATTGGCGACTTGGCCCAGCAATTTAACGCCTTTGTCGAGCGGATGCAGATCACCCTTCAAGACGTGCATCGCACGACCCAGAGTGTGCTGCTTGCGTCGCAGAATATCGATCAAGGCACTAACGAGTTAGCCACACGCACGGAACAGTCGGCGGCTAATTTGCAGCAGACGTCTTCTTCCATGGAAGAGATTACCTCTACGGTTCATCACACCACCGAAGCCGCTGATCAGGCATCGCAGCTGTCTCAAGGGGCTGTGGATGTTGCCCGTAAAGGTAACTCCGTTATGCAGCGTGTTGAGCATACGATGGATGAAATCAATCAGTCGGCCACACAAATTGGCGACATTATCACCCTCATCGACGCTATTGCGTTTCAAACCAACATCCTGGCGCTCAATGCCTCTGTTGAAGCGGCGCGTGCTGGTGAGCATGGGCGGGGCTTTGCCGTGGTCGCTGAAGAAGTGCGCAATCTTGCCAGCCGTTCGAGTGACGCTGCCGGAGAGATTCGCCAGTTGATCGACAGCTCAATGGAGCGCACTCAGGATGGCACTGCCTTGGTGCGCGAAGCGGGTACCACCATGCAGGAGATCGTCGATAGCATTACCCGGGTGACCGATGTAATTGCTGAAATTAGCTCAGGCGCGCGGGAGCAAAGTGCGGGTATCAGTGAAGTGAATACGGCGGTGGCCGAGATGGATTCAATGACCCAGCAGAATTCCTCCATGGTGCAAGAGAGTGCCACCTCAGCCCAGCGGCTGCGAGCAGGGGCAGAGCATCTTTCACGCTTGCTTGAGTCGTTTGTGCTGGGGGATATGGAAGCAACTGCATCAGCGCTGCCAGCCGCTCAGTCACGATTGAGGCCCGCGCCGCGAAATAGCGATCAGCGTCACCCAACTGAGTGGGAGGCCTTCTAAGCCAAGAGCAATCTAAAACAGGAGCAATCTAAGACAGAAACAATGCCAATATCGGCTGCTCATCCGTAGCAGCCGATGCTTTTTTAGCATCTGTGAAGTCATCGTCTGTGCGTTAAGGCGAACCTGCTAACGGTGAGTGATGACTGGTTGAGTAGGGCGCCTCAAATATGGCGTGTTCCATGAGATTGTCCAGCTGTAGGGCTAGCTGTTGGCTGGCTTCTTCCATGACGCCTAAAGCAGCTAATTGACCATTGCGGTCGCCTAAGCGGGCAAACTTAAGCGCTTCAGCACCGCTTTCATGCATGCGCCTGTGCGGCGCCGTTAATGCTCGATAAGACTCAGTGCGGGCATAGCGCTGGTAGCCCTCACCTTGCTGGTGCCAGCGCCCTAAGCGGCATTGATGGTGATCTTCTAGTGGTGTGTCGGTGTTGGCAGATAATAACTGCTTATAGAGGCGACATTTCCACACCGCATGGTCAAGTTTGGCGGAGTGTAAAAATGCAGCGGTAGCACTGTGATGTATCACCTTGTGCATATGCTGCGTTTGATCCGTTAACCGATGTAATGCGTGCTTAGCTGACTGTGCCTTTTGGGCAGTGTCTTCGTCGGCTTGGCGTTTTTTCACCACTGCTTGCGAATGCGTTCTTACCTGGCTATTCATTTGCTCCATTAGCAGGCTGAGCTGATGGCTTAGTTGCTGCATATTAAGCGCTAAGCGATGAACGTCATCTGCAATGGCGGCTATTCCTGGTGATTGCTGACTAGCGGAATCAGCACTTCCCAAGCCTTGGCGATGCGCCGTTTCGAGTGCTGTGCTAACCGCTAATGCTTGCGCGTGACCCGCATTGCGAGCAAGCGCTACTTGCAGTTGGCTCAGAGCGTGTAGGGTTTTAGCTAATACTAACGGCGAGGCGGGGAGCGCTTCGGCATACTCAGGATCGTGACAACGCTGATCAAGGGTGTCGATGGCATGCTCGGCAGCGGCAATTAGGTTAAACGTCTCCGTTAGGGTGGCGCGTTCTCCGGCAAGCTGGTCGGCATACTCTTGAAGGCCGTTATTGAGCGAGGCCAGCATATCCGCCCCTCTCGCTTGCAGCATGCCGATGGATTGCGACGGTTTCATTAGGCTTAGCAGTCGGCTGCTGGGCGAGGGGGTAGCGGCGTCGAGCTGAGTGCGTAAGTCAGCGACCTCCTGTTCCAGGCGGCGAATTTTTTGAAAAGGATGCATAAAGGTGAACATGGCAGAGACACCTACGGCAGATAGCAATGTTTTGTGTTAATTTGTCACAAATTATTGCAGAGGGTTCCCCTGTACGCTTGGTTTAGCTGCTTTCAATGATGAAATTCAGCTGCCAATGGTCTGCGAGAATGAGATTATTAACGCCCTCTTTATTAAGAGTCTGAAGAGCGAAGAGGTTAGATAGTTAAAAGACGGGGTAGCTAAAAGCCAGAATAGCTAAAAGATAGAATAGCTCAACGTCGGAATAGCTCAATGTCAGAATAGCTAAGCATTTGGATAGCATCAGCGGCGGGCAAGTTGAGCGGCGGCGGCTGTGCAGCCTAGAAACGCTGAGGTGGCAAGCCACTCGGCGTCAGGATAATAAGCAAACACATATTGGTCTTCTTTAAGGCTATCAATCAGTGGGTAAGTAACGTCTTCACGTACTGCGGGGCAACCATGACTGCGTCCTAATCTCCCCGTTTGGGTAATGAACGCATCGCTCACATAGTCAGCACCGTGGATCACAATGGCGCGCTCGAATGCTAGGTCGTTGACGTTAGGTTCAAGGCCTTCCAGACGCAGCGAATAGCCGTTGCGGCCGTAATAGCTATTCATGGTGCGAAATAGGCCAATGCTGGATTGGTGGCTATCAGGCGTGTTGGAAAATGTCTTGGCCTGGGCATCGCCAGACCCTTGGCCATGAGAAACCAGCTCCTCAAAGAGCAGTTCATGCTGACGTAAATCAAATACCCATAGGCGTGGTTCGGTAGACGGCAGTGAGTAGTCAATGACTGCAAGGCGCTCGGCAGTGGGGTCGGCACAATTGAGTGCCTGAGCGGCTAAACGCAGTGCTGCGGGCGTTGCCTGGGGGGCGAGCTGCAATAACTGGTGATGTAAAGGCAGTACGCCGCGTGGCGGTGTAGATTCAACCTGGGCAAAGAAACTGGCGGCGTGTAGCGGTAATGTAAATAGTATAAAAGGTAGAGAAAATAATAACGTGGCAACATTTAAACGAAGAGCCATAAAAGTCGATCCTACCAGCAATATCAGTCATTATGAAAATTAGCCGACTAATATAAAAAACGGGGTCGGCGATGTGGAAGACTATAGTAACGCAAGGAGAGGGTGATGAACGAGAGACAGCCACTAAGACGATGGGCGATAGGGAGCGCTCTGTGTCTAACGCTTACCTACGGCCCTTTAGGCATCAGCCCTGTGTATGCGGATTCAGCCTCAGATCCATTGCAGCAGGCGATAGCTCAACAATTAAGCTCGGCAGACGCGCAACAACTTCCGATTACTGAGTTTTACCAACTCAGTGATGGTCAGCCCGCGTGGCAGGCAGCGGATGCGGTTGAGTCACTGGTCGAGGCGCTAAACAGCTTGGAAAACGATGGCTTGGTGCCGGCCGATTATCACGCTGATACGTTGCTTGGTGAGTTTCAGCGTAGTCAGTCGGGTGATGATGCCGCACAGGCCTCGTTCGATATCAAAGCCACTCGCTCGCTGTTGCTGGCACTGGATCATTTAGAGCGCGGCAAGGTGAATCCACGAGACGTAGAGCCACAGTGGGACGCGCCGCGACCAGAAAGCGACTACTCGCTGCTACGTGTTGTACATGCCGTTGAAGATCGTGCGCTGGATAATGCCACCGAGTTGGCTAGGCCTTCCTCAGGTGAATATCAGCAATTGCGTGACGCCTTAAAGCAGCATTACCAGTTGGCAAACCTGGGTAGCGCGCCCTACCTAGCCTCCAGGGAGGAGTCTCTTCGGCCGGGGGATGAAGCCGACGATGTTATTGTGCTGCGCCAGCGTTTGGCACTCTGGGGTGAAACGGACTTGATGGTGGCTGACAGCAGCGCTTATCCGCTAATTGATGTGCAAGCAGCGTCTAATCAGCGCGTGTTTGATGCGCCACTTGAATCCGCTGTGAAGCGTTTTCAGCGCCGCCATTTACTACAGGAAGATGGTGTGGTGGGTGAACAGACCCGGCTTGCGTTAAATACGCCGGTGTCGGCGCGAATCGACCAACTGCGGGTCAATTTAGAACGCGCGCGGTGGATTCGCCCTATGCAGTCTGCCGAGCCACGAGTGTGGGTCGATATTGCCGGTTACCGAATGCACTATGTGCGTCCTAACGGCCAGCACTGGGATGCGCGAGTGGTCGTCGGCTCGCCGCGTCGTGAAACGCCGATCATCCATTCCACTATCAGCCACTTAACGATTAATCCATCCTGGACCATCCCGCCGACGATTATGCGTGAGGATGTACTGCCTCGCGTGCGCGCGGATATCGATTACTTGGCGCGTCAAAATATTCGGGTGATTAGTCCTTCCGGCGAGCCGCTGGTGGCAGAAGAGATTGATTGGCAGCGCCCTGGCGGCGTGATGTTGCGCCAAGTGGCAGGCTCGGGTAACCCGCTTGGTCGTGTCGTGGTACGGTTCCCTAATAATGACATGATCTATTTGCACGACACCCCCGCACGCGGGCTATTTCAGCGTAACCAGCGCGCACTCAGCTCAGGCTGTGTGCGGGTAGAGGGTGTGGCTGAACTGGCGCAGATGCTGCTTCAAGATACCGGCAGCCGTTACCAATTTAGTACCCTGTTAAGTGGTGGGAGTGATCGCAATGTGAACCTGACTCAACGCATCCCGATTGCCCTGCACTATTTGACCGCCTGGCCAAATGCACAAGGGGAAGTGGAGTTTAGGCCCGATATCTATCGTCGTGATGCAACACTACTAGCAGCGCTGCAGCGTCCTGTTTAAGTGCAGCGTCCTGTTTAAGTGTTTCAATGCTAGTGACACAACGCAAAACACCGCCGAAGCGGTGTTTTGCGTTAAAGCATTTCTCAATTAAGCATCAGTGAATATGGAGGCTAGTCGTCACTTTCCTGCTGAAAGGTAGCTACGCTAACCGGACCTGTCTCACCGCTTTCTAAGGTTGCCAGTATTGGTGCTGCTTGGCTCTGGAACGCAATCAGCGTATCGCCGCTTAAACTGGTATTTTCGGGCAGGGCGACTGTCATCGCATTGACCGGCGAGTTGTTGACGATGACTTCATAATGCAGATGAGGGCCAGTGCTGCGGCCAGTGTTGCCTGATAGCGCTATACGCTCGCCCATGGTTACACGTTCACCTTGGCTAACCAGTGGGCGGGAAAGGTGCAGGTAGCGGGTACGATAACCGTTGTCATGACGAACGACGATATAGCGTCCTGCCGCATGGTGGTTGCTCACGCGCTCAACGACGCCATTGGCAGGAGCTGTTACAGGCGTGCCAATTGGCATAGCGAAGTCTGTACCATTATGCGGGCTAATACGGCCTGTTACCGGGTGCTTACGCTGTGGATTGTAGTTCGAGCTTAAGCGGTAGCTGCCTTCAAAGGGATGACGTGCAAACGCAGGGTCTAGGCTGCTGCCCTCAGGCGTATAGAAGTTATCGTCGGTGGCGTTACGTACAACGGTAAGGTCCATGCGCTCGCCATTGTATTGAACCGCCAGTACCCGCGAATCAAGCGTTTCACCGTCGATCATGTCTGATTCAACCAGCACCTGGAAGCGGTCGCCACGGCGGCTATCACGCCGAAAATCGAGCTTCTTCTCAAGTAGCTTCGTCAGTTCTGTCACCGCGCCACTGTTTAAGCCAGTTGCCTGGGCCGAGCGCGCGAAACTACCGCTGACACTACCGGCATAAAGGCGTTGGACAGGCTCACCTTGCCGCTCAATAGTGGTGATGGCGAACTGGTCTGCATCACGCTCCAATAAAATACCGTCACGGGTATTTTTCATCATGCGTAAGGAAAGTAAACGCCCATCCTCATCTAGCTGGTAATCAAAGCTGTGTCCGGCGCGCCAGTTGGTTAGCATGCGTTGATCGGGCAGATCCTCAAGCAGGGCAAGCACTTCGCTGTACCCAAGGCCTAATTCATTTTGTGCCAGCAAAGCGAATGTTTCGCCAGATTCAACAATATGCGTTTCCCACTCAGGAACAAACGGCTCTTCTGCGGCGAGCTCTAATTCCAAGAACGAGATGTCGTCAAACAGCTCAATGCCATAATCCTCGTAAGAGGTGGCATCCGCAATTTCAACCGAAGAGGTGTCATCCACATCCAGCATGCCGCTGGAGAGGGTGCCCAGCACAATCGCCATATGCAATGCGCCGTCATCCAGCCCCGCGCTACTTAGCGTTGCGATATCAAGGGCTGGTGCATCCAGGGCTGCGGCATTAAGTACCGTTACTTCGTCGCCCAAGGCGGCTTGCCCGGCCATGTCTGCTTGTGCACTGGAGATAACGTTCATATCGAGATCAACGATCTCGGTGGCGGTTAATTCGCTGAGCGGAATATTTTCGCGGGTGGCGTCGAGGGCGCGTGAAGCGCGATCGATCGCTTCTGCTACCGGCGTGCGTTCTTGACGCAGGGAAGGAACCCCCGGAGCAGAATCGCTAGGAAGCGGAACCAGCACGCTTTCAAGCGGTGTGTGTGATTGATTTAGATCTTGGTATGTCGTCAGTAACTTCTGTGTGCCCAGCACAGTGACCATAGTGGCCACAGGTAACAGTAATAATTTGTGCGTGCGGGGCAGCGAATAAAGGATTCGCAACATGGGTAAATGGACCGCCGAGTTCGTGATTAAAAGCAACAGTTAAGCGCATAAACCCAGGAACCATACCCCATGAGGGCAAGGGTGAATAGACTGTATGTCTATACATAAAATTTAATTAAAAAGAATTATGGCAACAATAGGCAAAGATTACTATTTATAAACACCGTTTGCTAACAAATGTAACTGAAAAAGCAGGCTAACTACATACTCTGTATCAATCATAGACGAAAACTGATTTATCTAAAGCATAAATATAGCAAATGTCTAAAATTTATATAGCATCCGAGTGTTCAAGCTTCTCAATACCTATAACTTAAGAGGAGTAACAAGCTTTTTATACACATAGGCGGCACTGATGACTGTTTCCTGGCATTCTAGTCATGTTTTTTTCGAATAATAAGCGCATTGTTTCGCTGTATTGCGTTGAGGAAATCGAAATGTCCCGGGTAACACTTTCACAATGGCAAATGTTGGCAGCCGTGGTTGACCATGGTGGCTTCGCGCGAGCGGCAGAAGCCGTACACAAAAGCCCTTCTACGCTCAACCATGCCGTGCATAAATTAGAAGAGCAGCTAGGGGTTCAGGTGCTGGAGCCCATTGGCCGCCAAGTACGCTTAACTGAAGCGGGTGAGCTATTGCTTCGTCGTGCGCGCCAGTTAATCGAAAGCGCAGCCTCGCTTGAAGATGTGGCTACCAGGCTAGCCGCCGGCTTAGAAGCAGAAATAGTGGTGGCCATTGATCAGGTATTTCCAACGGGTGCTCAAGCTAAGGCGCTAGAGCGCTTTTCTGAAACGTATCCTCAGGTGCGTGTTCAGTTGCACGAAAGTGTGCTCAATGGGGGCATTGAAATGCTCTACGATGGCCGCGCAGACTTGGTGGTCTCCGGCATTGAGGCGCAAGGTTTTTTGGGCGAGCCGTTGGTAACGGTTCGCTTTGTGGCCGTTGCGCATCCTCAACATGCCCTGCATCAGTTGGGCCGCTCGTTGGATCTGCGAGACCTTGCTCAACATCGCCAATTGGTCGTGCGCGACTCAGCGCTGCGTCAATCAACCAACGCGGGCTGGTTGAAAGCGGAACAGCGCTGGACCGTTACTCATCTCAATACATCGCTCGATATGCTGCGACGTGGATTGGGATTTGCTTGGATGCCAGAAACGCGTATTGGTGAGGAGTTAAAAAACGGCCAATTAAAAGTATTGCCGTTACCTGCAGGCGGTCTTCGTGAAGTGCCGATTCAGTTAATTTTCCGCGACCGAGACCGGGCAGGGCCTGCGGCTCATGCCATGGCCGCTGCATTAAAACAGGCAGTGATTAGCGAGTGTGACCAGCATGATTCGACTCACTCGAACGAAAAGGCGTAAAACATCCGCTTGAGCATCCTTGAGGCGGGGGTATGCTGAAAAAAGCGTAAGGCATTAAGCCAAGCACCCGAAAGACTTTCAGGAGACGCCCAATGGGACTGCTCGTTAATGGTAAATGGCAAGACCAGTGGTATGACACAAAAAAGCACGGCGGCGAGTTTGTGCGTGAATCCGCCCAACTACGCGACTGGGTGGGCGCCGAGCCCGAAACAGATGGCGACCGCTATCCTGCAGAAAAAGATCGCTACCATTTATATGTATCGCTTGCGTGCCCTTGGGCGCATCGAACACTGATCATGCGCAAACTGAAAGGGTTAGAGCCGCTGATAGGCACCTCCCATGTCAGCCCGCTCATGCTCGACCAAGGCTGGACCTACCGCCAGGATGAAGGCGCCAGTGGTGACCCGATTAACGAGGTGGACTTCCATCATCAGCTTTACACCAAAACCGATCCGCACTATACCGGCCGCGTCACGGTGCCCGTGCTATGGGACAAGCAGCGCAGTGCCATTGTGAATAATGAGTCTGCCGATCTGCTGCGTATGTTTAATGGCGCGTTTGATGAACTGACCGGCAACGACTTGGATTTTTACCCGGAAGACCTACGCAGCGTGATCGATGACGTTAACGCTGATGTTTATGACCACATTAATAATGGGGTTTATAAGTCGGGCTTCGCTACCGAGCAGGCGGTATACGAAAAACACGTAAAAGCGCTTTTTGACGCCTTGGAACGTATGGAAACGCGTTTAGCAGAGCAGCGATACTTGGCTGGTGAATGGTTGACCGAAGCTGATATTCGCCTGTTTACCACGTTGATACGTTTCGATGCGGTTTATTACGGCCATTTCAAATGCAATTTTAAGCGTATTGAAGACTATCCCAATCTTTCCAATTACGTGAGGGAGATCTATCAGTGGCCCGGTGTGGCGGAGACAGTGAATATGGATCACATCAAACGCCACTACTATTATAGCCACGACACGATTAACCCGACGCGGATTGTGCCAGCAGGTCCGCTGCTCAATTTTGAGCGTGCTCATGACCGGGAGCGTTTGCCGGGGCAGGGCGTACGACGTAAATAGCCCACCATAAACAATTCGCATCAAAAAAAGGGCCGCCTATTTAGGCGGCCCTTTAAACTTCGCTATTCAGTCAATCTAACGATAGCGTTTAGCCATTATTCGTCAGCATCTACTGCTTCTCGGGTGCGCTGCCAAGCGCTTTCAGCACCTTCTTGGGTTGTCTGCCAAGCATCACGGGCGTTGGCTTTGGTCTGCTCCCACCAATCGTTATCATATGCGGGGAAGGCTTCGACTTCTTCCTGGCTGGCTTCGACCATAATGCGATGCTCGGTATCACCGTCTTCTTCTGTATCGGTTTCCAGCGTGAAGTAATCGGTATCTACCACTATTTCACGACCGCCTAGTCCAAGCACGGAACCACTTTCGATAACAATGGCACTGATGCGCATCTCTTCATCGAACAAGATGTCGTCAACGTCACCGATTTCCTCACCGGAACCGCCGGCGAAGTAGACCTCTGCATCGAGGATGTCATCGGCAGAATACATCCCTTGAGGCTCATTTTGCGCGTGAGCACTCATAGCAAAGCTTCCTAGTAGGGCAGTGCCAATCGCTGTTGTGAGGATTGTCTTACGCATAGCATCTCTCCATGTGGCTACGATAAATGATCAATAAAAGTGTTTACTGAAAACTCTTCTGTAAATATAAGTACTGCAAAAACAGGTTCTGCAAACACAAGTATTGCAAATACAGTTACTGCGAATACAGGTTTACTGCTTATCAGCCCAGTCGTCTGCCTGACGCTCTGCTTCTTCACGCTCAAGGCCATATTTCTGCTGTAGCTTACCGACTAGCTGATCTTTCTTACCGCCAATCTGGTCCAGCTCATCATCGGTAAACTCACCCCAGCTAGAGCGGGCCTTGCCCTTCATTTCTGTCCATTTGCCTTCAATCTGATCCCAGTTCATTGCATCGCTCCTTGAGGGTAGTGAACTTGATTAGGCACTTCTTAGGTTAGACCATATCTGTATGAGCGCAAGTCCCTGATTCAGTATGGTGTAAGTTAAAAGTGCTGGTCAGAAGCAAAATGCGATGTTAGGATGCGCGCTCCTCGCATGTGCTGACCCCTCCATCACGACGGTGAGCGTTTACTTGCATAGTTATTGATGAGTCTTCATTAATAGTTATTAGCAGTATCGCTTGCGGGAACATCTTGCCAATTGCTAGATGTTCATTGCTGTGTAGATGGCGCGCCTCCAGTATTTCACCACACGGGTGAAATCGGCGCAGAAGGTCGCCACAACGGCTGGCCCGCGAATGCGGTGTTTGCCAACCGGATGCTAGGTGCGACCGGCGTCTCCGACTCCATTGATGGCTATGACCGCTACGGCGGTGCCTGTTTTCGATAACGACCATTTGATTGGCGTTTTTGCGATAACAGAGTCAGGGACGCTTATGATGTTTTTTGCCGGTACTTACCGGCCTACCAAGGTGTGATTAATGACCTCGACTTCTGTCGCTTCGCCGAGCTTCGGCGATCTTGCTCTTTTGCCTGCCGTTCTGTCTGCTGTTGAATCTCAGGGCTACGTAACTCCTTCGCCGATTCAAGCGCAAACCATCCCTGCGCTGCTTGAAGGCCGCGATATGCTGGGCCAAGCACAAACCGGCACCGGCAAAACTGCAGCGTTTGCATTACCGTTACTGTCACGTTTAGAGCTGACTCGCCGCGAACCGCAAGTGCTAGTAATGGCACCGACTCGCGAACTAGCTCAGCAAGTAGCTGCCTCGTTTAGTAAGTATGGCCAAAACCTCAAAGGTCTCGAAGTAGCGACCCTTTGTGGCGGTCAAGAATACCGTGAACAGCTAGGCGCCCTTAAGCGTGGCGCACAAGTGGTTGTGGGTACCCCCGGCCGTATTATCGACCACCTGGATCGCGGTAGCCTGAAGCTAGATGGCCTGTCCGCTTTAGTGCTGGACGAAGCTGATGAAATGCTGCGCATGGGCTTTATCGACGACGTAAAACGCGTGGTTGCCGATACCCCGAAAGATGCTCAGCGTGTGTTCTTCTCGGCAACACTGCCGACTGAAATCGAGCGCATTGTTAACCGTTATTTGGTTAACCCTGTGAAAGTAGCGATTGAGTCGGGGACCACGACTGGCGAAAACATCGAACAGCGCATTGTACGCGTTGACGGTGGCGCTAAGCTTGAAGCCCTGTCGCGTATTCTCGAAGTCGAACCGGTCGATGGCGCTATCGTCTTTGTGCGTACCCGTGCCGCTTGTACCACGCTAGTTGAGCAGTTGACTGCCCGTGGCGTTAACGCCGCTGGCCTGTCCGGTGATCTGGACCAGAGCCTACGTGAGCGTACCATTACGCGCTTGAAGCGTGGCAAAGTCGATGTACTGATTGCCACCGACGTAGCCGCCCGTGGTCTTGACGTGTCGCGTATTACACACGTTATTAACTACGACCTGCCGCAAGATGCAGAAGCCTACACGCACCGTATTGGTCGTACGGGCCGTGCGGGTCGTAGCGGTATTGCGATTACCTTTGCTGGTTTCCGTGAAGGCCGCAAAGTAGGTTGGATGGAGCAGGCAACCGGCCAGAAAATGACCGAAATGCCGCTGCCTGACGAAGCCGCTATTCGCGCTCATCGCGATGAAGTCTTCCATGAGCGCGTGATTGCCTCCTTGACGAAAGGCGCCGAAGAGCAGCGTGCTCTGATTGAGCGTCTGATCGAAGAAGGCCATGACCCGATCGAGCTAACGTGTGCGTTTGCCGCGATGGCGCGTGCTGATGAGCCGCCGATTGGTCGCCTACAGGCACCACGTAAAGAGAAGCCCTCGCGTGATGGCGCTCCTGCTGGTAAGCCGGGTGCCCGTCGTGAACGCACTAGCGGCCCGACCGAAGGTATGACGCGCTACCGCGTCTCCGTAGGTCATAAAGATGGCGTGAAGCCGGGTCAGTTAGTCGGTGCTCTTGCCAACGAAGGCGGCATTGAAGGCGCGCGTATCGGTCGTATCGATATCCGCAATGCGTTCTCTGTCGTCGAACTGCCGAGCGGCTTGCCCTCGACGATTCTGACCAAGATGGCACGTGCCCGTGTGGCCGGTCGTCCGTTGGAAATCAGCGAAGACAGCGCCCCGGCAGAGCGCGCTCCGCGCCGCCGTCGTGACGAAGGCGATGCGCCGGTTCGTCGTCGCGAACGCGCCTAAGTCTTCGCCGTAAGGATTAATCAGCTACCGCCAAGCGGCAGCTGAGAAAATCTCAAACGCCCTCGCTCCTTTACTGGTGCGGGGGCGTTTTTTTGCTACCTTACTCTTCATTCATTGGATTGATTATTGTCAGGGAGGATGACATGTCCGCACCGCTACACGACTGGAATTTAGCACCTAGGGAAGCGAGGGCATTACAGACACAGTTGGCGAAGGGGTTGGAATTATCCGACCGCTTGGCCCCTGTGAAGCATATTGCGGGAGTGGACATCGGTTTTGAAGATGGCGGCGAAACAACCCGGGCGGCCGTAGTGTTGCTGGAGTGGGGCCCTGCTACCGCACCCAGCTTAAACGTGGTGGAACAAGTGGTTCATCGTGAGCCCACCCGCATGCCATATATTCCTGGCCTGCTCTCGTTTCGTGAAATTCCGGCGGCGCTGGGGGCGTTTGAAAAGCTCAGCGTGATGCCTGAACTGGTCATGGTCGACGGGCAGGGAATTGCCCATCCACGGCGCTTAGGTGTGGCGGCGCATTTAGGGCTGTGGCTTGATTTACCCACTATTGGGATTGCCAAATCACGCCTATATGGCAAACACGCTGAAGTGGGCGAGCAGCGCGGCGACTGGGTGCCGCTTTACGCGGGGCAAGAAACTATTGGGGCCGTGCTGCGCTCTCGTGCCAAGGTAAAGCCGGTGTATGTGTCACCAGGGCATCGCATCACCCTGGAAACGTCGCTTAATTGGGTGATGCGCTGTTTAGGGCGTACCAAACTGCCTGAACCTACACGGCTTGCCGATCGATTAGCGTCGCGGCGAGATCAGCGTTAGTCGGGGCTATACAAACGCGAGGAAGCGCGTGAGCAGACTGGCTGCGTCTGATGCATCAGTCACCTCCGCTGACAGGCTTGCAGGGTTCTTACCCTGGTCGCGTAACGCAGCGCGTTGGCGCTCTATATAGGCGCGCATGACAGGTACGTTGAATTCGGGGTGGAACTGTACGCTCCATTGGCGCGGGCCATAGCGCAGTGCTTGATGGGCGTCGTGGCTGTTGTGGGCCAGCACGGTGCAGCCGTGGGGCGCCTGCATGACCGACTGCGCATGGGAAAGGTGCGCCGCAAAACTTTCCGGTAATTGGCTAAATAGTGGGTCTTGTTGGCCGGCCAGCGTCAGCCGCACTGTATGAGTGCCCGACTCGCGGCCCGCTGGGTGGTAATCGCTGACACCGCCAAAAGCGGCGGCCATGAGTTGATGACCATAGCAAACGCCCAGCATGGGCGTATCGTTTGCCAACGCGTCTTGCAGCCATGGTTTAAGTGCTTCGCTCCAGGGTTCTGCATCGCTAACCATGCTATGCGAGCCAGTGATCAGTATGCCAGCCAAGGTGTCTAGAGCGGGTGGGGTCGGGTTGCGTCGCGCGTCCCACACCTGTACCTCTAAATGCGCAGGTAGGGCAGTACTAAGCTGCTTTTCAAATAGCGTTTCAAAGTCGCCGTGCTGGTCGACGACTTCTGGATAAGCATCGCCGGTTTTAACGATTAATACACAGGCCATATCACTCCCTCGGTACGATGAAACGCAAATGTTAAACAAAGGTCTTTCAGGAAGAGCACAAAGGCGTGATGATAGCCTACCATGGCCTCTTGGATGGTAAGAATTCATTCGTTATTAACGACATAAGGAAACGACAATGCAACAAATTACCCGTGCGGGCGAGCCGCTGGATGTGGCTGGCACACTGCCTGCTAAAGATCAGGCAGCACCGGAAATGACACTGACCAACACTGAGCTGCAAGACGTTACGCTTGCGACCTATGCGGGCAAGCGTAAGGTGCTTAATATTATTCCCAGTGTGGATACGCCTACCTGCGCGATGTCGACGCGTCGCTTTAACGAACTGGCCTCTAACCTTGCTGACACCGTGGTATTGGTGGTTTCTGCAGACTTACCCTTCGCTGCCAAACGCTTTTGCGGTGCAGAAGGGCTGGATAACGTTGAAACGCTGTCTACGTTCCGCCACCCAGAGTTTCGTGAAGACTGGGGCGTCGCGTTGTGTAATAACTCGATGGAGGGGCTGTGTGCCCGTGCGGTAGTAGTGCTGGATGCCGATAATCGCGTGCTACACAGTGAGTTGGTAAGCGAGCTGAAAAACGAACCAGATTACGACGCAGCGTTAGCCGTCTTGAGCTGACAGCAGGCGTTTTCTAGCATGACGTCGTGAAGCCGTCACCAGCGCGCGAATCAAGCGCTGCTGGGGGCGGTTGAAAATTAGCCATTCAGGGTGCCACTGCACGCCAATCAAAAACTCATGCTCACGTGACTCGATGCCCTGTACCAAGCCGTCCCGGTCGCGGGCGACAATCTCTATCCCTTTGCCTGCGCCATAAACAGCTTGGTGATGCAGGCTGTTAACCCGGCACCACGTCACGCCGAGCAATCGGTGTAGCTTACTCGCGCCGACAATATCGACGGTTTTGCGCGGCAGTACCGTACGGCGTCGTTTTAGCCCTTCATGCGTGGTGTAAATATCCGGGTCTAAGGTACCACCGAGGTGGACGTTGATTAATTGCGCCCCCCGGCAAATGCCCAGCACGGGCGTATGCAGCGGAATAAACCGTTCAAGCAGCGCAAGCTCCAATTCATCCCGTGCCGGGTCAAGGCGTACATCCAGCTGCACTTCGCCACCGTAAAGGTGGGCCTGAATATCATCCCCGCCACCAATGATTAATCCATCTAAATGGTCAGGCTGGGGGCGTGAAGGCGATAACCGCAGCGGTTTGCCGCCATGGCGCCAGACGGCGAACCAATCAAACCACCATGCTAAGTGGCTTTTGCGGTCAGAGGTGGTAATTCCGATAAGCGGCCGAGACATGCAGGTGGTTACTCACTGTGGCAAGAAATAAAGTTGAAAAATGTGAAGTTGAAAATGAAACATTAAAAAATTAGTGCTCACGACGCAGCCAGCGGCCCAGTTTCTCTTTTACGCGGGTCAGCATCGGTCGGTTATGTTCGGTAATATACTCAGCGCAGCGAGCGAGCAGCGCCTCCGAGTTAGCGGCAAGTTTCTCAACTTCCACCCAGCGGTTCCACTCCATTGCCGAGCCCCAACCCGGTTGGGAAAGTTGGGCGTTGGGTAAGCGGTAGTGAAAAGTGGGGCGTGGTTTCGTGAGCTGAGCATGCAGCAACTCATGGCCATGGTCAGGGCGCAGATAAGCAAATAGTGGCAACATATCCAGCTCACGGTTGCGCGTTGGATTATGATGCAGGTAGTCGTCAATCAAGGTATCCAGATCAGGTGAGTAGCGGCTATCCAGGACCTTTAGCGCGTATGCTTTGTGAAAGGGGTTGGCATGAGGCAGCACCTCACGGGTAATATCGACTTTAATTTCATCGCGCAGCCATCCGGCAAGTAATAAATACGCGCGCAGCATGGCAAGCAAATAGTCGGCATCAAAGCGCTCTACTTCAGGGTTTAGATGCAACCCGAACCCATACATCAAGCTAGCATCGGTGCCCTTTGCGCCATGCTCTCGCAGTGCTTCAAACAGCGCGTCTAAATCTTCAAGTTCATTCCAGGGCACCGGTGGGCAAACAATTTCGGTAGGCACTAGGCCAGTGACCATATCACCAATCAGTTCGCGGGTTTTTTGATGGAACTGGATTCGTCGTTGGTGCTGGTGGCGCGCCCACTCGCTGTCTTGAGCGTGAGGGTCTTCAAGTAGGGCTTTGTCAGGGTGAGCGTATTGAGTGTCGAGTTCAATGCCAAATTCGCCCCAGCGGGTATTCTCTACTAGTAGCCGATGAGGGCTTACCACGTTAAGCTCCCCGCCAAACAGTTCGCGTACGATCATCGCCGTGTCTCGGGGTGGCAGGCCAGCAAATTCAATTTCGACGCCAACCTGCCGGATATTCCCATGACTGTTTAAGCGGTTAGGTGGAGCTTGTAGCGTCATCTCGGCATCCTTGAGGTGAACGTTTAAGCATCCAGCCTATCATAGTCACGCGTTGAGGCTGAGTGCATTCCTAAGGGCTATAAACTAAAGCGGCGGTAAACGGTAAGCAGGACGCCATTCAGATTAATATTCAGGAGTAAGGCGTGCGACAGCACTGGTTAATTAGCGCGGTAATAGGCGTTGTCTTGTTTGTATTGGCGAGCCTAGCACTGACGAGCATGGCAATCACTCAGGCCCAGGCGCAAGTGGTGTCAATACCTGGTTTGGGCGGTGGCTCTGAGGAACAGGAAGTTGAGGTCAGCGGCGAAGAGTTCCAGGCCTCGTTAACTGATGTCATCACCATGCTTGAAAACGAGGAGCAGCGCACTGAGCTGCTCACGTCGCTGCGCGAGCTGCAGGTAACCGCAGATGCTGCCACCGAAGACGAGGGCGTGGTGCGCCAAGGGCTGCTGGGGGCCCTGGCCGATACGCTAAGCGACCTTGGCGACCAGGCGCAGGCAGGCGACTCGCCGGTTGACCAGTGGGCACGTCAGCTGGTTCAGGGGGCGGACGATTTACGCGCCCTGAACGATGGTGCCGACCAAGGCGAAGCCATTCGTGCGGTTGCTGAAGGAGCTGTCCTGGCTCTGGTTTGGATCGGGCTGCTGGTGGTAATGATTGCTTTTGGGCGCATGGTCGCTACCCGCCGAGAGTGGCCGCTGGATCTGCCACGGGACCCCAAAGCCTGGCTAATGGCGGTGCACTTCTTGCGCCGTATGCTGCCCTGGGCGTTGGCGTTTGCGATTACACTCGGGATTGGCCAAGTATTACCTGATAGTCCTGGGCGGACGCTGGTGCTCGTGGTGGCCTATATCTGCCTATGCGGGCGGGCGCTGTCGGTGGTGTTTGAAACGGTCATCGCCTTCTTTAGCCGCGGCCATCGGTTTACGGCGGTTCAACTGCTTCAGCAGCATGCCCTGCGCGGTATGTTTGTGATTGGCGCGTTGATTGCGCTTGGCGATGCGGCTAATTCCACCCGCTTGGTCGAGCTGTTGGGCAGCGAACTATCGAGCCTGGTCTCGGTGCTTTCCAATATGCTGGCGGCGCTGCTTTCAGCGCGGTTTATTCTTAAATTCAAACGCCCAGTGCGTCATTTGATTTGCAACCGACCGTTCAAACAACGCCGTGACGCCAGCACTGCGGTTGAGATGATCCGCTCGCTGGGCGGGCTATGGCACATTCCCGCGCTACTCCTGGTGAGTGGTTCGCTGCTGGCGATTTTTATTACCGTTGGCGATGTCGGCACTGCGCTGGCGCGCTCAATTATCTCTGCCAGCCTGCTGGTACTGACGCTGGTAGTGACCGGGCTGCTGCGCCGCCAAGCGGAGCGGATGGGCAAGCGCCGTCACCGTCATCGTCAGAGCCAATACCGCAAACGCTTAGAGCGTTTCGGCTTTGTTCTTGCCCATATCTTTGCATGGATGGTGTTTGCCGAGCTCTCAATGCAAGTGTGGGGCAGTTCATTCTTTGGCCTGGGCCAGCAAGCAGTCGCTAGCGCCCGCATTGGGCAAGCGCTGGTCAGTCTTGGCGCCACGGTGCTGTTGGCGTGGCTGGTGTGGATTTTTGCCGATACCGCCATTCAGCGGGCGCTTACCTCGTCAGCGCGTTCACGCGGGCGGCGAGTCAATCAAGCCCGGGCGCAAACCATCACGCCGATGATTCGCAACGTCATCTTCGTGACTATCTTGATTATTGCCGTCATCGCCGGGTTGGCGAACCTGGGTGTCAACGTGACACCGCTGTTAGCCGGTGCTGGTGTGATTGGTCTGGCGATTGGTTTTGGTGCCCAAACATTAGTGCAGGATCTAATCACCGGCATCTTTATTTTGATCGAAGATTCCCTGGCGGTAGATGACTTTGTGCAGATCAATAACCACATGGGCACGGTCGAGGGGCTGACGCTGCGCACGGTTCGCCTTCGTGACCTGGACGGGATCGTGCATATCATCACCTTTAGCCGCATTGAGTCGATTCATAATATGTCTCGGCAGTTCGGCATTGCGCTGATGCGTATCCGTATTCCGTTTGATATGAAAATCGACGATGCCATTACGCTGATGCAGGAAACCGCGCAGGAGCTGCGCCGTGACCCGATGATGCGTCACTACATCTGGTCACCACTGGAGATGCAGGGGGTTCAGGGGTTTGAAGATGGCTGCCCCATCCTGCGTATGCGTTTTCGCACCGCGCCAGAGATGCAGTGGGATGTTTCGCGGGCCTTTAATCTGCTGCTCAAACAGCGCATGGAAGCTCAAGAGATCGACCTGGGCGTGCCGCGTCTCAGCATCAGTATGGAATCGCGCTCAGAAGACCGCATGGAGGCGACCGCGGGCACGTCGTTTTCGCTGGACAATGACGCACCAGAAAGTGACCAGGGTGAGTCAGATACTGAGCAAGAAAGCGAAACAGACACAGACGATCATAAGAAACCCGCACCACCGAAGCCGGCATCCCGCCCGACCAAGGCAGAAATACGGCGCGATGAGCAGGCGCGCAAATACGATGAGACGACTAATCGCGCCGCCTCACACCGGCAAAAGTCCCCAGCACAAGGCAAGCCCCAGGCCGATACCTATGCCAGCACCGGCGGCGAACACGGCGATGAGTAACCACGGCCCGCGTAAGCGGCGCCAACGGTTATACAAAGAGACCGCGTGGCTAACGCGGTCAACCAGTTCGTCGTGACGCGAGATCGCATGATCGGGAGGCAGCGAAAAGTCATTAGCTACATCGCCTTGCCAGTGGGCGCCGTGGCTGAGTCCCAGGCGTGCGCGTAACTTGCCAATATCGCTTACAGTGTCGTGCAGCGTATCGTAGGCTTCGCGGCGCTCAGCAACGCTAAATACCGCCTCGGCATCTTGGCGCAGCGCGCTATGCTGGCAACTCGCCACGGCGTGTTGGATCGCTTGTTCATTAGCCTCGGGGGGGATCGCGAGGCGCTGGTACAAATCGCGCATAGGGGGCTATGGTTTCTCTTAGGCTAGCGTTGCATGGTCTCAGTAAGTTTGCATCAAATAATCATAGGCGTTTTTGATACGTTGAAAGCGTGCCGAGGCCAATGCAACCTGTTGTTCGCTTTCTGAATAGTAGCGGTCTGGGTGGTGTAATTGTGCCATACGCCGATAAGCGTGCCGAACCTCTATGCGCGTAGCGCCGGGATTAAGCCCCAGAATGGAAAGCGCCCGTGTGGTGCGATCGGGAGGCGGTGGTGAAGCGCGCTGCTGGCGTGAGTGGTTATTGCGTCGCTCCTCCTGGTAAGAACTGCGTTGCTGTTGCGAGTCTTGCTGTCGTGAGCGTTGCTGCTCCCGCTCGGCTTGCTCGCGCTGGCGTTGGCGCTCCTGTTCCTGCTGACGCTGCTGTGCTTGTTCCCGCGCCTGGCGGGCTTCCTCTTGACGCCGCTGCTTCTCTTGTTGCTTTTCTTGCTGTTTTTGCTGCTTCTGATGATGGCGTTGTTCTTTCTCTCTCTGCTGCTGTTCTGCTCGTGCATTGGCCTGTTGTTGCTGCTGCTCGGCCGCTGCGGCATCGCGTGCTTTGCGGGCATGGTAATCTGGATCGTGGGTTTGCCAATAAGTATCACGACTAGGGTCTTCAGGGCTGGCCAGCGGTGTGCCCGTCAGTTCCTTAAATAGGGTGTTTAAGGTGGTGGGGGCAACGCTTAGTAAGTCCGCAAAAAAGCGTAATATATAGTGGTTGGCAAGCGACAGCTCGCCATCATCGGTGGCAACCGTAATCGCTTGGTGAATAACGCTTAGGCTGCGCTCTTTACCGCACTCTTTGCGCACGACCTCGGCGGCTAACTGGATCGCTTGCAAGTCTTGGCTATGCGCAATACTCATGACCGGGCCCAGCTCATGCCCGTGGCGAAACTGTGCGGTTACCTGGGCCAGGCGACGACGGCGCTGACCTTCAGAAACGTGTTGGCGGTGCACCAGCACCCAAGCCAACAGCAGCAGGGTTGCCGTATCCACTTGGCTGCGGCTCTTTAGTAACAGCAGCTCAAAGGGTGAAAAACGGGCAATGGACATTTCCTAGCTCCACAGATGAAGAGGCGGCAGTGATCTTGTGCAGCGCCATGATTATTTTAGCCATGGTATATCATCACGTTAGGCAAAGGAGTAGGAGATTGGTGGGTTGATCAACGTTGAGCGTAAAAACAGCTTTCAGCTGCGTCTTACTCGTCGGCTCAAGGAAGAGACGTCGCATAACCTCGACGTCTATCTTTTTGTGCCTGGCGAGCTGGGGTTAAGTACTCAGCTTATCTCAGAGGAGGCTTTTTATCATGCCGCCATTCATGTATCGCGCACTTACTACAGTGACGAATACCTGCTGCCGCTGGTGCACAGCCGGTTGGCCAGTCGTAATCGCCTGGGGAGTGACTCGTACCGGCTGAGTTTGAGCCTCTACGCCTACCAATACGTGGAAGCGATGGAGCGCACCACGCAAGCGATGTTAGTAAGCGCCAAAAAGTTACGTCATACCCGCCAGCAACAGCGGGAAGAGACCAGCGAGGAGCAAGAAAGTGCGGTTGCCTTACGTGACCAACTGCATGAAATGATTGACTTGAGTGACGGAATCCTCAAGCGCCTGCGGCGCAATCAGCCGGATGACGAAAGCTTCAAAAAATACTTCGCCAATATTGATAATTACCTCTCCTGGTTTACCGAACAGCAGTTACTGGCGTTAGTGGCGCATATGCCCCGTGGTGGTGAGTTTACTGAGATTCGTCGACGCTTTATCAGCGTGTGCCACCGGGAGGGCGAACATCGCCGCGAACAGCAATACAACGCCGAACGAGTAATGGCGGACCCGACGCGCATGTCGAACAAAATGCGCCTACTGCGGCGTTTGATTGAACATCCGATTACGCTGAAACAAGAGGCATTGGAGCTTGGCGGCGGCGAGCAGAAAGCGGTCAAAGCCCTGGCCACGGCGGTGGTAATGGGGTTTGTGACGTTAGGTGTGCTGCAGTTACGTAGCGCGTTAGGGGATCTTTCTGCGCTATTCGTGTTAGCCATGGCGCTGCTCTACGCCATGCGTGAAGTTTTTAAGGATGATTTGCGCAATACCCTTTGGCGCTTGCTGCGCAAAGGCCGTCCTAAGTGGCGCCGCCAGTATCTAGACCCCACGCGAAATGCCGTGGTCGGTCGCCAGCTGGAGTGGTTTGACTACAAGCGCTTCGCTTCGCTGAGTGATGACATCCAACAATTGCGCCGTCGCAAGGTGGCCCAGCGGGAAGAGGTAGTGCTGCACTACCGCTCAAGTTCACGTATGTCACCCACGCGCTTTTTAAGCGGCTACGAGCATACGCGCGAAACACTGAATTTGGATATTTCCATGCTCACGCGGCTAATGAGTAAAGGGAAGCACCACATCTATCGGCTTAAAGATGGCCAGGCAGTGCGTGAAAGCGTCGAACGCCGCCACCTGTTTAATCTGGTGATTCGTGAAACGGGCAGTGAAGATACGCCCTACCTTGCCCGCTGGAAAGTCGTGGTAAGTCGCTCAGGCATTGTTGATGTGGAGAAAGTGGAAGAGAGTAGCGCCACAGAGGCGAACACACCAACAGGCAAGCAAGCATAAAGCTGCGCTAGATCAAATTAGTCTCAATGCGTTCTTTTAGATAGCCAGCCAGCATAGGCAAATTTCCAGGAGCGAACTAGGCTCAAAGAGAAGGCAGGGTGACCTGCAGCTGCGGCTCAGTCTTTAAAGGTTGAACGCAAGGAGAAGCGCCATGCAAGCTATTGATATCATGACACCCAAAGTGGTGAGTGTGGGACCCGATACGGAAGTGCGTGACATCGCGCAATTGCTGCTTAAGCATCGTATCAGCGCCGTTCCTGTCGTCGATGGCGATCACCGGGTGATCGGTATTGTCAGCGAAGGCGATTTGATGCGCCGGGTAAAAGATGACAGTGACCACGGTCACTCATGGTGGTTATCGCTATTTACGGGCGGCAAGGATGCTGGCGACTATGTCAAAATGCATGGTCGTAAAGCCCACGAAGTGATGACGCCAGACCCACTGACCGTGGAAGAGAACACGCCACTGCATACCATTGCGCGAATGCTGGAAAAGCACCACATCAAACGTGTACCCGTCGTGCGTGAAGGTAAGTTGGTGGGGATCGTCAGCCGCGCCAATCTGCTGCAAGGTATTGCCAATGCGGCGGTAGCGCCGACCCAGTCACCCTCGGACGATCGACACATCCGCGAGGCCATACTGGATGAGGTGGAACACAACACCGGCGTGCAAACCGCAGGCATTAGCGTGATTGTGGATGGCGGCGTGGTGGAAATCTGGGGGCTGGTCGAATCGCTTGAGCAGAAGCAGGCGGTAACGGTCGCAGCAGAAAATGTGGCTGGGGTAACTCGCGTCGAAAACCATCTAGGGATGATGCCGCGCGGCGTGGGATATATTTAATCGTTACCTAATTCGTTTCTAGCCTGCATCAGTGCCCGCTATTTTATAGCGGGCATTTTTCAGCTTATATGACTGCCTTGATTGCCTTTTCCAGGCTATCCACGCTGCGCTCTGTGTGGTGCAACTTATCTAGACCAAACAGGCCAATGCGGAAAGTTTGGAAGTTATCACCTTCATCGCACATCAATGGTACGCCGCCTGCTACCTGCACGCCCGCCTGGGCAAGTTTGCCTACCAAGCCGCTATCCTCGCTGTAGCAGACCACCACACCCGGCGCCTCAAAGCCTTCCGCAGCCACGCTGACAAAACCGTGGCGCTTGAGCATGGCACGGACTTCACGGCCAATGGCTTGCTGCTCCTCTTTTACCTTGGCAAAGCCGTAGGCGCGGGTTTCCTGCATGATATCGCGCAGCTGTCGCAAGGCGTCCGTGGGCATAGTGGCATGATAAGCATGCCCGCCGTTTTCATAGGCTTGCATGATGCTGTGCCACTTGCCCAGGTCGCAGGCAAAGCTGTTGCTCTGGGTCTCGCTCAAGCGCTGCGTAGCCCGCTCGGAGAGCATCACCATGGCGCAGCAGGGCGAACCGCTCCAGCCTTTTTGCGGCGCACTTACCACCACATCAATGCCTAATGCCTGCATATCCACCCATAGCGTGCCAGCGGCAATGGCGTCTAACACGAACAGGCCGCCTACCTCGTGGGTCGCCTCGGCGAGTGCTTGAATATACGCGTCCGGAAGCAACAGTCCTGCCGAGGTTTCTACCTGTGGGGCGAAGACCACCGCTGGTTTTTCGCGACGAATCTGTGCGACGGCTTCATCGATGGGTACCGGCTGAAATGGCGAGCGCGAGTCATCGGCGTTAAGACGCCGTGCTTTTAGCACTGTGTGCTGATCGGTTAAACGGCCCATTTCAATGATCTGCGTCCAACGGTAGCTGAACCAGCCGTTGCGAATCACCAGGGTTTTCTGATCAACGGCAAACTGACGCGCCACCGCTTCCATCCCAAAGGTCCCGCTACCGGGAACGATGACGGCCGAGTGAGCGTTGTAGACCTCTTTTAGCGTGGCCGATATATCGCGCATCACAGATTGAAATTGCTGCGACATATGGTTCAGCGAGCGGTCGGTGTAGACCACTGAGTATTCCAGCAAGCCGTCGGGGTCGACGTTGGGAAGTAAACCAGCCATGGCGTTCTCCAAATAAGGGCGGTGCGCTCATCGGCACACTTCATCAAAAATATACAGTGGCTGCTAAGAGTACGAGCAATAAAAGCACAAAACCAGCCCGCGTGGGGCTGGTTTTGATTGCTGAAGGGACTGGCTTAACGCGGCGGTAACTGCTCGGGCCCAAAGGCGTCGGGCAGCAGCGTTTCCATGGTGTAGGTTTTCATCAATTCACCGCTGCCGGAAAGTACCTTGATTTGGGTTTCTGGCGTCGCGAATTCGCGAATCCGCTGACGACAGTCGCCGCAGGGTGTGCAGAGGTGGTCACCTGGGCCCATCACGTAGACCGTCGCCAACTGGCGTTGCCCGGCAGTGATCATGGCGGAAATGGCCGAGGCCTCGGCGCATAGGCCTTTGTAGTGCGCCACTTCCACGTTAGTGCCCGCAAACTGCTGACCATCAGGGGTGACCATGACTGACGCCACCGGGTGAGCTGAGTAAGGCACGTAGGCGTTAGCCCGCGCGCTCAACAGCGTTTGAACTATCTCTTCTGATACGTGCTCTTCTGATACCTGTTCCATCATTTTTCCTTTTGGCCGCTTCTACGCGCTCTTTTCAACGTTCTCGCTTTAACGTTCTAGGCGCGGGCAGCGTCGTCGCGCAACACGGTGTCGAGTGCAATCAGCATCATGTCGTCGAAGGTGGTTTGACGATCGGCGCTGGAGAGCGAATCGCCTTTCAGGATGTGATCCGACACGGTGCAGATGGTCATGGCGCGGGCGCCGAACTCGGCGGCGACGCCGTAAAGGCCAGCAGCTTCCATCTCGACGCCGACAATGCCGTAGCGCTTGAGCATTTCAGCCATGTCGGTTTGCGGGTTGTAGAACAGATCCGCTGAGAAGATGTTGCCCACTTTGACCGGCACGTTCTTGGCCTTGGCGGCCGCGACCGCGTGCTGGGTCAGTTCAAAATCCGCAATCGCAGCGAAGTCGTGATCGTTAAAGCGCATGCGATTGACCTTGGAGTCGGTGCTGGCGCCCATGCCGATGACCACATCGCGCACGTTGACGTCGTCGCGTACCGCGCCGCAGGAGCCCACCCGAATCAGTGATTTAACGCCATAGTCGGTGATCAGCTCTTTGGCATAGATGGAGACCGAGGGAATACCCATGCCGTGGCCCATCACGGAGATCTCGCGGCCCTTGTAGGTGCCGGTGTAGCCGAACATATTGCGCACATCGTTGACCTGGCGAACGTTCTCCAGGTAGGTATCGGCGATGTATTTGGCGCGCAGCGGGTCGCCGGGCATCAGAATGGTATCAGCGAAATCGCCCATCTCTGCATTAATATGTGGTGTAGCCATGTAACGCTCCCATATCAATAATTTAACGATCCGAATAAACCCTAGGCGGGGGCGCTGTGAACCCTTCCCTGGGCGCTACTTTCGCCATCCATGGCGAAAGACCCCCGCTACGGGTTGATTCTGATCTTGTGCTAGTGGTTTACCACTTATCCTTAAGCGGCTTCAGGAAGAAAGCTTTTGCCATCGGCCATGGCCGGAAGCAGGAAAAAGTCAGCCAGGGTTTGGCCAATATCGGCAAAGGTGCCGCGCTCGCCCAGCGGGCCGGGGGTGAAGCCGGGACCGTGTACTAGAATCGGAATGTACTCGCGGGTGTGTTCGGTGCCGTGCCAGCTCGGATCGCAGCCGTGGTCAGCCGTCAGAATCAGTAGATCGTCTTCGTTTAGCGCCGCCAGCAGCTTAGGCAGCTTGGCATCGAAATCTTCCAGCGCGGCGGCGTAGCCCGGCACGTCCCGGCGGTGGCCATAGACCGAGTCAAAATCGACAAAGTTGGTCATGATCATGGCGCGTTCGCCTTCTTCGCGTTGGCTGGTGCGCGCGATCTCGTTGAGCGTCGCGTCCATCAGCGCGTCGTGCCCGCTGGCTTTTACCTTGTGGGTAATGCCGCAGTGGGCGTAGATATCGGCAATTTTGCCAATCGAGACCACTTCGCCACCGGCATCATCGAGCTTTTGCAGCACGGTGGGCGAGGGCGGCTCGACGCTGTAGTCGCGACGGTTGCCGGTGCGGGCGAAGGTGTTGCTGTCTTCGCCGATAAACGGGCGCGCGATCACCCGGCCGATGTTGTATGGCTCCAGCAGCTCGCGGACGGTTTCGCACAGCTTATAAAGCCGCTCCAGGCCGAAATGCTCTTCGTGGGCAGCGATCTGAAACACCGAATCCGCCGAGGTATAAACAATCGGCTTGTCGGTGGCGATGTGCTCTTCACCCAGGCGGGCAATGATCTCGGTGCCGGAAGCGTGGCAGTTGCCAATCACGCCAGTGAGGTCAGCTTCCTGAACGATGGCGTCGAGCAGCTCAAGAGGGAAACTGTCGGTTTTATCCAGAAAGTAGCCCCAGTCAAAGCGGACCGGGACACCGGCGATTTCCCAGTGGCCGGAGGGAGTGTCTTTGCCGCTGGAGGTCTCTTTGGCGTGGGCGTAAGCGCCTTCCAAACTCTCCGGCAGCGTGACGCCTTCGGCCACGTTGCCCGTGGCGTCGCGGTGGGCGTGAAATAGCCCCAGCTTGGCCATGTTGGGCAGCTTGAGCGGACCTGAACGGTTGGCGTTATCGGCTTCGCCACGAGCGCAGGCGGCGGCGATATGGCCCAGCGTATCCGCACCCTCGTCACCGAAGGTGGCGGCGTCCGGGGCGGCGCCAATCCCAAACGAATCGAGTACCAATAAAATCGCGCGGCTCATGAGGCTTCTCCACGGAAAGTGTCTTGTAGCAACGTATCGGCGCTGACCGCCCCTTCGCCAATCGTAAACGCCGCGCGTAGCTGCTGGGCGGCGCGCTCGGCGGCGGTTTCATTGCGGGCGTGTACCATGGCAATGGGGCGTTGGCTGTCTACGCTGTCGCCGATCTCGACGATATCGGTGAAACCAACGCTGTGATCGACGCTGGCGTCGTTACGCAGGCGGCCACCGCCCAGTTCCACCACGCTCATGCCCACGGCGCGGGTATCGATGCGTTGTACGATCCCCGATTGCTCGGCATACACCGGTTTGATTACCTCGGCCTTGGCCAGGTAGTGCTCTGAGCGCTCCATAAAGTCGCTGGGGCCACCCAGTTCGCGCACCATACGGGCAAACACTTCAGCGGCGGCGCCGGAGGTTAGCGCCTTCTCGAGCTGCGTCAGCGCGTCTTCACGCGAGCCTGCGAGTTTGCCTGCCATCAGCATTTCCACCGCCAGCTCGCGGGTGACTTGCATCACGCGGCTGTTGGAGCGATCACCGCGCAGCAGGTCCAAGGTCTCGACGATTTCAACGGCGTTACCGGCGCAGGGCGCTAGCGGCTGGCTCATATCGGTGAGTAGCGCCGTGGTGGGCGTGCCCGCCTGGGTGGCCACATTGGCGATGCTTTTGGCCAACTCGCGGGATTTTTCCGGCGTGGGCATAAAGGCGCCGCTGCCAACTTTTACATCCATTACCAGCGCGTCCAGCCCGGAGGCTAGCTTTTTGCCCAAGATGGAGGCGGTAATCAGCGGAATCGATTCTACGGTGGCGGTCACGTCACGCACGCCGTAGATGCGCTTGTCGGCAGGTGCCAAATCACCGGTTTGGCCGATGATCGCCACGCCAGTGGATTTCACCACTTCACGAAAGCGCTCAGGAGCGGGGTAGGGATCGTAGCCGGGGATCGATTCGAGCTTGTCCAGGGTGCCGCCGGTGTGACCTAAGCCACGTCCGGAAATCATCGGCACAAAGGCACCGCAGGCAGCGACCCAGGGGCCGAGTACCAGTGAAACCAAGTCGCCCACGCCGCCGGTGGAGTGCTTATCCACGATCGGGCCGGGCAGGTTGAGGTCGCGCCACTGCATCACGTGGCCGGAGTCGCGGGTAGCGGTGGTCAGCGCAACCACTTCTTCACGGCTCATGCCGTTGAGAAACACTGCCATGGTAAAGGCGCCAATCTGGGCATCGCTGATGCGATCATCGGCAATGCCCTGTACAAACGCTTTGATCTCTTCCGCAGGCAGCGGCTGGTTATCTCGCTTAAGGCGAATCAGCTCCTGGGGGAGCAAGGCGTGTTGGGTTGTGTTGGCAGACATTAGTAACCTCCTTGGCCTTGGGGTGCTGCGCTGGTGCTACCGGTCAACGTATCCAGCAGGTTGCCCAGCAGGCTGGATGCGCCGAAGCGGAAGTGCGCAGGCGTCACCCAGGCCGGGCCCATAATGTCATTGGCAAGGGCCAGATATTCCGCTGCGTCTTCGGCGGTTTTAACGCCACCGGCTGCTTTAAAGCCAACGTCTTTGCCACTGGCCTTGATGGCTTTGAGCATGATCTCGGCGGCTTCCAGCGTTGCGTTGACGGGCACTTTACCGGTCGACGTTTTAATGAAATCCGCGCCGCCTTCAATGGCGAGTTCGCTGGCGCGTTTGATCAGCGCAGGGTCTTTGAGTTCGCCGGACTCAATGATCACTTTGAGCAGTGCTTGGCCGGCGCAGGCGGCTTTGCACATCTCAACGAGCTCGAGGCCAGTCTCTTCATCGCCCGCCATCAGGGTGCGGTAGGGGAAGACGACATCGACTTCATGGGCACCAGAGGCAACCGCATCGCGCGTTTCACGGGCAGCACCCATGATGTCGTCGCCGCCGTCGGGGAAATTGGTGACCGTGGCGATCTTCACTTGGTCGTTAAGGGTGTGAGCGGTCAATGCACGCTGGGCCGTGACAATAAACTGGGGAAAGACACACACTGCCGCAGGCGTGCCAAAGGGCGTTTTTACTTGCTGACAAAGTGCTTCAATGGTGCTGTCAGTGTCGCTATCGTTCAGGCTCGTCAGATCCATGAGGGTAAGTGCTTGGCGGGCGGCTTGGACAATATGGGGGGAGGCTGTCGCAGTCATGGAGTTCTCACAAATCAGTAAAAGATAAAAACGGGCACTGCGGATAAAGCCGCAGTGCCCGTCACCTTCAGTAAGCCCGCTGCATTAAGCAGTGGCGTTACTTAGGGCGATAAAGAAGCCAGCAATCGAGGCCGACATTAAGTTGGATAGTGTACCGGCCAAGACGGCTTTAACACCAAAGCGAGCAATCTCTTTACGGCGCGTCGGTGCAATGCTGCCCAGGCCACCCAGCAAAATCGCAATGGAGGAGAGGTTAGCAAAGCCACACAGTGCGAAAGAGAGAATCGCCATGGTGTGCGGTGTCATCATCTGACCCGTCGCCGCCACCACCTGTTCCCCATCAATGTAGGGCGCTAGATTGATATAGGCGACAAATTCGTTGACCACCAGTTTTTGACCGATGAACGAGCCGGCCAGGGTAGCTTCTTCCCAGGGTACACCTAAAAGGAACGCCAGCGGGGCGAACAGCCAGCCCAAGATTAGCTCCAGGCTCAGCGATTCAAAGCCCACCCAGCCACCAACGCCGCCGAGCATGCCATTGATCAACGCGATCAAACCAATGAACGCGAGCAGCATCGCGCCCACATTGGCAGCCAGCATCAAACCCGATGTAGCGCCGGAGGCCGCCGCATCCAACACGTTGGCGGGCTTATCTTCCTGGGCTTCAATCTCTTCTTCTACCTTGGAAACGCTGTCGCTATCGGACACATCTTGAGTTTCCGGCATGATCAGCTTGGCAAACAACAGCCCGCCCGGCGCCGCCATAAAGGAAGCCGCTACCAGGTACTCCATGGGAATACCCAGCGCTGCATAACCCGCCAACACCGAACCCGCCACTGACGCCAAGCCGCCACACATAACGGCAAACAGCTGTGAAGGCGTCATGCGGGCGATAAACGGACGCACCACTAGCGGTGCTTCAGTTTGGCCAACGAAGATATTCGCGGTCGCGGAGAGCGATTCGGTACGTGAAGTGCCCAGGGCTTTTTGCAGAGCGCCACCCAGGATGCGGATTACCCACTGCATAATGCCGATGTAGTACAGCACGGCGATGAGAGAAGAGAAGAAGATAATGACCGGCAGAACCTTGATGGCAAACACAAAGCCGACGTTTTCTACGTCCGCTAAACCACCAAACAGAAAGCCGATACCATCGTTGGCGTACACCAAAATTTGGCTAACGCCAGAAGAGATGGCTTGCAGCACCGCCTGACCGAAAGGCACATAAAGGACAAATGCCCCAATGCCCGCTTGAATCGCAAAGGCGCCCAGCACTGTACGTAGCCGAATAGACTTACGGTCGTAAGAGAAAATCAGGGCAATGGCCACCAGGGTGACCATACCCACCAAGCTCATAAGGAGTGTCATAAGGGGATCCTTCGAGTCTGCGCGAACGTGCCGCGCTTATAGTAAGTTGAGCTTGACGGAGTAGATCATCGCATTCTGATAATTATTGGGCGTGCCCAATTTATTGTCAGAGTAGCGGTACTGAATACCGGTGGTGATCAAGTCGCTTGGATGTCACCACAGGCTCAGTGCTCCGTTGGTGCCCACACTGCCTGCTTTTTCGCCCACATAGTTCTGTTCCAGGTACTCATCGTCACGGCCAAAGGTCTGCTCGTGCCAGTTAGTCACGCTGAAGTTCTGGTCGAGCGCGGCAAAATCATAACCCGCGACCCAACCAGCCATAAAGCCGTTCATCCCGCTGTAGCTGTTGCTTTGCACCCGCGCAGCACCGATAAACGGTTTGAACCATAGGCCGTTATCGAAGGTAGTACGGTAGCCCAAGCCTAGAATCTGATCCTGCTCGCGGCTTTCAAAACCGTAATCACGGAAGTCGTAAAGGTGGGCATAGATCGACAACGGGCTATCGCCCAGATAGATGTGCGAGGTTATTTTGCCCGCGGTACGGAAGTTATCTTGACCGCCGCTCGACGCATCGAATTGATCGTTGGTGGGGTTCTCGAAATCAAAGAAACCGTAAAACTCGCCCCAGCTAAAGCCAGCGCCGCCTTCAATTTCGAGAAACATAAAGTCGCTTTTCGCCGCGTTAGAGGCGGTGCGTGCTTCGGTGCCGTTCGACCAATCGAGATAGTTGACCGAGACATTGGCAAACGACCACAGCCGGTCAAGCGGGTGGGGCTGAGCGTCATCTGCCAATGCGGGAGTGACGAGGGCGGTACTTGTCAGTAAGGCGCCAGCACTAAGGGTGACAAGCGATGAAGAGCGAGTGTGTTTTCGAGCAGTCATGTAAGCCTCAACGGGGGTTGTCGCGGAGCCATTTGAGTGTGGCTATCCGTGGTTATAGTCGTGCGGGCTGGCGTGAATGTTAAAATTATAACATTTAGTGTTATTTTTCTAACGTTGATTTGCAAGTGTTGTCACATCAACGCTATTTAAATGTCATATAACTATCGTAAGCAGCATGAATAGCGTTAATGGTCGTTGTCGCAGTGGAAATTCCGTCGCTGCTCGCTCAGCATAGAAACGAAACAAGAGGCAACATGAAGGCTTATGTTGCGCTAATCACAACAAGAGGGGTTTTTAAGGAGATGCCCACCATGAATGGCCGCAGCGCTCAGCGCCTTGCCAAACTTCAGGAAGCGCTTGCCAGTGGCGGCACTCTTCATCTGCGCGATGCTGCAGAGCTTTGCGATGTGTCTGAAATGACTATTCGCCGCGATCTCACCACCCAGCCCACAGCGATGAGCCTGCTGGGCGGGCGCTTGGTGATGGCGAATTACCCCGGTGTCACACCGATTTACGATTTAACCGAGCAGCAGGCGAGCCACTACCAGGCAAAGTATCGCCTCTGCCAGCGAGCACTCGCGTTTATTGAAGAGGGCGATACGCTGTTTATTGACTGTGGCTCGACGCTGATCCCCCTATTGAGCCAGCTAAGTCATTTTCGTGAGCTAACGGTGGTGACCTATGCACTTAACGTTGCCAATGCCGTGGCTGCCTTGCCCAACGTGCGCCTGGTGTTATTGGGCGGATTGTTTTATGCCGCTTCGCAATCCTTTGGCAGCGACAACATGGCTGCGGCGATTGAGCGCTTAGGTATCAATAAAGCGCTGATTTCAGCGGCAGGGGTGGATCCGGAACGGGGGGTGAGCTGTTTCCACTTCCATGAAGTGGCGCCTAAACAGGCGGCCATTGCTACGGCGATGCAGCGCTTACTCGTCGTCGATGCCAGCAAGTTTGGCGTGGTGCGTCCGGCTTATTTTGCTGCGCTGGATGATTTTGATGTGGTGGTGACTGACGAAGAGGGCGCGCCGCAACTGCTAGAGGGGAATGGCCGCGAGGTGCCAGTGGTAAGCGTTGCGTAGAAATTTTTCGTTTGCCTATACCCGTCAATAGCTTGGGTGCGGCAATGCGCCACTTCTTTCGTGATCTCGATCAATAGAAAATACTTTCGTCTTACCTGCTGTCGCTTTTAAAGCCTAGGCGAGCAAGACCCGCCGCTATTCCCACGTGGCGGCGCATATTTTTCCCGGAGCAGTGACGCTCAGTGCACGACGCATGTTCCTGTGCTCGTATGAGCATGTTTTGGGAAGAGTATGGAGTGATTGTTAGTCTGCTATTTAGCTTGCTATATAGAAGGCTAATGTTTATTGAACGACTTGTTTTTAAACCTCTAACGAGATCACACCATGCAACGACGCTCACTATGGCGCAGGCGAGGCACACTAGTGCTCCTTGCGCTTTGTCTGTTTCTAGCAGGCTGTAGTTCAGCGCTGCTAGACCCGAAAGGCCAGGTTGGCGCTGAACAGCGCTCGCTGATTCTGACCTCCTTTGGCCTGATGTTGATTGTGGTTATTCCTGTCATTGCCATGACGCTGCTGTTTGGCTGGCGCTATCGGCGTAGCAATAGCGTGGCGAAATACCTGCCTGATTGGGCGCACTCTAACGCGATTGAAGCAGTGATCTGGATCGTTCCCTGCGCGATTATCGCGGTGCTTGCGCTGTTAACCTACAAAACCTCCCATAGCCTTGACCCGCACAAACCGCTGGAAAGCGACGTAGCGCCGATCGAGATTCAGGCGGTAGCACTGGATTGGAAATGGCTATTTATCTACCCCGAGCAGGGCGTGGCCAGTGTTAATGAAGTGGCCTTCCCGGTGGATACCCCGGTCCGTTTTCGGGTCAGTTCCGGCTCAGTGATGAACGCCTTTTTCATTCCCCATCTTGGCAGCCAGATCTACGCCATGGCGGGCATGGATAACGATGTGCATCTGATTGCCGATGAAATGGGCAGCTACCCAGGTCGCTCTACCAACTACAGTGGCGCGGGTTTCTCCGGCATGACCTTTGAAGCCAAGGTAACCACCCCCGGTGAGTTTGATGACTGGGTTGAAACCGTGCGCGATGCCTCCGAAACGCTGACCTACCCCGAAGGCTACGAAGCATTGGCAGAACCTAGTGAATCGCACCCAGTGGAGTACTTCTCGGCCATCTCGCCAGCGCTGTACGAAAGCATTTTGAACAGCTTCCACACTGGCGGTGAGCACGATATGGGCGGCGACCATCAAGTAAGCAGCGACCATGCTGATTCTGCCGATGGCGATAACGCCCATACCACCCATCAAGCGGCCGTCTCTGGCCACGACACTAATAACCACGCTAGTCAGGAGCATGCCATGCGCACGCAACCTTCTAGCGTTGAAGCGGGAGGTTAAGCCGTGTTTGGAAAACTCAGTTTAGAGTCAATTCCCTACCACGAACCGATCATTATGGTGGTCGCGGCCTTTATGGCCATTGGTGGGATCGCGCTGTTTGGTTTAATAACCTATTACCGTAAATGGGGCTGGCTGTGGAACGAGTGGTTTACCTCGGTTGACCACAAAAAGCTCGGTATCATGTACTTTATCGTTGCGTTGGTGATGCTGCTACGCGGCTTCTCGGATGCGATTATGATGCGTACCCAACAGGCCATGGCCGCCGGGGGCGCCGCGGGTTATTTACCGCCCGAACACTACGATCAGATCTTCACCGCCCACGGCGTGATCATGATCTTCTTTGTCGCTATGCCCATGGTCATCGGTTTGATGAACCTGGTGGTGCCGCTGCAAATTGGTGCCCGCGACGTCGCTTTTCCCTTCCTGAATAACCTGAGTTTCTGGCTGTTTGCCGTCGCCGCGATCTTGGTCAATATCTCGCTGGTGGTGGGGGAGTTCGCCAAAACCGGCTGGCTAGCTTATGCGCCCTTATCGGGGATCGAGTTCAGCCCCGGGGTGGGGGTCGATTACTGGATATGGGCATTACAGATATCCGGGATAGGCACGACGCTCACCGGTATCAACTTCTTCGTGACGATTCTGAAGATGCGCACCAAAGGCATGACCATGTTCCGCATGCCGATCTTCACTTGGACATCGCTGTGCGCCAACGTGTTGATCATCGCCTCGTTCCCTATTTTGACCGCCACCATTGCGCTGCTGACGCTGGATCGCTACTTAGGCATGCACTTCTTCACCAATGATTTTGGCGGCAACATGATGATGTACGTCAATCTCATCTGGGCGTGGGGCCATCCGGAAGTTTATATCCTGATTCTGCCCGCCTTCGGCGTGTTCTCAGAAGTCATTTCGACGTTTGCCCGTAAGCGGCTGTTTGGTTACATGACCATGGTATGGGCGACGATTGCGATTACGCTGCTGTCGTTTATCGTCTGGCTGCACCACTTCTTCACCATGGGGGCGGGCGCTAACGTTAATGCCTTCTTCGGCATTATGACGATGATCATCGCCATCCCCACTGGGGTGAAAGTCTTCAACTGGCTGTTCACGATGTTCCGCGGCAGTTTGGAACTGACGTCGCCGGTACTCTGGACCCTGGGCTTTATTATCACCTTTACGCTGGGCGGTATGACCGGTGTGATGCTGGCCGTGCCAGCCGCTAACTTTGTGCTGCATAACAGCCTGTTTGTTATCGCTCACTTCCACAACGTCATTATCGGCGGTGTCGTGTTCGGCATGATGGCTGGCCTGACCTTCTGGTTCCCCAAAGCGTTTGGCTTCACGCTGAGCGAGAAATGGGGCAAGCGTTCATTCTGGTGCTGGTTCATTGGCTTCTATGTCGCCTTTATGCCGCTCTACGTGCTGGCCTTCTTTGGTGCCGTACGCCGCATGCAGTCTTACGCGAACCCTGAATGGCAGCCGTGGATGATTCTGGCCTGGGTAGGCGCGGTGATCATCATGATGGGTATCGCCTGCACCGTGATTCAGTTCTGGGTCAGCATCCGCGACCGCAAGCTGAACGCTGATGTGACCGGTGACCCGTGGGATGGCCGTACCTTGGAGTGGTCAACCTCTTCACCCGCGCCGTTCTACAACTTCGCGCGTTTGCCGGAAGTGGGCGACATCGACAGCTTCTGGTCGCAGAAAGAGCGCAGTAACGAAGAGCTGGAAGAAGCGCCTTACACCGATATTCATATGCCTCGCAACACCGTTGCTGGCCCTGTCATCAGCTTTTTTGCGCTGATTATCGGTTTTGCCTTGGTATGGCACATCTGGTGGCTGGCCGGGGTAGGCGCTATCGGTGTCTTTGTTAGCTTTATGGCGCGGGTGTTTAACGACGATATCGACTACTACGTCTCCGCTGAAGAAGTAGAGCGCATCGAGCGCGCGCACCAGCAACGCGTTAAAAACTCCGACCCTTACAAGCCGTCTGCCGAAGTGGAAGGACGCGAAGGTAAGCAACGCTACGTGGAGGTGAATGCGTAATGGCAACGGATACGTTACATCACGAAGGATCGGTCGTGCATCATGAGCATCACGATGCCACAGAAACCAAGCTGTTTGGTTTTTGGGTTTACTTAATGAGCGATTTGGTGATCTTCGGGTCACTCTTCGCCACCTACGCCGTGTTGATGAAAGGCACGGCCGGTGGGCCCACAGCGGCTGAGATCTTTGAACTGCCGTTTGTACTGGTCGAGACGTTCCTGCTGTTGTTCAGTAGTTTTACCTTTGGCATGGGCGTGCTGGCGATGAATGCCGAACGCCTGGGTCAGGTGAAAGCGTGGCTGGCCATTACGTTCGTGCTGGGCGCGGCGTTCGTGGGCATGGAGATTTACGAATTCCAGCACCTGATTCATGAAGGCTATGGCCCCGACAAAAGCGCCTTTTTGTCGTCGTTCTTTACCCTGGTGGGCACCCACGGCCTGCACGTTACCTTTGGTTTGATCTGGATTTTGGTCATGCTGATTCAGCTCTCAACCAAAGGCTTGAACGACATGACCCGGCCGAGGATTTTGTGCCTAAGTCTGTTCTGGCACTTCCTGGATATCGTGTGGATTTGTGTCTTCTCATTCGTCTACCTGATGGGAGTGCTGTGAGATGAGTCATTCTCCGACTAGCCCCACTAATAACCATGGCAGCGTAAAGTCGTATGTGACAGGACTGGTATTGTCGCTGATACTGACCATTATCCCCTTTGGGGTGGTGATGAGTGGCACACTTAGTGTGCTGACCACTGTCATCGTAGTGGCCGTGACCGCTGTGTTGCAGATACTGGTGCAACTGGTCATGTTCATGCACATGAATACCAAAGCCGACGAAGGCTGGAACGTGATGTCCTTCGTCTTCACACTGACGATTCTCGTCTTAGTGGTAGGAGGCTCGCTGTGGATCATGCAGCATCTGCATCTCAACATGATGATCGGCTGACCACGGCACCTAGTCGTTGGCGGGATCTGCTCGAACTGACCAAGCCCGGCATTATCGGCGGTAACCTGATTGCCACGCTGGGCGGCTATTTTCTGGCCGCGCAGGGGCAGTTTGAGTGGCTCAGCTTTGTTTCGGTCATGGTGGGGATTGCATTAATCATCGCGTCGGGCTGTGCGTGTAACAACGTTATCGACCGCGATATTGATGCACTGATGGCGCGTACGCGCCATCGCCCACTGGTCAGGGGCAGCATTTCCATCACTCAGGCATTGGGCGTTTCGGCGCTGCTGGGTGTGTCGGGGGTGGTGTGCTTGGCGCTGGGAACCAACGGGTTAACCGTGGCGTTGGCGGTGATTGGCTGGGGCGTATATGTGGGTCTTTATAGCCTCTATATGAAACGCCGCTCCGAATACGGCACCTTGGTTGGCAGCCTTTCGGGTGCCATGCCGCCGGTGGTGGGGTACTGCGCTGTTACGGGGCAGTTCGACAGTGGCGCCATTATGCTGCTGGTGATCTTCTGCCTATGGCAGATGCCGCACTCCTATGCCATCGCGATCTTCCGCTACGCCGATTATCGCCGTGCATCGATCCCGGTGTTGCCGGTGGTGCGCGGGGTCAAAATGGCTAAGCATCATATTCTGGGCTACATCGTGGCGTTTATTCCCGCCTCGCTGGCGCTGGGGTTGGCCAGTCAAGCGGGTGCCGGGTATCTCTGCGTGGCGCTGACCATGGGGGGCTACTGGCTCTACTTGGCACTGCGCGGCTATCGGTTAGAGGACGATGTTCGCTGGGCCAAGAAGGTGTTTGGGGTCTCTATCCTCACTATCACCGCGATGAGTTTGGTCATGGTGCTGGAGGCGATGGTGCCGATGTGGGTCTAGGCCTCACACAGTGTTAAGTCGTTAATAAAAGGCCCCGAGCAGTTATCTGCTCGGGGCGTTTTTATGGGCGGAAGCGTTTCTGTTACTCAGCTTTCCCGCTGGCTGGCCTGAATTGCGGTTAGCGCAATGGTGTAAACGATATCGTCGACCAGTGCGCCGCGGGAAAGATCATTCACCGGCTTGTTTAAGCCTTGCAGCATGGGGCCAACGCTGATGACGCGGGCGCTACGCTGCACTGCTTTGTAAGTAGTATTGCCGGTGTTGAGGTCGGGGAATACAAACACGGTTGCTTTACCCGCGACCGGCGAGTCGGGGGCTTTCTGTTTGCCCACGCTCTCGATTGCAGCGGCGTCGTACTGAAGCGGGCCGTCGATGGCCAGGTGCGGCGCGCGCTCTTTAGCAATGCGAGTGGCTTCGCGGACTTTATCCACATCCGCACCGGTGCCGGAGTCGCCGGTGGAGTAGCTGATCATGGCGACGCGTGGCTCGATACCGAAGGCTTCAGCGGAGCGGGCGCTTTGCAGGGCGATTTCGGCCAGGGTTTCAGCATCGGGGTCGGGGTTCACTGCGCAGTCGCCGTAGACCACCACCTGTTCGGGCAGCAGCATAAAGAAGATCGACGAGACTTGGTTATACTCTGGCGCGGTTTTAATCAGCTGAAACGCTGGCCGCACGGTATTGGCGGTGGTATTGAGGGCGCCAGAAACCAGCCCATCGACTTCATCCAGCTGCAGCATCATGGTGCCGAGCACCACGTTGTCTTGTAACTGCGCTTCGGCGGTTAGCTCGTTGAGCTTGCCACGACGGCGCTCGACCATCGGGGCAATATAGCGTGCGCGGCTGCTTTCGGGGTCAATAATCGTTAACTCTTCGGGCAGAGTAAGTCCGCGGTTGCGAGCAACGCTTTCAATATCGTCACGCTTGCCCAGCAGTACGCAGTCGGCAATGCCGCGGCGCTGGCAGATGATGGCCGCTTCGACGGTGCGTGGCTCATCCCCTTCCGGCAGTACTACGCGCTTTTTAGCCGCCTGGGCAAGTTTAACCAACTGGTGGCGAAACGCCGACGGCGACAGGCGACGGGTATAACCGCGGCTTAGGCGGGATTTCAGCCACTCAAGATCGATATGAGCCGCCACATAACGGGCCACCTGTTCAGCGCGCTCGAAATCGTCCATGGGGATTTCGCTGCTTAACTGGCTCAAGTTCTGGGCCGTGGTCAGGCTGTCAGTCTCTACCGCCAATACCGGCAGACCCGTTTTGAGCGCTGGGCGGCACATCTCGATCATGTTGTCGTTAGGCATAAAGCCGTTGGTCAACAGTACGCCCGCTAGCTGAATGCCGTTCATGGTCGCGAGCGCCGAGGCCAGAACCACATCGTCACGGTCGCCGGAGGCCACTACCAGGCTACCAGGGGTAAAAATATGCAGCGCGTTGGCCGCACTGCGGGCGCAGAGGCTGGTGGAGAGTACCCGGCGGCTGGCCGCCTCGCCTTCGTTGAGCAGCTTGGCGTTAAGCGCGCGGGCCACATCCAGGGTGCGCGGGGCGCTAAGCGTTTTGCTGTAAGGCACCACGCCAATCAGGTGGAATTTATCGGTTGCCAGGGCAGGGGAGTATTGACGTAGCTCAGCCAGCACCGACTCTTCCAACTGCGGTTTGAAGGTGCCCGGCGCGGCAGAAAGATCGTCTTCCTGGGCGTAGGGCAGGTTCTTCATGCGCATCAAAATGCCGCCCAGGGTGCGGCTGGAGCTAACCCCACCAAAGCTGCGGGCGTGCATATCAAGCTGTTCGGCCAGCGCCTGGGGCTCGTTTAAATCACCGGTGCCGACGAGAATAATTCGCGCATTAAGCGCGTTGGCGAGCTGTGCGTTAGTTTGGGTGGCGTAGGTAGTGTGCTGGGTGGGTACTACGCCCTCTACCACGACTAAGTCTAGGGTGCTGCCATCGCGGTGGGCCTGCTGAACGACTTGCTCATAGAGTTCGACGGCGTTCTCCATTAGCTCATCGGTTTGGTCGTCGCGCAGCAAACGCTCCAGGCGTGCCTGGGAAATCGGCGACGGCGGGCGCTGGTTAAGTGCCCGGGAAACCAACGCGGTTGAGCGATCCAAACCTGGGCCGTTCAGCTCGTTCTGCATAAACGGCTTTAAAAAACCGGCTTTGAGGCCGATGGTATCCAGCGCTTGAATCAACCCCAGGCAGGCCGAAGTAAGCCCGACGCCCTGGCTGGTGGGCACTAGTAGAATAGCTTGTGGCTGTTCGGGGGGAAGCGTCATGCATTTGACTCCAAGCAGTGACGAGTTTCCATGGCAATACGCCCCTCTTCATCGGTAGGAATCACCCACACCTGGGGGCCTTGGTGACCAGCGCTATCCAACTTGCCCTCTTTGCCACGGATAGTCGCTTCGTTCGCGTCGTTATCCAAGGCAAAGCCAAAGTGGGGCATAAGCGACAGCACACGGCGACGCACAATAGGCGAGTTCTCACCGATGCCACCGGTGAAAATAATCCCATCAAGCTGGGGCAGTGCGCAGGAGAGCGCCGCCAGCGATTTAGCAATCCGGTAGCAGAATACTTCCACCGCCAACTGCGCAGCGGTGTGCCCCTGTTCAGCAGCCTCTTCAACTTCGCGCATATCGTTGGTCAAGCCTGACAGTCCCAGTAGGCCGCTCTCTTTATTGAGCACGTTGTCAATTTTGTCTAACGACCAGCCCAGTTGGCGGTGCAGATGGGCGTGCAGGCCGGGGTCAACGTCGCCACTGCGGGTGCCCATCACCAAGCCTTCCAGTGGCGTCAGGCCCATGCTGGTATCCTGGCTTTGATTGTTCCAAACCGCGCTGGTGGAGCAGCCATTGCCAAGGTGGGCGGTCAGCCAGCCGCCTGCATCGCGGCCGCTCAACTCGCCTGCGCGCTGGCTAACGTAAGCGTGGCTGGTGCCATGAAAGCCATAGCGGCGAATGCCATGCTCAGCATAGAGGCTTTCAGGTAGGGCGTAACGGTACGCTCGCGGCGGCATGGTTTGGTGGAAAGCGGTATCAAACACTGCCACCTGGGGCAACTCAGGAAAAACATTTCGGGTCGCCGCAATACCCGCTAAATTCGCTGGGTTGTGCAGTGGGGCAAGCGCTGCGGTGGTTTGGATAGCCGCGATAACATTGTCGTCAATAAGGGCGGCTTGGGTGAAGTGCTCACCACCATGCACGATGCGATGGCCCACCGCCGCTGGCAGGCGACCCTCCATGCGCTCAAGTATGGCATTCAGTGCTTGGGTATGGTCAGCGCCTGGAAGTGGCTGATTAAAACGTTCCCCTGCGCTGTTTTTGCCTTTTAAACGCGCCTCCTCGCTACCTAGGCGCTCTGCTATGCCCTCAAGTCGCGGTGCCTGAGGATCAGCATCAATCAGCGCGTATTTGATAGAAGAAGAGCCGCAGTTAATGACCAGCACCGGTGCGTTCATAAAAACCTTTCCACTAGGAGGTTAGTGAGCAAATGGGTAGACTTTAGTTTAACATGCTGCGCTGCGGAAAAGCAGCGCCAGTATTTCGTTAGCCTTCTATGCAAAAGCTTGGCATGCTGGATTCTTTACCTATCTACTTACACCCACTCTAGACCTTCTAACGAGCCATACCGTTCCTATGTCAGCATCCCCATTGCCCAAACTATTGCCGCGTCATTTAGCGATTTTGCTAATGATGACCGTCGCCACTATGTTCGCCGCTAACCACGTGTCGGCGCGCTTAGCGTTTGATAATGGCACGGGGCTGCTGCTAGCCGTTTTAACCCGTTCAGGAGTGGCTTGCCTAATCCTGCTAGCGCTGGTCATCGTGCAGCGAAAGCGCCTATGGCTGCCCGCTGGCTCATGGCCGTGGCAGCTCTCGGTGGGGCTGCTGATTGCGGTTCAAAGCGTCAGTTTATACTCGGCAGTGGCAAGGCTGCCGGTGGTGATTGCGCTACTGCTGGTGAATACCTTCCCGATTCAATTGGCCCTGCTCAGTTGGGCGCTGGGTGGTCCGCGCCCAACGCTGCGTAGCTGCCTGATTATGGGCACGATTTTAATCGGCTTACTGGTGGTGCTGGATATTCCCTCATGGATTGCCAGCGCCGATGGAATGGGGCCGGGTTGGATAGCAGGCATTGGGTTTGGGCTATTGGCGGCCTTCGTATTTGCCTGCGCGCTGTGGGTCACTGAGCACCGCCTCGCCGGGGTCGGCAGTACTCTGCGCAGCCTGCTGACCATGCAAACGGTGTTTATAGTGATGCTCATTGGTGGCATCGCCGGTGTGGTGCCTGGGGGAATGAGCCTGCCTGATAACAGTACCGGCTGGCTGGGTCTGACGCTTCTCGGTCTACTGTATGGTTCGGCGTTTTCAACACTGTTTATTTTTGTGCCGCGGCTGGATATGGCGCGCAATGCGCCGGTGATGAATATCGAGCCGGTTGCCTCCCTGGTGCTCGGTTACTTTGTATTGGGGCAAATGCTTAGCCCTGGCCAGTTGGTGGGTGGGGCAGTCGTCGTAAGCGGTATTGTCGTGCTGAGTTTATCCAAGGGGCGGTAATCATCTTCGTGTGATTTATTCAATATAAAGCCCTGTGGCCAATTGGTTATGGGGTTTTTTATTGTCGTCATTTAATAAGCATATTGTTAGCGTGCTAATTAATAGTTAGACTAAAGTCTTTCGTGCTATTCCCTATACGATACGTGCCCGTTGAGAGGCGCTGGCCAGGTGGTTGCCTGGTGACTAACAAGTGAGCTCTGCATGACCCCTGATCAAACATTTGCCCGCTGGGTAAAGCTAGCTATAGCTGCTTTTTTACTACTTTTTATCTATTTTCTGGTGGCCGATAGCTTTATGCCCATGACGCCGGAGGCGAGGGTGATGCGGCCGGTAACACGTATAGCGCCAGAGCTCAGTGGCCCAGTAAGCGAGGTGTTGGTGAGTGATCACCAGCATGTAGCCAAAGGTGATGTGTTGTTTCGGATCGACCCGGCGCCGTTTCGCTTAGCCGTTGAACAGGCTCAGCTTAATCGCGAGCAGGCCGAACTGGAGAATGCCCAGTTGGAAGCAGAGCTAACCTCTGCCCAAGCGGAGCTGGCCTCCGCTGAGGCCACGGCCGCCGAGCGGCAGGGTGAACTTCATCGCGCCGAAACCCTAGTGGTGCAGCAGAGTGTATCCCGCCAACAGTACGAACAGCAGGTGGCTGCTGAGCGCACCGCACAGGCTGGCGTAGCGGCAGCCAGAGCTAAAATTGTCAGCCTGGAAGTGCAGTTGGGCGATGCTGGTGAGACAAACCTGCGTTTGCGTCAAGCAGATAATGCGCTCTCGCAGGCACAGTTGGATCTTGCCCATACCCAGGTGCGCGCCGCGCAAGCCGGGCGGGTTGCCAATCTGCAGCTAGGTGTAGGTGACTTCGTTCAGGCGGGGCAGCCAGCGGTAGCGGTAGTGGCGGATGGGATAGATATCATTGCTGATTTTCGTGAAAAAAGCCTGCGCCATGTGGCTCCCAGCGATGCCGCGCAAGTGGTGTTTGATGCCTGGCCGGGTCAGGTATTTGATGCGCAAGTGCTTGCCATGGAGGCCGGTGTTCTCGAAGGGCAGTTGGCCGCCAATGGTCAGCTCGCCGATATTTCCACCACCGACCGCTGGGTACGCGATGCCCAGCGTATGCGCGTACACCTAGCGCTTACCCAGCCAATCGTGAATTTATTACCCAGCGGTGCACGCGCCACGGTGCAGCTTCAGCCCGGTGATACTGCCTTGGCGAAGCCATTTGTGTGGTTACAGGCGCATCTGATCAGTTGGCTGCACTATGTTTATTAAAATCAGTTCTAGGTCTATAAAAAATAGGCTTCCCAGATTGCGGTCTTCGAGCGTAGCGACAACTAAGCGCAAGCCCGAACTCTCAAAGAATGGCCTGCGTCAGTGCTTTAGAGTCGCCGGGGGTGGCTTGCTAGGATTTGTGGTCAGCCAATTGATGGGGTGGAACTACGGGGTGTTTTTTACCGTTTTTCCGATGTTTTTACTGGGTATGGTGCCGATTCTTAACGGCCATATCATTCGCCAGTTTTTAGCTAATATATCGATCAACGTGCTCGAAGTTAGTCTGGTGGTGGGCTTGCTCAAGCATATGCCGGTAGTGATGACTTTGGCCGTAATGGGCATTTTTCTATTTCGCTTTAACCTGATGGCGAAGGGGCCACTGTTTCTATTTGGCGCCAATGGCGTACTGACGCTCAGTATTTTGCTGCACTTTGCCAGCTACACCAATGTGGACTTGAGCGATTTACTCGCCTGTAATCTCGTCGCCAGTGGTCTGGCGGTATTTATTGCCATGCTGATGCATACGCTGTTTCCCGACGTGGAAGCACGCAAGCCGCCGCCACGGGTTACCAAAACATCCTCGCAAATTCGCCATGAAACCTTAATGGGTGGGTTAACTGCCACGCTCTCATTTGTGGTGTTTCAGGTATTCGATTTGCAGGGCTCACTGTCTGCGCAAATGGCCACCATTCTGGTGCTGTTTACGCTGGGCTACTCTGGAGCGAAAGTATCAGCCGCCAAGCGAGCGGTAGGAACGTTGTTAGGGTGTAACTTGGCGCTACTCATGCAGCTACTTCTTTATACCCAAAGTCACCATTTTTTGCTGGTGGTGTTGCTCTACTGGCTGGGGCTCATGCTCTTCGCTCGGGAGCATATTCATGAAGGCGGTGGCTCGGGAATCGGCTTTGGCGGGATGACCACCCTGGGGATTCTGTTTGGCCAGTCGCTGGGCCCGCAGCAGGACCTGGTGTATAGCGCCCTCTATCGCTTCTCTTCGATGAGCATTGCTCTGGTCCTTACACTGCTGACCTTAGCTTGCTTGCATTTTGCGTTTAACCGCTGGACGCCTACGCGTTTACCCGCGAGCAACTTGCCATAAATTAATTAGCGCAACTTTTTTAATAAAGGCTACTCTGATGAATGTGTCGACGTGTGATTAGCCGTGTTACTCGCACCTTTCACACACGGCGTTTTCCCTACTAACGGATTAGAGGTGTTCGTCATGGCAACGGGTAAAGATGATAAAGCTAAAGGCGCAGGCAACAAAGCAGCAGGCAAAGTGAAAGAAGCCGCGGGCAAGGCGACGGGTAGTCATAAAACAGAAGCCAAAGGTAAGGCCCAGCAGGCGAAAGGCGAACTGCAAAAAGGCAAAGGCGAAGCCAAGGAGAGCCAGAAAAAACAGCGCTAGTGCTAGTTATGGAATACTGATACCAACAGGGGGCTTCGGCCCCCTGTTGGTGTTTATGAGCTCGGAAATTACTGTATCTCACCTTCAGTACTGAAGCATTGGGCAATAGCTTTGAAAGCCTTCCTTAGTAGTGACCCAGTAATTTCCACCACAAACCGCCGACAACTACCCAGATCACAAGATTGACCACGCTCATAATAAAGCCCGCTTTCCACCACTCGCCCAGCGTTAGGTAGCCCGACCCAAAAATGACGGGCGACGTGCCAGTGGCGTAGTGAGTTAAGGTCATCATGATGGAGGAGGTGGCGGCCATGATAAGCACAAACGGCATGGGCGGTGCGCCGAGTGTTAACCCAACGGTAAGAAAAGCCGCCATCATGGCAGTAATATGTGCGGTGGTGCTGGCAAAGAAGTAGTGAGTGTAGAGGAAAGTCAGCACTAGCAAGGCCGATGCTCCCATCCAGCCGATGCCCATCATGGTGATCCAGTCTTGCATATTGGTGGAAAACCAATCGATCAAGCCCGTCTGGTTGAGCTGGGTCGCCATCATAATTAGGGCGCCGAACCAGAGCAGGGTATCCCAAGCGTTCTTTTCTGCCAGTACATCATCCCAGGTTAATACGCCGGTCAGCAGCAGTATCGATAGCCCAATAAACGCGGAGGTGGTGGTATTGAGGGTGACCGAGTCGCCCATAAATAGCGCCGGTATATCTGCCCACAGCAGCAATAGTACCAAGAAGACAAACAGCATAATGCCTTCATCCCGGCTGATCTTCCCCATTTCGGCAAGTTTGTCCCGTGCCATCTGCGTGGCGTGTGGAGTCTGTTTAATGTCCGGTGGATAAAGCAGGTAAAGAATATAGGGCATGGCCAGAATGGCGACCAAACCAGGAAGTAGCATGGCGAGCGCCCAGGTCATCCAGCTCAGTTGGATTTCCGCCCCTGTAGCGATGGAAATTAGCTCCACGGTCAGTGGGTTGGGAGCAGTGGCAGTGACAAACATTGCTGAAGTAATCGGGTTGCTGTGATAGTTCACCAGTGCCAAATATTTGCCGATTTTGCTCGAAGTGCCGTCTTCCGGCCGTGAGTCAAAACCTTTAGCAATAGAGCGCATGATGGGGTGCATGATTCCGCCGCCGCGAGCGGTATTGCTGGGAGTAACCGGTGCAATGCAAAGCTCTGAAAACGCCAAACTATAGCCGATCCCCAGCGTCTTCTTGCCGAAGATGGAGATAAAATAGTAACCGATGCGGGCTCCTAGCCCTGTCTTGATTAGCCCCCGAGAGATCATAATCGAGATGGCAATTAACCAGATCAGCGAGTTGGAGTAGCTGCTTAAAGCATCGTTAATGGCGGTACCTGGGTTGTCGCTGGTCACCCCGCTCGCCGCCACAATCGCAATGGCAATAATTGAGATGGCCCCTATGGGCATTGCCTTACCAATAATCGCGGCAATCGTCCCCACGAAAATTGCCAGCATCAGCCAAGCGTCCGAAGTGAGACCCTCCGGCAGTGGAATAGCCAGCCATATCAGTAGAGTGATCGCCACCGCAATAGCGGTTGGCAAGGGCTTGAAAGGTAGCGTCGGCATCGTGGAACCCTATAGTAAGTAGGTGGCTGCGGTACGCTCACAGGCAATAAAGCAGTGCTTGAGTGGCTACTTAAGTCTAGAGCGGATGGGCGCTTGGCAACTTGCCTCACGTCAATTCGAAGCTTGATCTAGCGCAATCATTTCCGCTTCCAACTATGCCTTAATGGTGAGGTGCCATTGACTCCCCTCACTGAGGAAGCGACCCATGCCTACCATGATGAAAGCGGCCATCTTCGTTGAACCCGGCCGTATCGAAATTGACGATAAACCCATCCCCGAGATTGGCCCCAACGATGCCCTGATGCGCGTGACCACCACCACGATCTGCGGCACCGATATCCATATCCTGAAAGGTGAGTACCCGGTGGAGCGTGGCCTGACCATTGGCCATGAACCCGTGGGCGTGATCGAAAAACTGGGGGCCAACGTAAAAGGCTACCAGGAAGGCCAGCGGGTAATTGCTGGCGCCATTTGCCCCAGCTTTACTTCTTACGCCTGCCAGGATGATTGCTGCTCACAAGATGGCGGCCACCACGGCCACGGGTATAAACCGATGGGCGGCTGGCGCTTTGGTAACACCATCGATGGTGCCCAGGCCGAGTACCTGCTGGTACCGGATGCCCAGGCTAACCTATCGCCAGTGCCGGATGGCCTAACCGACGAACAGGTGCTGATGTGCCCGGACATTATGTCCACCGGTTTTGCCGGTGCCGAAGCCGCCGGTATCAAAATCGGCGACACGGTGGTGGTCTTCGCCCAAGGGCCGATTGGCCTATGCGCCACGGCGGGGGCGCGGCTGCGTGGGGCCGGGATGATCATTGCGGTAGACGGGGTTGATGAGCGTTTGGCCATGGCCAAGCAGATGGGCGCGGACGTAACGCTGGATTTCCGCAAGGTGGATGTGGTCGAGGAAATTCTCAAGCTCACCGGCGGGCGCGGCGTCGACTCCGCGATTGAAGCGCTTGGCCTGCAACAGACCTTTGAATCCGCCCTGCGGGTGTTAAAACCCGGCGGAACGCTCTCCAGCCTGGGCGTTTACTCCCAAGACCTAACGATTCCGCTGAGCGCTTTCTGTGCTGGCCTCGGCGACCATAAGATTATCACTTCGCTATGCCCCGGTGGTAAAGAGCGCATGCGCAGGCTGATGAGCATCATCGACGCCGGTCGGTTGGATCTTGGGCCCATGGTCACCCACCGCTATGCGCTGGAGAATATCGTCGAAGCCTACGATCTCTTCGCCCACCAGCGAGACGGCGTATTGAAAGTGGCGCTTGAGGTCTCCTGAGGTTCAAAGCTAAGATTGATGTTCAGCAGCAAGGCTGTTCTTCAGTAGGAGGTGTGCTCAGCTCACGCCTCCTGGTACAGTACTCTGCTTTTGTGGCGAAATTTCTCCGCCCGTTCTTTTATACCTGTCATCATTGCTTATCTGCGCAGAGCACTAGGCAGTGGTGGTAAGACGCAGCTGGGTTGAATTTCAATTACTATATTCGGTTAGGTCTTGATGCAAGATACGCCTGATTTCCAGAATCGCTTGGGCCGTTTCCTGGACGCTGTGCCCAGCGATAAACACTTTTTCTGATATGGCTCCCGGCAAATGTGCGCTGGCGTACGGCACTATCCCATCATCTGAAACCTCTAACGGTACACTGGTGTCACGCTGGGCAATGATAGAATGGTAGTGAACTTGAGGGGAGATAGGCAGATTGGCCGTTGCTCTAATGAACGGATCTGCCTCACTCAAATTATCGATACTGTTGGGAAGGCGCAGGTATGCCCCATCTGATTCGGCGTCAGTATTAGCCAGAGCCCTGATGACATCGTCGAACTCTTCCAGCAAGGTGAGTGGTAGACGAACGAAACGAGAGACTGCTCTCCCTAGACGATTACCGGCCACCGGTGTGCCGCGATGTGGTGCTGCGATGAAAATTGCTCGTTTTATCTCTGGTAGCGATTCGAAACGTAGTAGGGGAGCTAGGCGTTGTTGGGCGAGTTGCCTATGTGCCTTTGGCAATTGGCGTTGTTCCACGAATTCGCTCCACAACCTACCTTGGCTAGAAGAGACCATCAGGCGTGCCAATACACCCCCCATGCTATGGCCAATTAGAACGATACCTTGTGAAGCCAGCGTTTCTGTGGTGGGATCAAGTTCCAGTAGTGTTTCATTCACAGTGCGTCGTATCGCCGTATGATTAATCGACAGTGGCATATTGGTAGGGTAGTAGATTTGCCATACCTGAAAATGTTGCCGCAGGCTCTCATCGCCCAGCACTTCATTAGCTACATTTACCCAGGCTTCGGGACTACTGCCAAGGCCATGCAGCATGAGGATGATGCGTCGCTCAGGATCGAAGGGCTGCATCATATAAAGGTGTGGTCGGTTGATACCTTGGCTGTGGCCTAGCAGAGAGCGTATGGCCTGAATGCGCCAGCCATAGTCCATAGCCCGCAGTGAAATTTGCGGCTAGGGGAATCTGTTGCCCATGCAACTGTATGCTGTCGTCTTGGTAGGGGTCTCTTACGATCACCTCTAGTGATTGAGTCGATAGCACCTGAGCCAAATCCTCACCGGAAAAATGGATTAGTGCGGTGAGTGCCGGAAAAGGCATTTCGCTATAAGGTCGAGCGCGATGAAGCGCGAGGCTATCGTCTAATACCGCGACCAGTTCGGCACCAAAGCCGTCACGGCGATAAGTGCTACGCAAGCCGGAAAAGACCAGTGAAGATGCTGGAACTAGGTTCTCGGGTAAGTCGATGTCGCCGGCGAAGCGTACGCCGGTGAGATCGGTTGTAACCTTCCAGCCAGAAAGCCTAGGCGTATCCAAAGAATAGGAGCGGCTTTTATCTTCAATGGCTGAGAGATTCTGTTGAAAAAGCCCTGAAACAATCTGTTGAACTGAATAGTTATAATAGTCGCGTACTTGTATCTGACGATCTTCGAAGGCGCGTTCCCCAGGAGATCGTTCGGAGAAAAACAAGTAAGCATAAGCATGTCTGGCAACCTCAATCCAAGCGTAAATGTCAGCCTCGGTACTCGGGATATCACTTGATGATCCTGCTTTTGACATCGCTTCTTGAAGCCACAGCTCTGCCAGTGCGGAAAGTCTGCGTTCTTCAGCTATGCCAGCGGTGCTGGATAATATATCTACACAGTTTTGGGAGTGCTCACGGCATCTCCCTTCATCCAGCCCGATAACTTTGATGGTTTCCTGGGTAGCTGCGCTTAGCTCGCCACTGGTAAGCAGGTCTCCGCGTTTAAGCGCGATATACTCACCAGGGCTAAGCGAAGAGACGCCAACCATGGCACAACCATTCACTATTAGGATAATAAGTAGCGTGTTGAGTAAGGTGATAAGCTTAGCTGGTTTCACAACGACACCTTATTGATAGGTCATGTGGCGCTTTCGGGGCGATTTTTAGTGAATGAACTTTACCTACAGTTAACGGTGATTTGGGAGTCAACCATCAGTTGATCATGGTGCTAAGAATTCATGCAGCATTCGCAAATGGGCTCGGCGCAGCGAGCCAACGGTGGCGGCGGCAGTCGCTTCATCAAAAATCATTTGCCAAATGGCACCATATAGCGCTGGTGCCATTAGCAGCGCTGCGTCTTCAAGGAAGGCGCTGTGACGAAGATGCCCTTTATCGGCTGCAGTTTTCAAAATGGCCTGTTGTTCTGCGAGGTATTTGTCAATTACCTCCCTGCGCCAAAAATCAACAAGATGAGGGATGCGTCGGCTTTCCGTCATCAGCAGCTTCAGCATAGCTATGACATCTGGATCACTCAGTTGGCTATAGAGGTGATCAATAAAGGATTCGATAGCTTCGCTCAGGGAGTCGCCGCCGCTGAGCACCCACTGCTGATTGTTGAACCTTGGTGTCAGGCGTTTTAATAGTAGTGCTTCAAATATCGATTCCTTGCTCTTGAAGTGAGCATAGAGGCCGCCTTTCGAGAGTTCCGCCCGCTGAGCAATATCCTCCATGCGGGCAGAGGCGAACCCGTGTTGCGAAAACTCGTACAAAGCCGCACAGAGGATCTGCTCTATACGCACATCGGGGGGGAGTCGGCGATGTTTGCGAGCTTGTTTAGTAGGAGAGGAAGGCAAGGTGCAGTTACTCATCAGTTGGTTGCTTTAATGCGGCACCTTTTATCATTTCTTTGTCTAGAGTACGAGAAATTGCTTGTGTGTTTACGTCTCTGACCAGCATGACGGGCACCGGCGCAATACGTGCCACTTGCTCGGCGTCGCTGCCGAGGAGAAGTCGTTGCATGCCACGTCGGCCATGGGTGCCTAGAATTATCAGATCGAACTGACACTTAGCTGCGTGATCCGCAACGTGTTCTGATACTCGTTTGCCCTCGGCCTCGACAAGTACTGTGGTGACATTGAGTTCTTGGGCTTCCAGCTGTATCCGAGCGTTGTCGAGCAGATCATTGCCGACTTTCAGAAAATAGGGTCTGACTTTTTTTATATAGGCGCGCGGGCTTTCGAAACCATTGGAGTACTCCATTGCATTAACCACATGTAGTAGCTCGATGCTGGCTCCCGTCAGCTTTGCTAAATAGCTTGCCTGTGCCAAGGCTAAAAGTGAGGTGCAGCTGCCGTCTATAGGTACCAGCAATTTGGTGTACATGGATGACTCCTAAGTGAATACTTCTAATATAAGTCAGGCACGAAGCTTGGCGGTTATGGCTCTCCAGGCTTGGCAGTGTTATTTTCGTTCGACCTTCCTAGGCTGCGTTTACCTGCTGTGACGATGGCTTCCTGTTCATGGGCTGCATCGTCGAACACCTTCAGCATTTGCGCTAAGCTTGCCTCTTCTTCTGGCAATAATGCTTCCGTGGCGGTCAGCATCTGCTCAAGAAGCCGCGCCTGATCGCGTATCTCGTTCGCGGCGCTGTCCGCCAGCAGTCGCGGGATGGCAGCGGTTGCAGCATCAAGATCAAGGCGCATCAGGTTGGCCTGACGACGTGCTAGCTGTCGGAATGATGCCATATCTAAGTGGACGAGATAGTCTGGCTGTTGCAAGCTGGCCGCTAGGTTAAAGCGGCGCTCGTCGGCTTCGCCGCGAAAGCGGCTGACGTAGAACAGTGCGCGGATACTGGCTTCAAGCAGGCCCCCCTGGTTAATTTCGGCGCGCAACCGCTCAATTTCCTCAGCGACGAAAGCACGATGCTCGGGCGAGACCCCAGGATGCGTACGCACGAGATGGTCATCGGCGCCCAGCCCGGCCAGCGCTTGCACCCACGGGGACCCATAGACCAAGTTAAATATTTGTTCGTAGGCGTTGTCACGCTGTATTCGCCAATGATCCAGCGCAGAGATCACGGTATTGGAATAGGCTTGTTGCCACTGCAGGAAAGGATTGTCTGCCGCTACTGGTTGGCGTGTTGCGCGGATTTTCTGTGCATGTTCAGCCACTGTCAAAGCCATCGGGTTGCGGCTCGACCAGCGTTCGTAAGAGAGACGCAACGGATGTACGCTCTGCAGCCATCGTGCCGATTCGGGAGTAGTCCAGGTACGTACCCAGGGCTGAACGAACTGGCGATAAAGTCCTAAGTTAATTCGCGATATCTGGTTGACTGCGGCGAATTTGCGGTCGCTCTCAGCATCCACCTGCACAATCTGGCTCACATCCTCGACGCTGCGCCGCTGGATCGACAGCAGATAGTCACCCTCGACGAGTTCCGCGAGGGGCATATCCTCTCGCTTATCCTGAATCTGCGTCTGGTAGATACCGGCGGGTAGCACATCAATTAAGTCGATATTGTTGGTGAATTCGCGGTGCTCTTTGCGGCCGACACTGCCCGAAACAAAGATGCCTAGATGTCCAATGTTATCGTGAGTGGTATAGACAATGGTTTGGTCGTGGCTGAGTACTTCATCATCATCGCGATAGAGGTCTGTGATCCAGCCCAGTGCCTGCGGCGGCGGCGAGATATTGTCGCCGTTGGAGCAAAAAACCACGATGGGCGAGCGGATATTGCGCAAGTCCAGGCGGATACCTTCGGAGGTTATCAGTTCGGCACTTGACAGCCGATTGCCAATGAAAAGGTTGTCGACGATGTATTGCATCTCTATATCGTTGAGGAATACGTAGCCACCCCAGTATTTTTCGAAGCCCAAGTAGCGTGTCGCCTCACTGTCGGCATTTGCATACAGATTGTACTGCTTGCCCCATAGTGTATTAGCTGGATTGAGGTTCTCGAAGTTCTGAACCAGGTAAGCACCATCGAAGCGACCATTGCCCAGATCGCTGGCGAGTGCGGTTAGCCAACTGCCGCCGAGCAGACCGCCAGCGTAGCGCATCGGATTCTTGCCTGGCCAGCCAGCCCAGTACGACACCGGCGTACCAGCCACGATGATGGGTCCGAATAGCTCGGGGCGTAGGGCTGCGGCCATCAATATCTGCCAGCCAGCCTGGCAGTTGGCGACCACCGCCGGCTTGCCCTCGCTGTGCGGGTGAAGTGCGATGACTTTCTCGAGGAAAGCGACTTCGGCGAGCACCACGTCTTCTATTGTCTGACCGGGCTCAGGGTCGGGTCCAAAGCCGATAAAATAGCAAGGGTGTCCTGCGCCGAGAGCGGCGCCAACCTCGCTTTCGGCCTTAAAGCCGCCGATGCCGGGGCCATGGCCAGCACGCGGGTCAACCACGACGAAGGGGCGTTTGCTCGTGCTTGGCGCGGTGGGAGCACCCTCTAACGGCAGAATGCGTGCCAGCCCATAGTTGACCGGGCGCGGCAGCTCATGGCCAGATATCACTACCTCATAGGGGAAGTCGAGCACGTGAGGAGCGTCATCCTTCAGGTGTGCTTGGTACTGATCGCCACGCTGGCGCATCACATCGGCGTAGAGTATCGAGCGTTGCCATGCATCGGTAGTGTAGCTTAGCGCGGCAGCTGCGTAGTCTTGAGCCATGCTCAATAGTGGCCATGCGTCCGTATACCAGGGGCGATGATTGGAACCTTCGCTTGCCATGGGAACTTCTCCTGCGTGAGTGCGAGAAAATACTGGACGAGGGATAGATGATATGGCCACCCATCCCGCTAGGCCGCATGTTCAAAACATATGCTGGCCGCCATTCATTGCTACGTTACTGCCGGTCATGAAACCGGCTTGTTCGCTGCAGATGAAGGCGACCAGCGCCGCTAACTCGTCTGGTTTGCCTAACCGCCCAACCGGGATCTGCGAGATCACCTTCGATTCCAGTATCTCCTTAGGAACCGCTAGCACCATCTTGGTCTCCAGGTAGCCGGGTGAGACGGTATTGACAGTGACACCCCGCTTTGCCACTTCCATTGCCAGCGACTTGGTGAAACCGTGGATGCCGGCCTTCGCCGCGGCGTAGTTGGTCTGGCCAAACTGGCCCTTGGAGCCGTTAATCGAAGAAATATTGACGATACGGCCCCAGTTGCGCTCGACCATACCTTCGCAAAACGGCTGGGTTACATGGAACATCGAGTCCAAATTAGTTCGCATCACTGCATCCCAGTCGACCTTGGAGAGCTTCCGGAAAGTGGTATCGCGAGTGATGCCAGCGTTATTGATCAATATGTCGACAACGGTGCCTTCGGCTTGGATATCGTTTGCGAGTCGCTGGCAGTCGTCAAAATCGGCCACATCGACAGAGTAGGCAGAGAAGTGGTAGCCCTCACTGGCCTGCTTCTGCAGCCAGGTCTGGACATGGTCGTTGTTTGGCGAATGGGTGACGAGAACGCTATGCCCTGCATCGTGCAGAGTTCGGGCGATGCTTTCACCCAGGCCACCCATACCGCCGGTGACCAGAGCTGTGTGCTGATAAGTCATCGGTTCAATCTCCTTTATTTGTTGTACCCGGATCGTCTTGCGAACTGGCGGTTAACCAGTAGAGTGCTGGGGAGACAACGCTGACAGTCTCAATCAAGGCTTTTCCCGTTTGTACCTGCCAGGCTTGCATCGTATCGAAGAGGCCAAGCAGCAGAGCGCTCTGATTATCAAAGATCTGCTGCATTGGGGGGCCGCCAGCGAAGGGTTGTGTACCCAATTCGTACCATGTCTGCTGACTTTTCTGCACTAGCGCTATCGTTTGTTGGCAAAGGTTCTGATTAGCTTGATAAAGTGCCAGAGGTAAGATGGTATTGTGGTTCATTGTATATTCCTTCTGGTGTGATGCGCCGATGTGCGCGCGGGTTGCATCAGGCCATCTGGCTGATGGTCTTGCGAAAGCGAGAGAGCGAAATGGCGAACAGAGCGCTGCCAATGACTAACAGTGTCAGAAACTGTCCCCATACAACGTCGATGCCGGCACCGCGAAACAGAATGGCCTGGCTTAGCTCGACGAAGTGGGTTGTGGGTGCCAGCAGCATAAGGTTCTGGACGAGCTCGGGCATGCTCTCGCGGGGCGTGGTGCTTCCTGAGAGCATCTGTAGGGGTAGCAGGAACAGGATCATCAGCATGCCGAACTGGGGCATGCTACGGGCCAGCGTCGCCAGGAAGATGCCCATTGAGGTGGTGGCAAACAGGTGCAGGGCCGCGCCAGCCAGAAACAGTGCAACCGATCCCTCTATCGGCACTTGAAGCAGGCCGCGTACGACGAAAGTCAGCGATAACGTCACCGCTAGCAACACCACAACCCCCATCGACCACACCTTGGCCAGCATGATTTCGGCAGGGGTCACTGGCATCACCAGCAAGTGCTCGATGGTGCCGTGCTCGCGCTCGCGAATTAGTGCCGCGCCAGTGAGGATGATTGAGAGCATGGTCACGTTGTCGATGATCGACATCAGTGAGCCAAACCATGCTTGGTCAAGGCCCGGATTGAAGCGCGCTCGTAGTGCCAAGTTGACTGGTGGGATGGTGCTTGCGCGGTAGCGGCTTACGAACTCATTGATCTCGCCCATGACGATCTGCTGTACATAACTATTACCCGAGAAGGCCTGGCTCATGCGCGTGGCGTCGATATTGAGCTGAATGTCGGGGCCGCGTCCGGCCAGCACGTCGCGCTGAAAGTTGGCGGGAATAACCAGTACGAACGTGTAGTCTCCGGCATCTAGACCCGCATCCATTTCCTGGAAGGTGATGATTTGCGGGTGCACGAACTGTGGTGGGTAGAAGGCCGATACGATACGCGTGGAAAGCGGTGAGTCGTCTTCGTCGACGATAGCGATAGGAGCGTTGTTCAGCGTCTCGGGCATTGCCGTCGCGGAAGTGTAGACCGAAGCAGTGAACACATAGACGATCAGCACCAGCATTATGGGGTCACGCAATAGACTCCAGAACTCTTTGACGCCCAGGCGATAAATGTTTGCAATCCTGCGCATCTCAGCTCTCCTGCTTTTTCAGTAGGGCGATCGCCATGCCCATGATCACCGGTACCGCCAGCAGCATCGGCAGGAACGACCCGATAAGGTCACCTAGCCCTAGGGACTTGCTGAATACGCCGCGGCTAATGGTGAACATGTAGCTGGCTGGATAAATATTGCCGATGAAGCGTCCGGTGCCTTCCAGCGACGAGACCGGATCGGTGAGGCCCGAAAATTGGATGGCGGGAATCAGCGTACCGATCATAGCGAAGAACATAGCGGCGATCTGGCTGTGGGTGATGGTCGAGGCCAGCAGGCCCATGCCGGTGGCGATGATGGAAAATACCAGGGCCGACAGCGCTAGGGTCGGGAAGCTACCGGTGATCGGTACGCCGAACAATGTGATCGCCAGCCCGGTCATCAATAAAAAATTGACCATTGCCAAGCCGATGTAGGGAATTTGCTTGCCGATCAGAAACTCGGCGCGGGTGACAGGGGTGACATAAAGGTTGATGATTGAGCCCATCTCTTTTTCACGCACCACCGAGAGTGCCGTGAGCATTGCTGGCAACATCAGCAACAGCAGTGGAATCACGGCAGGAACCATTGCTGGCAGGCTCTGAATGTCAGGATTGTAGCGGTAGCGGTTCTCGATATTGGCTGCCGCTCCGCTGACGGCGGTTCCGGATTGCCTTGCTTGCGCCAGCAGCCACTGCTGGTGGATGCCCTGTACGTAGCCTTGCACGGTTTCGGCGCGTTGAGGCATGGCGCCGTCGATCCATGCTCCGATCTCGACATTGTGGCCACGCTTTACATCACGACCAAACCCGGGGGGAATTTCGATTGCCAGGGACAGCTCCCCGCTGCGCATACGTCGATCCAACGCGGCATAGTCTGAGATAGGCGGGCGCTCTCTAAAGTAATGGGGCGATCCCGAGAGGTTCAGCGCGTAGCTCTGACTTAGCGACGTCTGGTCGCGGTCAAGGATGGCGTAGCTGAGCTCCTCCACGTCCATGCTGATGCCAAAACCCATAACGAACATCAGGATCAGCGAGCCAACCAGCGCCAGGGTCGCACGCACCGGATCGCGGCGTAGTTCGAGAGTTTCGCGCCACATGTAGCTGAGCATCCGCTGGAGACTGAAGCGTCGATGGCGTGTTGTGTCGTGATGAGTCTCTGCGGTGACGAGCGGCGTATCCGGGGCATCGCTGGCTTTTTGTGGTGAAGTCTCCTGCGCGGAATTCTCCTGATCGGCGCCAGCTTCGAGCAGGTAGCCGATGAAGGCTTCTTCCAGGGTCGCCGCACCGCGTTTCGCTACCAGTGCTGAGGGGGTATCGCTGTCGAGCACCTTCCCTGCGTGCATCATCGACATGCGGTCGCAACGCTCGGCTTCGTTCATGAAGTGGGTGGAGATGAAGATCGTCACGCGGTCGCGGCGCGACAACTCAATCAGCAGGCGCCAGAAGGCGTCGCGGGCGATGGGGTCCACGCCGGAAGTGGGTTCGTCAAGAATCAGTAGCTCGGGTTTATGGACCATTGCCACCGCCAGGGAGAGACGCTGACGGATGCCCAGTGGCAGGCTCTCCGGCAGGGCGCCGAGCGCCTGCTCGAGACTGAACCGTTCGACCATCTCGGCGACCCTTGCCGATATGTCATGTTCTGCGATCTGGAACAGGCGCGCATGCAGCACCAGGTTCTGACGTACGGTCAGTTCGCCGTACAACGAGAATGCCTGGGACATGTAGCCAACCCGGCGACGCGTGTTAATGTCGCGGGGATCCACTTCCTGGCCAAACAGCCAGGCTTGGCCCTCGCTGGCGGGTAGCAGCCCCGTGAGCATCTTCATGGTGGTCGACTTACCGCAGCCGTTGGAGCCGAGAAAGCCAAAGATCTCGCCACGCCGGATGCGGAAGCTCACATGGTCGACGGCGATGAAGTCGCCAAAACGCATGGTGAGGTCCTTGGCCTCGATGGCGACTTCATTGTCATCCTGCGCCAGCGGCGGGATGTGCACCGGCGCATAGCCGCGCTTTTTTTCTTCCGGCAACAGCTCGATGAACGCCATTTCCAGGGAGTCGCTGTGGGTGCGTGCAAGTAGTTCCTGCGGGGAGCCGGTGGCAAGTATTTTGCCGGCGTCCATAGCCACCAACCAGTCGAAACGCTGGGCTTCGTCCATGTACGCGGTGGCGACCAACACACTCATCTGCGGGCGGTCAACACGAATGCTTGCAATTAACTCCCAGAATTGGGCGCGGGCCAGCGGGTCCACGCCGGTCGTGGGCTCGTCGAGAATCAGCAGGTCGGGGTCGTGAATCAGCGCGCAGCAGAGTCCGAGCTTCTGCTTCATGCCGCCAGAGAGTTTGCCAGCGGGTCGCTCGAGGAAGGTATATAGCCCGGTGCTGCGGGTCAGGTCGTCGATACGCCGCCGGCGTTCACCGGCTCCGTGGCCGAATAGTCGGGCGAAGAACTGCAGGTTCTCCTCCACCGAGAGCGTAGGGTAGAGGTTCTTACCTAGCCCTTGTGGCATATAGGCGATGCGCGGGCCAACTGAGTTACGGTGGCGCTTGTCGCTCATGTCGCCGCCCAGCACCTTGATCACACCCTGTTGCACGGCACGAGCGCCAGCGAGCAGCGACAGCAGGCTGGATTTGCCGACGCCATCCGGGCCAATCAGCCCGACCATACAGCCGGACGGCAGGGCCAGATCCAGCGCGTCCAGGGCTATGGTGCGGCCGTAGCGTAAGGTGAGCGCGCTGACTTGGGCTACGGGTTGCGTCTTCTCGCTCATGGGGTGACATTGACCGCTAGGTGGTCGGGCCAGGTGGCGTCATCCTCGAGCTTCAGGTAGGCCATGCCGGGCAGGCCCGTCTTGACCTGCTCAATATGTTCAAGCAGCAACTTTGGATCGATTTGGGCGCGCACGCGGAACATCAGCTTCTCCCGTTCGCTCTCGGTTTCCACGGTTTTGGGGGTGAACTGGGCGACGCTGGCCACGAAACTCACTCGCGCCGGGATCACGAAGTCAGGGGCAGCGTCCAGCACCAGGCGTACCTCGTCGCCAATGGCCACCCGACCAGCATCTCGAGTGGGCATAAAAAAGGTCATGTAGACCTTGGTGAGGTCGATCAGGTTGAGTACCTTGCCCCCGGCACCGAGCACCTCGCCCGGTTCGGCCACCCGGAGCTGTACGCGGGCCAAACGGTCGGCTTTGAGCTCGCTGTCGTCCAAGTCGGCCTCGATGCGCTGGATCGCGGCCTGAGTGGCCTCCACTTCCGACTCGGCCTCGATGACCTGGGATTCGGTAGCGCGGATGGCAGCCTGGGCGGAGAGCACCTGGGCATTGGCCGAGGCCAGGGCGGCCTGCTGGCTCTGGTAGTCGGCCAAGGCGTCGTCGAACTGCTGGCGAGAGATGGCGTTGCGCTCCACCAGATTGGCCGAGCGCTCGTAGCGCTTGCGCGAGGCGTTCAGCTCTGCCTGGCGCTGGTTGACCACGGCTCTTGCGGTTTCCAGCTCGCTCTGGCGCATGGCGACCATGGCTCGAGCCGTCTCCAGGGCATTCTCGGCCCGGCGGGTCTGCGCTCTGGCCTGGGCCAGCTCGGCCGCCAGGGTGGCGGTATCCATGCGGGCCACCGTTTGGCCGGCCTCGACGAACTCGCCTTCCTCGACCAGTACTTCTTCGAGGCGACCGGCGACCCGAGTGGCGATATCGATCTCGGTGGCTTCGATGCGCCCGTTGCCTTGGGTGATGCCCTCGCCTAGGCCCTCCGGCTGCAGTTCCCACCAGGTCAACCAGGCCGCGATGCCTATAACAACTATGGCTGCCAGGCCCTTGAACCACTGTCTTTTACTGCTGAACTTCATAATGTTGCATCCTCGGTTGGCGGATGGCCAGACGATTGATGAGCAGCTCAGAGGATGGGCCAGGGCCAAAGGGCTTAAGCTCGTCGCTCTGTGCCAGCGGTGGCGCATCACAGAACGTAATAAACGGATTCTATTATCCTATTATTATTAATTGTGATTTTGATTTAGGTCAATTAAATACCGACTAGTCGGTATTTAATTGATAGTATTTGCTATGAGCTGGGTAGCTATACCAAGGTTTTTTTCGTCACTCTCAAATGTTAAATGAGCTACGTTGCGCAAAACTACTGTTAAGCCATACTTTTGGGGCAGCGCTAGAAAACAAAGGAGCACACAAGCGATGGGAGGTTGCGGCCATTTTTTAGCGCTCCCCAGGGAAAAGCCGCAGCAAGCAGTAAATTATCGTGCGTTGGTAGATTTAAACTTCCTGATACAGCTCACTCCCTTTGTTGCGGAACTTCTCCGCCTGCTCCTCCATGCCTTTCATCACCGCTTCCTGATCACCGTTCAGGCCGTGCTCATTGGCATAGTCACGCACTTCCTGGCTGATCTTCATGGAGCAGAACTTCGGCCCGCACATGGAGCAGAAGTGCGCCACCTTGGCGGAATCCTTCGGCAGGGTTTCATCGTGGTATTCACGGGCGGTATCCGGGTCTAGGCCCAGGTTGAACTGGTCCTCCCAACGGAATTCGAAGCGCGCCTTGGAAAGCGCGTTGTCGCGCCGCTGTGCCGCCGGATGGCCCTTGGCCAAGTCCGCTGCGTGGGCGGCAATCTTGTAGGTGATGATGCCGGTTTTGACATCGTCTTTATTGGGCAGGCCCAGATGTTCTTTCGGAGTGACGTAGCAGAGCATGGCGCAGCCAAACCAGCCGATCATCGCTGCCCCAATACCCGAGGTAATATGATCGTAGCCGGGAGCGATATCCGTCACCAGCGGCCCAAGGGTATAGAAGGGCGCTTCGTCGCAGTACTCCAGCTGCTTATCCATGTTCTCTTTCACCAAGTGCATGGGCACGTGGCCGGGACCTTCGATCATCACCTGCACATCGTGTTTCCAGGCGATATGGGTCAGCTCGCCAAGGGTCTTGAGCTCCGCCATTTGCGCTTCGTCGTTGGCATCCGCCACCGAGCCGGGGCGCAGACCATCGCCGAGGGAGAACGCCACATCGTACTGCTTGCAGATCTCGCAGATGTCCTCGAAGTGGGTGTACAGGAAGCTCTCCTGGTGATGGTACAGACACCACTTGGCCATGATCGACCCGCCGCGGCTAACAATGCCGGTGACTCGTTTGGCGGTGAGCGGCACATAGCGCAGCAGTACCCCGGCGTGAATGGTGAAGTAGTCCACGCCCTGTTCGGCCTGCTCGATCAGCGTATCGCGGAAGACTTCCCAGGTGAGGTCTTCGGCAACACCATTGACCTTCTCCAGCGCCTGATAGATAGGCACCGTGCCAATCGGCACCGGCGAGTTGCGCAGAATCCACTCGCGGGTTTCGTGGATGTTCTGCCCAGTGGAGAGATCCATAATGGTGTCCGCGCCCCAGCGGATGCCCCAGGTCATCTTATCCACCTCCTCTTCAATGGAAGAGGTGACCGCCGAGTTGCCCAGGTTGCCGTTAATCTTGACCAGGAAGTTACGGCCAATAATCATCGGCTCGCTTTCCGGGTGGTTGATATTATTGGGAATAATCGCCCGCCCGCGGGCGACTTCATCACGCACGAATTCAGGGGTAATCTCATCCGGCAAGCTGGCACCAAAGCTTTGGCCGGGGTGCTGATGGCCCAGTATCCGCTCTACCTCAGCGGTACCTAACGTTTGGCGACGCTGGTTTTCCCGTAGCGCGATAAACTCCATTTCCGGGGTAATAATCCCTTGGCGGGCGTAGTGCAGTTGAGTCACGTTCTTGCCTGCTTTAGCCCGGCGTGGTGTGCGGGTTAAATCAAAGCGCAGCTGGGCAAGCGTCGGGTCGTTGGCGCGACGGTTACCGTAATCAGACGTGGGGCCTGATAGGAATTCGGTGTCGTTGCGCTCTTCAATCCAAGCGCGGCGCAGGGCGGGCAGGCCCTGACGTAGATCAATCAGAGCATCGGGGTCGGTATAGGGGCCGGAGGTGTCGTACACCAGCAGCGGCGGGTTCTCTTCGTCAATGCTGCTGGTTTTGGTGGGCGAGAGGGTGATTTCCCGAAACGGTACGCGAATATCTGGCCGCGAGCCTTCCACGTACACCTTGCGCGAAGCGGGCAGCGGCGCAATGGCGGCGGCATCGACCTGGGCGGTTTCGGCTAGAAAATGGCTCGTTTTGCTCATGGATTGGTTCCTTTTAGTTGTTAGTAATTAATGAGAGAGGTCTTCGTCTATCAGCTCTAGGCCCATCTGCCAGAAGTCGATTTCCAGGCGGGTGGCATCGCGGAATATCTTGGCAAGCTCTTTAAAGCGGGCGGGGGTCACATCGGCAAGGCGGGCGTTGAGCCATTCAAGCTCCGCCTGCATGGCAGCCTGAAACTCCTCGCCTTCGTACATGGCAATCCAGGCATCAAAGGGGTTTTGTTTACCGCGCAGCGTGGAAGGCTGGGCGTTTAGCCAATTGGCGATTTCGCCATAGCCCACTAGGCAAGGGGCTAATGCCACATGCAAATCGAGCAGGTCGCCACGGTTGCCGGTATCTAATACATAGCGGGTGTAGGCCAGCGTCGCTCTGGCTTCGGGAAGCTCCGCCAGTTCTTGCTCGGAAATCCCCCACTCCTGACAAAAGCCCACATGCAGGCCCAGCTCCACGTCCACAATGGCTTTCAAGCCTTCATGGGCTTGGCGCAGATCCGCCAGGGTGGGGCTTTTATAGGCGGCCAGCGCGTAGGCGCGGGCGAAGTGGATCAAAAACAGGTAATCCTGTTTCAGGTAGTGGCGAAACGACGCCTCAGGCAGCGTGGCATTGCCCAACTGACGCACAAAATCGTGCTCAATATAGGCGCGCCAATCTTGCTGGCAGGCGGTGGTGAGATCGGTAAAGCGGTAGCCCATGATGCCTCCGGTAGTAATGATCCGGAGGGCAGGCGAAAAAGATCGAGGAAATGGCACGGAAAGGTGGCGTAAAGGAGCGCCGCGGCCATCGCTTGATCCCTACGCCGGTACCCGCGCCGCAACTCATGTGAGCAGCAGCGCATTAGCCGGATCAGGTTCAGCGGGACCAGCGCTCGGCAGCAAAAATGCTAGCCCTGCGCCATCTCAGCCGGATTTCACCGGCACCCCGTCAAGCTGTTCGTTAGCGGAGTCTAGGCTGCGGATGGGGGAGATGCAAGGGGGCATGATTGGAGATAAAAAATCGTGCAAGCTGCGACTTTTGGTTAAGCGGCCAAAATTGGCTTTGCTATAAAGGGAGTCTATGGGTAGAGTCAAATTGGTGGCTGCAAACCCCCAGTTAATGTGCCGTCGCGTTTATTGAAGCTGTGTGGCTAAGTATATTTAGCATGCATCTCTAGCTGCCTATATTCGCTTGAGTGTATTAATAGGTGAAAATTATTTTTTATAAGAGCTATTTTAATGAAGATAGAAGCAAGCGATAAAGAAGTTCAAGAAGTTTTTTCTTCTGGTTATTTCAAAATACCTAGATTCCAACGCCCCTATTCATGGGGTAAAGATGAAGTGGATAATTTTTGGTCTGATATTATTGGCGATAAGAGTGATAGTTACTTTATTGGGTCAATGGTTGTTTATCAGGCAAGTAAGCCATACTTTGGTATTGTTGATGGACAGCAGCGACTAACAACTATAACAATAGTTTTATCAGTAATTAGAGATGCATTTTTAAAGTTAGGCGAAGAAAATCTTGCAAAGGGTGTTCATAAGTTTATTGAAACCCCCAATAATGACTATGTGAATGAGTTTGTACTTAACGCAGAAACTTCATTTCCATATTTACAGAACCATATTCAGTCATTTGATGAATCAAGCTCTGATATCAAGATAGATTGTGAAGTTGGTGTGGAAGAATCAAATTTAAAGTTTGCCTATGAGCTTTTAACGCAAAAGCTAGGGCAACTTATACCCTTGCATCAAACGGCTGGCTCTCAGATTGAGTTTTTTGCACATACTGATCCTGTTCTTAAGTTAAAAGAGCTAAGAGATAAGTTTTTATCGCTTAAGTTGGTTTTTATCCAATTAGATAACGAGGATGATGCTTATTTGATTTTTGAAACACTTAATGCTCGCGGTCGAGACTTAAAAACCTCTGATCTTGTGAAAAATTTAGTGTTGAAAACTATTAAAAATACTCATTCAACACTTGATAGCCCGAAAGAAGCATGGAATCGCTTAGTAAAACGCTTTGATGATATTTCTGATAGTAGTGTTATTGATACATTCTTATTGCACTACTGGATTTCTAAGCATGAGTATACGACAGATAAAAAACTGTTTTCTCTCATTAAACGTTATATAAATAAGGACTTGGGTAACGCAAGGGTTTTGCTAAAAGACTTGAGTGAGCATGCTGTAAGTTACTCGAAGATGCTTAGCCCAGAGAGCTCTGGTTGGGGAAAAGAACAATATGAAGTCCAGCAATCATTGACTGCCTTAAATGGTTTTAAAGTTAAGCAGCAATCGTCTTTTGTATTGTCCTTGCTCGTAGCCTATTCAAATGGAAAAGTATCACTTAAGCAGCTTAAAACAACTCTGAAGAGAATTGAGCATTTTCACTTTGTTTTTAATGCCATTACTCAGCAAAGATCTTCAGGGAGTATAGCGACGATGTACTCACAACATTCTATTGATTTGTCAAAAGCTCACGACAATGATTCTGTGCAAAAAGTTTTATCAAGTATAACAAGAAAGCTAAAAGAAAAGCTTCCGTCATATAGTGAGTTTGAGGTCAAGTTTTTAGAGTTGAACTATCTATCAAATAGAACTAAGTATAAAAGCATCATTAAGTACTCACTTTGTAAGCTTTTAGGTAACCAGTTGAGTGGTTTAGATATTCATCATGGAAACCTGACAGTTGAACACCTAATCCCTGAGTCAAAAGCCAAACAAGGAGTAAACCCTGAAATCATTGGTAATGTGGGAAATTTGCTTTTAACTGATGCAAGTACGAATGGCCATAAGCTGAAGAATAAAGATGTAGTCGAAAAAATTGCGATACTCGAAGCTGCTGGGTATCCATTAGGTGTCAACTTTATAAATGATAATCAGTGGAGTGAGGAAAAGGTAATAGAACGAGCCGAGAAGATTGCGAAATTTGTATATTCGGAAACTTGACGCGACCAAACCCGTTGTGTAAAAAAGCGTTAAATAAGTAGTGATACCGAAGCTGGGCGATAAGCAAAGCGTCATCCGTGACTTTGTAAACCATTCGGTGTTCTTCGTTGATTCGGCTAATTACCTTTTTGTCGGTTTTCTGCCAGTACAAATAGTCTTCCCAGGCGCTCTCGGAGAAGATCAGCTTCAGTCAAGAAGTTCCTTTTCCTGACCACCTCTATGCTTCAGTTCGGCAACACTGCAATGCTCACAATATTGATGAACCGTTTTCAGCGCTGAGTCGATGACCGAAGTGCCTCTACCTTCCCGGTACAGGCACTTTTCTGCTACAAAAAATTACCTTTCGTAACCCCCTCCTTCCTTGTTGTCGAACAGTGTTTTGCCTATGTTTGATACGTGTGAATTAAACGACTATCACATTGCGTGAATCACGGCAGGATAGCCTTTCAATACCATGACGATTCATAGAATCGTTCACAGCAAGTCGTCACAAGGAGAACACACGTGAAACTCAGAACCCTACTTACCGCCTCGTTTGCCTCTACCGCTCTGCTCGCCGCGGCACCGTCGGCATTCGCCGCACCCAATGCTGATGGACTCTATTTGGGTATCGGTACCGGCTTCAGCTCGCTGGAGAACGACGACGATGAAGTCGGCGATTTCATCTCTGATGGCGCCGAAGACTTTGATCTGGACGATGAAGAAGACAATAGCTTTAAAGGTTTCGTCGGCTACGAATTCAATCCTTACTTCGCTACCGAAATCTTCTATGCCGATCTTGGTCGTACGCGCCTGAGGGGTAACAGTGACGCCAATACCGATTTGGAATCCGACGCCTATGGGGCGAGTCTGGTCGGTCAATTGCCCATCACCTCCTGGTTTACCGCCTTCGCCAAGGCCGGTGTGGCCAAGTGGCAAACCGACGTCGACGGTAACCTTGGCGGGGCTAGCGTTGATCTTGAAGATCAGGACGGCACCGATCCAGTCTACGGTGTTGGCGCGCAGTTCAACTTCGACCCCTTCTTGGTCCGTGCCGAATACGAGCGCTACGACTTCGACAGCGACTATAAGATCGACTCCTTTACCGCGTCAGCTGGTTTCCGCTTCTAACCGTCAATTTGTTTTGCCATGTGCAATATCAGCGCCGGGGCGAGCCCCGGCGCTGCTGTTTTATCTCGCGCAGCCCTCGCATACTGCTAGGTGGCACGCCGCCAGCGTTGCTAAGGCGCTGATGATCATGGGTGAATGGTCTTCACAGACCTGCTCCCTGGATTTTGCTAGATTGGTTCTAGCGGCCGTAGTGCCTAACGACAAGCACGACCTTACCTTGAACACTGCCTTGCATAGCTCTCTGATGCGCAGCCGATGCTTCTGCCAACGAATAGGTACTGTCGATCACGACCCGAATGGTAAGGTCGTCAAGCAAGCGACCGGCCTGTGCCAGCAGCATTCCGTTTGAGTGCACCTGTAGTGAGGAAACCGTAATCCCTAGCCTGTCCGCTTCATCCCTGGCAGAAAAGCCCAAGGGGTTGACCAGAAAGAGTGAGCCGCCTGGTTTAATAATGCTGAGGAAGCGTTCCATGTTCGGGCCACCCACAGCGTCAAGCACCAGATCCACATCATGTGCGACCGTTTCGGCGGCTACCTTGGTGTAATCAATGAAGTCGTCAGCGCCCAGCTCGCGAAGCAGCTCTTTATGCTTGCCTGAGGCAACCGCGATCACACGTGCCCCTTTCCATTTGGCGACTTGAACCGCTACATGCCCCACGCCACCGCCAGCCCCATTGATCAAGACGGTCTTGCCTTCGAGCGGTAGAGGCACATGCCGGAATGCCTGGAATGGGTTGAGTCGGTCATGACCAGGGTCAACCAGAAATTGCCAGGCAGTAAGCAGTGACATTGGGGCACCTGCTGCCTCGACATGAGAAATGCCCTTTGGCTTCAACGCTAGTTGGCTTTCAGGAACGCTGACATATTCGGCATAGGCGCCGCTGCCCGTCATCAGGTCTTCGGGGAAACGCACCATTGCAAAGACGTGGTCACCTACGCTGACCTTGGAAACCTCGTCGCCTACGGCAGCAACGACCCCCGACACATCAGTGCCTAATATCAGCGGAAAGTTGGGGCTAGGCTGCCATTCTGGCGGTAGCGCACGATAGCCGTCGCGCAGGTAAAGGTCTGGTGGGTTAAGACTTGCCGCATGCACTTGGATAAGCACTTCACCGGCTTGTACTTCGGGGCGAGGCGTATCTTCGTAAAGCAAAACCTCTGGGCCACCGAAACTATGCAGTTGCACTGCTTTCATCATCTCGTTCATCACAACCTCACTAAAGAATAGTCACATGACAAATAGTAAGGAGGTTCCTTGCCGTTGATAATGGTGCGTAGATTCGTTTTAATAGTTCCATGAAGGAACAAATCGGATTGGAACGCCTCACGGGGCTTATTGCATTTGCTCGCGCCGGCTCTTTAGGCAGCTACACTGCTGCGGCGCGCTCGCTGTCTGTTTCGCCCTCTGCAATCAGTAAAAGCATCCAGCGGTTGGAGCGTCACTTCGGCGTCTCTCTTTTCACGCGTACGACACGCTCGCTGTCTTTCACGGCCGAGGGCCGTGACTTGCATGGACGTGTGCTAGAGCTACTGCGCCAAGCAGAAGAGATAGAACAGGTGGTGAAGTCTGCTCGTTCCGAGCCCGCGGGCACGTTACGAATTGCGACATCACTTCCACTGGGTCTGCACCTGATTGCTCCTGCTATTACGGATTTTCGAACACGCTACCCAAAGGTAACGATCGACCTGCGGCTGAGCGACCACTTCGTCGGTATGGTTGAAGAGAGCATTGATCTTGCAGTGCGGATCGGTGACCTTGCGGATTCGTCACTTTTGTCCAGGCGACTCTCACCTTACAGGCTCTCTTGCTACGCTTCGCCAGACTACCTGGCTAGGTATGGTGCTCCCGAGCATCCAGATGAACTGGTGGGGCACGAAACGATCAATTTGCGCTACCAAAGTACGGGGCAAATGTTTCGCTGGCCGTTCCGGATCGGCGAGAAGGAGGTCGAGATAGTGCCATCTTCCCCTGTCATCGTGGATTCAAGCGAAGCCGTCATAGCTGCTATGACAGCGGGTGCAGGCATTGGGATGGCTGCCAGTTTCATGGCTGCCCCGCGGGTTAGGCGAAAGGAACTGGTACCAATCCTGCCCGACTTCGATGTAGAGCGGCATAATATCGTTGCGCTATGGCCACAGAGTCGTCGCACCAACCCCGCTGTACGCGCCTTCATCGATATGTTGATCGAAAGGCTTTGAATACCTAACACTTGATACACACAAACCGCTGGAATCAGCGAACAGCAGTTTTGCCTCGCTTTCGTCAGCGTTTCAGTGCTTCGCAACAGTCCAGCATCGTGCTCAACATAGGCGCGCCAATCTTGCTGGCAGGCGGTAGTGAGATCGGTAAAGCGGTAGCCCATGATGCCTCCGGTGGTAATGATCCGGAGAGCAGGCGAAAAAGATCGAGGGAATGGCACGGAAGGGTGGTGAGAAGGTGCGCCGTGGCCATCGCTTGATCCCTACGCCGGTACCCGCGCCGCTCTTTATAGGAGCAGCACATTAGCCGGATCAGGTTCAGCGGGACCAGCGCTCGGTAGCCAAAAGCTCACCCTGCGCCATCTCAGCCGGATATCACCGGCACCCCGTCAAGCTGTTCGTTGGTGGAGTGTAGGAGGCGGGTGGGGGAGATGCAAGGGGAACGCACAAGCACACGAATTTTGGGTATGCTGCCAAAATTTGCTTTGCTACAAGAAGAATCAATGGGGTAGAGTCGATTGGGTAGCTGCAAAACCTCAATCAATGTGCCATCGCGTTTATTGAGGTTTTGCAGCGGGGAGTAGAATCACTGTTAGGCATATTTATGACTGAGCTGGGCGAGACGCTGCTCCAACTGACGGAGCTGAGATATAGACGGCTGCCGGAGCTAATGGAGCGACTTCAATCAGGCGACGATTACCTCGCTGGAGTCCTTCAGTGCCACTTATTCGTGGAAAGCCTTTTAGAAGATTTGATTCGGTTATGTCTTGGACGACACGCCGAAGCCGTTCTTTCTGTCCAACTGACCTTCAAACAGAAAGTTGCGGTAGTCGGCAAGCTAGAACTGGAGCCAGGCTGGATGTTGGTAGAGCAAGAAGCTATTGGCTCTTTGAGAAAATTGAACTCGCTACGTAACAAATTGGCACATCGCTACGGTCATGAGCTATCAGAAGATGATATTCGAGGACTTTTCGTAGGATGCGAAACCACGCTCGGGTACGGCGATGTATTGGATGCAGGAATAAAAATCGGCATCAGTCGATACGCCGCTTTTATATTCGGCAGCTTGTTGCCTAAGTATGAGCGCATCGAGGATGCCTAACAGGTCGCTGCAGTTGACCATCCAAATCGCTGGCGCGCTTTGGCCGGCAACTGAGCTTGGGCGTTATGCGCAATCAAGTTCAAAGCCCTTTACTTAGAATTAGAGTTTGTAATTAAGGATCTATGAATATATGGAAAGCCCTAAATTATTTATTTCATATAGCTGGTCTAATGCAACGCATGAGCAGTGGGTAATTGATTTGGCCAACGAGCTGACCGAATCAGGTGTTCATGTAATTCTTGATAAATGGGATCTTAAAGAAGGGCATGATGCCGTTGCGTTCATGGAGAAAATGGTTACAGATCCACAGATAACTAAGGTGGCTATGATATGCGACGAGGTATATGCATCAAGGGCTGACGGGCGATCCGGCGGTGTAGGTACAGAAACACAAATCATCTCTCGTGAAGTATATGAAAATCAAGAGCAAGGAAAGTTTGTAGCCATAATTCCTGAGAGAAATGCGCAGGGTAAGGCATATCTTCCTACATACTACAAATCGAGAATATATATCGATTTAAGTGAGCCCGATAATTATGCAGATAATTTTGAAAAATTGCTGCGTTGGATATATGACAAACCTCTTCATGCCAGGCCAGAAATAGGTAAACGGCCATCCTTTCTTGATGAGCCAGATGGAATATCTTTAGGAACTTCGGCAGCGCACAAAAGGGCTGTATCGGCTATCAAAGAGAAGAAATCGTTCGCTTCAGGGGCGCTTGATGAGTATTTGTCAACTTTTTCTAGTAATCTTGAAAAATTTAGAATCACTGAAAAGGAAGGCGAGTTTGACGATCAGGTTGTTGATAGCATAGAAAAGTTTATTCCCTACAGAAATGAACTGATTAACTTATTTGTCACTCTCGCACAGTATGCGCCGGAAGAAGAAAATATCCGCAAAGTGCACCGCTTTTTCGAATCTTTGATTCCATATATGAGCAGGCCGGAAAATGTTAACAGCTGGAGTGAGTGGGATTTTGATAATTTTAAATTCATAGTTCACGAACTTTTCTTATATGTAGTTGCAATATTCATCAAGTTTGAAAGATTTGGTGAAATTAATTTTTTGTTGGCGCAGCAGTACTACGTAGCTGGTAGAACCGATTATGGCAAGGACGTAATGGTTGGCTATGAGGTTTTCCGAGAATACTTGCGTTCATTAGAACATAGAAATAATAGATTAGAACTAAGGCGTCTATCTGTTCATGCAGACCTTCTTGAGCAGCGCAGTAAGCATTCAGGAATAGAATTTCGTTACCTTATGCAGGCCGATTTCGTACTGTTTATGCGTGCAGAAATAATGCGATCCGACTTTTATTCTCATTGGTTTCCTGACACATTGCTGTATGTAGGTCGATTTCATAGTGCGTTTGAAATATTTGCGAGATCGTCATCAAAGTCATACTTTGAAAAAGTTAAGTGCGTCCTATGTATAGATAAGCCATCAGATCTAAAAGAATTAATGGAAGCCTACAAGACAGATCGCCAACGGCTACCAAGGTGGCAGTTTGAGTCATTTAGTCCGGCTTTACTAATTGGCTACGATCAATTAGCAACCAAGGCATAACAAGTTGCCGCACTCGGAAAAATTACTCGCTGCGCACCTAATTTTCCGGTGAGCAAGGCGTTAAATCGAAAAAAGGATAGTAATGACATTGGCAGAATTTGAAGCTCTCGCGTCCTCAAAGCTCGAAAAGAACGACGAGGAATCACGCGAGGCTTTTCTTCGCTTACTTAATGATGGCTTATTGGTTTCTATCATAAATAATATGATGAAAAGTCAATCTCAACTTCATGAAGTGGCAAATAGATCGTATTGGCATAAGAACGGTTTTTTAAAAGTACTATTGCTGGATAAGCGACCAAAGTATTCTATTAGGTTACACATTTGGCCTGACTCTCCACTACAGGAAGGTGATGTGCATAACCATCCATGGAATATGTCTGGCTTAGTTCTAACTGGCTCGTACGAATGGCCAATCTATACCTTTGAGCAGGTCAAAGAAATAACAAAATTCGCATTGTATAAATGCCGATATTTGGAGGATTATTCTGGGTACTCATTCCACAGAGTTGGTAGTGTAATATTAAAGGAAGTGAAAAATTCAATTATGCAGGAAGGTGAGTTTTTTCAATTTCCGAAGGAGAAATACCATAGCGCTAAAAAAGAGAATTCTGATCCTGCGGATTCAATTATAATAACTGGCACATCAGAATCTTTGACTGCAGATGTCGTATCGAGTCGAGAAATATCTTGTGATAAAATCATGTATAATGCTCCCGTAAAAAGCTCATTTCTGAGAGAAAAATTATCTGCTTTTATGGGCAGGAATAGCTAATGGTTATTAAAGATATAATAAAAAGCCCCGCAAAGATCAGGTTGTATTTCATCACTTTGGCTGCATTTCTTGCGTTATTGATAATTGCAAATTATTATCTACTGCCTAAAGCTTTCGTTTATTTTGGCGGTGTCTACGAAGGAGCAGTTCTTTCATTTTTTAATAATATGATTGCTCTTCTGGGGTCAAGTTTGCTTGCTTCCGGTTTCTTTTGGTTTGTAACTCCTAGTGGCCTCGATAGCAGTGATGTTAATGTCATTGCACCTCATGACGTTAAAAACATATTAAATTCTATGCTAGATAAAACTGAAAGATTTTATTATTATGGTCATACTGCTAGGTGGAACAGAGCTGTTGCCTTTCCAAAAATTCTAGAAACTGCCAACGACTCTAGGACTACAAAGTATATTGAAGCACTAATCATAGATCCGGACTCTGAAGATGCCTGTAAATTTTATGCTTCGTTTGGACATGCAAATAGAGTTAAAGGACGAAATATAAGGTCGGTCAGGGACGTGAGGCTTGAACTACTTACCACAACCTTGGTCTGCTTAAGAATTAATAGTTCACCATTTATCAATTTTGAGCTGTCGGTCACAAATAAAGTTGCCATTTCCAGATTAGATATCTCAGATAGTGCTCTGATTATGACAAAGCCGTATCCTGGTGATCCTGCACTCCATTTTCCGAAAGATACATTTTTTTATGCTTCCTATAAGGAAGAGTTTAATATAGCTAAACAGCAAGGCAGAAAAATTAATATGGAAGCCTCAAAAATTGATATCAGTAGTGAAAATATCAAGGAAATATTATTTGAGGCGGGATTTGACGTGAGTTATTTTGATGTTGATTTTGAGAGAGATCTTCTTCATGCGTTAAACAATATCGAAAAGCCATATTGATTTAACAAGACGCTGTTGTCGGACAATTTTTACACCGCCTTGCGGCTCCAAAACTGCCGCAAAGCTCCACGTTAAATCAGTAGTGATAACGCAGCTGAGCAATAAGCAAAGCGTCATCCGTAACTTTGTAAACCATACGGTGTTCTTCGTTGATTCGCCCGACGTCACCCCCAGATTGAGTAGCGCTACACTTTAGAGTCCGATCCTACGAAAGGAGATTGGACATGAAGAAGCGTTTCAGCGAAGAACAGATCATTGGTTTTCTGGGCGAAGCCGAAGCAGGACTGCCCATCAAGGAGCTATGCCGTCGGCACGGTTTCTCAGAAGCCAGTTACTATCTATGGCGCAGCAAGTTTGGCGGCATGAGCGTACCCGATGCCAAACGACTCAAAGAACTCGAAGCCGAAAATGGGCGCTTGAAAAAGCTGCTCGCGGAGTCGCTACTGGAAATGGAGGTCACTCGCGAGGCGCTGAGAAAAAAGTGGTGAGTGCCCCGGCACGCCGAGACGTGGTGCGCTTTATGGTGTCACGTGGTCTGAGTGAACGCCGAGCGCTCCGTGTCATCCATATGAGTGCCAGTGCATTGCGCTATCAATCGGCCCCTGACCGCAATGGGGCATTGCGTGAACGCATCGTTGCCTTGGCGCATCGGCATCGTCGCTATGGCGCTGGCATGATCTACCTGAAGCTGCGTCAAGCCGGTGAACGGGTCAATCATAAGCGTGTCGAGCGTCTCTACGCGGCGGCTCGATTGCAGGTAAAACGCCGCAAGCGCAAGAAGGTTCCTGCGTCTGAGCGAAAGCCCCTTGGCCGTCCTTGTGCCGCCAACCAGATCTGGTCAATGGATTTTGTATTTGACCGTACGGCAGAAGGACGCGTGATAAAGAACCTCACCGTTGTCGACGACGCCACCCATGAAGCCGTGGCGATCGTGCCTGAACGGGCCATTGGCGGTCTGTCGTTAACACGGATTCTAGATCAACTGGCTTTACAACGTGGCCTACCTAGCGCCATTCGTACGGATAATGGTAAGGAATTTTGTGGGCGCGCCATGCTGTTGTGGGCTCACCTACATGACGTTGCGCTGTTTTTAATCGAACCTGGAAAACCCAATCAAAACGCCTACATCGAATCGTTCAATGGGCGCTTTCGAGATGAATGTCTGAATGAGCAATGGTTCACCAGCCTTCATCACGCCAAGGTTGTCATCGAAGCATGGCGCCGGGAGTACAACGAAGAAAGACCGAAAAAGAGTCTTGGCGGACTGACACCTTCAGCCTATGCCGAGCAACTGGTGTTAAAACACGATAAAGTTACGTCTGACTCTAAACCCAGGTGCTACTGAAGATGGGGTGACGTCGCGCCGAGACCAATAACCGGCGAGGCTGTGTTTGAGAGGCTCTGGTTTACCGACACCTTCAAACGGCTCTCGCTTGGTTTCTTTGATTAGCTTGTTAATTCGGCCAAGAATCTTCTTATCGGTTTTCTGCCAGTACAGATAGTCTTCCCAGGCGTTCTCAGAGAAGATCAGTTTCATTCAAGAAGTTCCTTTTCTTGACCACCACCTTGTTCCAACTCGGCAACGGACTCCAGCAAACGGCGAGCGTTCTTAGGTGCGCGCAGGAGATAGGCTGTCTCTTGCAGTGCCTCATAGTCTTCGAGAGAGATCATTACCACGGATTGCGCCTTGCTTCGGGTGATGATCATAGGTGAGTGGTCTTCACAGACCTGCTCCATAGTTTTTGCTAGATTGGTTCTAGCGGCCGTGTAGCTGATGGCATCCATAAGGTAGCTCCTGTACGGGATGTTGTTAATGTACAGAATATCGTACGTTATGAGTTTTGACAATCGCCTGCACAGCGTTCGGTTTTCCGCCGCTTAAAACCAGCGGCTGAGCCCAGGCGTTAGGGGTTAAATTGTCGATAAACCAGAGCCTTGCATACGTTCATTATCTAAGATGCTGCGGCGTTATCGCTTGGCCTTGATGGATTTCCAAACAAGCCCAACCAGCACAATCGCCAATACGTCGAACAGCCCGACTGCGCCTGTTGAATCCAGCACTTGTAACGTTAGGCCTGACACAACCAGCCAGAGCGCTGGAACAATGACGGTGATCCAGAGGGCGAAACCCCGGAGCATGATAAGCATCAGGCCCAGCGTGGTCACCGCCGTTGGGTCGGCATGAATGCCGAACACCTCCGCCTGGTACCAGGAGCCGCCGCTTAGCGGCACTATCAGCGGCATGATGATCAGGCCGAAGAGGGTGATGGCTATACCTATAGCAACCGGTGGGTTTGTTGCACGTGGCGCGTTATCCATTCCCCATCCCGTTAGCGCCATCAATACCAGCAGCACGGCTTGGGCGATAAAAGCGTAGCCAACATAGCCCCCGGCCCAGTTGAGCTCCGCATAGCGCTGAATGAAAAACGCGACGGCGACGAAGGCCCAGAGTGGGGCGGGGAGCAGGCAGGCGATTCGTGTGCGGTGTTTTAGCGCCAGCATAAGGGCGGCGGCGCCGAGACCGAGGGTCAGCAGATGCAGTGGCCAGAAGGTTTCGCCCATGCGCTCCAGCAGGCGAAAGTAAACCTCCGCCGTGAAGGGAATAAAGTCCTGCAGTTGGTAGCTTGTCCACTCGTTCATAGCGACTCGATAGTGGCGGTCATCCGCTGCCGTGCGTCGGGCGAGGGCATGGGGGAGTGGCCAGCACGCATATTCTCGCGGAGGTGCTCGACCTGGGTGGTGGCGGGTATCGCGCATGTTATCGCCGGGTGGCTGACGATAAACTTCAGCAGGAAGTCCGCCCAGGTTGTACAGCCGCATTCCGATTTTGCCCATTCGGGCAATGGCGCGTTACGGCGCTTGAGGTTCTTGATCAGGCTGCCACCATCGTAAGGCCGGTTGGCGATCACGCCGATGCCCCGTTCTTCTGCCAGGGGCAGTAGCCGGTTTTCGGCCTCGCGGTGGGTGATGTTGTAGGTGAGCTGAACGAAGTCGATATCATCTGACGTCATGATCTGCTCGATCTCGCTGTGGCGTCGCCCGTGCGAGGTGGTAATGCCGACATGGCGGACGACGCCTTCGGCTTTCATCTCCTGCAGCGCGGCCAGGTGCTCGCGCCAGTCGGTCAGATTGTGTACCTGCACCAAATCGAAGTTCTCCACCTTCCAGCGTTCTTTCAGTTCGGCCACCTGCTCGCGGGCTGAACCACCGGCGGGGCTCCAGACCTTCTCTGCAGCAAACAGGCTCTCGGGTGTGCCGAGCTGCTGTAGGGCATAGCCCAGCACGTCCGGCGCCGAGCCATACATGGGCGAAGAGTCGATCAGGCCGCCGCCATGTTCGAAAAATGCCTTAACCACCTCGGTGCGCGCATCGAGCAATTTTGGGTCGCTGCCAACGTTGAAGGTGCGCCAGGTGCCCATGCCAATCACGGGCAGCTTTTTTTCCGTGCCCGCAAAAGCCTTCTGGCGCATCCCGTTTGTGTTGGCAAAAAGCGATGCGGTGGGGAGCGCCATGGCGGCGAGCGTGGCGCCGATGAGCGTAAGGCTTTGTCTGCGCGTGATGCGATGCTTGGTGTGATGCTTCATAGCGGTCGCTCCTTCCGATTTTTTTGAATCGGCACCGTGGCAGCCAACACCAGAACAAAGCATGTCAGCACAAATACCTTATTCACAAACCAGTTGGTGCGCCAGATCGACCATTCGGGGTCAGCGAGAAAACCCACAAACAAAGTGCTGATGATGAGGATCTCAATAACGGACATGCTCACCGCCAAGGCACGCGTGTAGCGAGGCTGCTTGAGCAGCGCCCAGCCTAGCCATACGTGCGCCACTGGCCATAGATCCCAATAAATATAAGTCGCCCAGGGCTCGCCGTATGCCAGCGCGTAACCAATGGGAAACAGATATTTGATGAACAGCGTCCACGCCGCGAGGATAAACAGCAGGTGGGCGAGGAAGCTGATCCAGCCATTGGGTTTCGGGGCGGGCAGTGACATGACAGCGCTCCTGTCCTAGTCCGTTAATCCTAGTCCGTTAATGGCTCGTCCTCACACCATCTGCAAAGACTGCTTACGCGTTGGCGAGGGGTAGGCGGCGTCGATTTGTGCCAGATCATCTTCGTCGAGTCTGACCTTATCTGCCTTGGCGTTCTGTTTGAGGTGCTCCAGATTCACGGCTTTAGGAATAGCAATCACACCGGGGTGGCGCAGCGCCCAGGCAAGCGCGACTTGCGCGGGGGTGGCGCTGTGTTTGTCGGCGATGTGTTGCAGGGTGGCGTTATGCAGCAGCGCGCCGCCTTGCCCGATGGGGCAGTAGGCCATCAGCGGCATGTGGTGTTGTGCCTGCCAGGGCAGCAGGTCGTACTCAATGCCCCGTGCTTCGGGGTTGTAGAGCACCTGATTGGTGGCGCAAGTTGGCGCGTCTAGCTCGGTTAGGTCGTCAACGTCAAAGTTTGACACGCCCCAGCGCAGAATCTTGCCCTGCTCACGCAGCCGCTCAAACGCTTCCACTGTTTCGCTCAGCGGGTACTGGCCGCGCCAGTGCAGCAGGTAGAGGTCGATAGTGTCGGTGCCCAGTCGGCGCAGGCTGCGCTCGCAGGCGGCTTGAACACCCTTAGTGCTGGCGTTGTGCGGGTAGACCTTGCTGACCAGATACACCTCATCACGCCGGCCTCGGATCGCTTGGCCAACGACTTCTTCAGAACCGCCCTCGGCATACATCTCTGCGGTATCGATCAGCGTCATGCCCATATCCAGGCCTTCACGCAGCGCTCTGACCTCAGCCTGCCGCTGCCCGGCATCCTCGCCCATGTGCCAAGTGCCCTGGCCTATACGGGGTACGCTGTCTCCGCCTAGTTCGATCGTCTGCATATTTCACTCTCCTAGTGTATTTCCTGCTGTGATGCTGTTCTGACTGCCTAAGGCAATCGCCGTTCATGGACCAAGCGTAGACGATCCGTATCGAAAGCCGCCCCATTTGAGAAGCACATCGGTGATCTTGCTGGCGCTATTACGCGTCGTAGATCTCCAGCGGTATTATCGAAACGGGCCGCTATACTGCCAAATACCCCTATTAAACATTGGCGAATAACGACCCGTTGGAGGCGTGACAGAGGGCGCCTAGCCCACTGATCCTCAACAGGAGGCTCACGTGTCAGAACAACATAAGGCCCACATTGCAGCGTTTCTCGACCGCGTTCTCACATCCGGTGAGATTGCCGCCACTGGTGAATACTTCCATGAAGATATGGTGGAAGAGGTTCCGTTTCCGGGCCAGGGGCCAGGCCTTGCAGGGCTCATGGAAACGCTAGCTGGGCTGCGAACCGCCTTTCCGGATATGCGCTGGCGCGTCGAGGAGCAGATTGCAGAAGATAGCCGCGTCTTAACACGCTTCGTTTGGGAAGGAACTCAGCGGGGGGAGTTCCTGGGAATACCACCGACTCACCGTGCCGTCAGCGTGTGGGGCATGGTCATTGATCAGTTTGAAGGGGAGAAGGTGAAGTCCACTCGCATCCTCATGGATACGATGAGCCTAATGCAGCAGCTTGGGGTTTTACCCGGTGCGCCTGAACAAGGTGACGATCCTGCAGCGTAACCGCCTTTAACATCTCGTATAGGAATCCAAGAAATGAATTCTGACATCGTTGCGGAAGCTGATCGTGCCACCCTTGATGGACGATGAACTCAATGAGATTTTCAGCTAATCTCGATTAACGCAGACGTAACGCAAGCAGAGGATTGAATGGCCATCGCTAACACCCCCAGCCCACCTTATTACGCGGTTATTTTCAGCTCTGTGCGCACCGAGGGAGATAATGGATATGGGGCCATGGCTGACAGAATGCTGGCGCTGGCTGCCGAGCAGGAAGGCTTTCTGGGTATTGAGTCAGCGCGTGAGGAGGTGGGTATTACCGTGTCGTACTGGGCAAGCGAGGAAGCCATCAAGCAGTGGAAGCAGAACGCTGAGCATCTTGAAGCTCAGCGCCTGGGGCACAAAGCGTGGTACGCCGAATTTAAAGTCCGCGTTGCCAAGGTCGAGCGGGCTTATGGCATCTAGTGATTCTTTTCCAGCGCTAAATAATGCTCGATGCCTGATATCTGGTCTTCTGCGTGGTGGTTGACGTAGAGCACGGTGGTTTCGGAGCCCTGGCAGATTTTTTCGATCAGGGCGAGAACGAGTTGGCGGTTGATGTCGTCCAGGCCAAGGCAAGGCTCGTCTAGAATCAACAGGGGCGGATGTTTGACCATGGCGCGGGCAATGAGCAGCAGGCGCTGGTCGCCGTATGAGAGCTTGTTAAACGGCTGGTCTGCGCGGTCTTTCATACCGAGTAGTTCGAGCCACTGGTCGGCAATTTTTTTCTGGCAGTCGGTGGACTTGGTGTACATGCCGATGCTGTCGTAGAAGCCGGAAATAATCACGTTTTTACAGCTGGTGCTCACCCGGTATTCCCACTGCAGGTTAGTGGAGACATAGCCGATAAACTGTTTAATTTGCCAGATGCTTTCGCCGTTACCGCGCTGGAAGCCAAACACGAAAATATCGTTGGTATAGCACTGCGGATGGTCGCCGGTGATCAGCGATAAAACGCAAGTCTTGCCGCTACCGTTAGGCCCACTCAGCTGCCAATGCTGCCCCCGTTCTATCGTCCAATCGAGCTTATCGACAATCAACGTGTCGCCGTACTGGATGGTCGCTTGGGTTAATTTGACTAATGGCTGGCTCGGGTCGAGAGCGGGTAGCTTATGGGTAGGGTCGGCCTCCGGCACGCTTAGGTCGGTGGTTTTTAAATGCAGCAATTGGTATAGCTCATTGAAGGCGGCGTTGTCTTGACGGTCTACCGTGAGCTTCAGTCGGCCTTTGTCTCCACGCTGTTTATCCGAACGGTCTTTATCCCCCCGTTTTTTATCTAAGTAGGCCACATGGGTGATGAAGTCCGGCATTTCATCAAAGCGGTTCAGCACCATGACCATGGGAACGGTGTCGATGAGGGAGGCGAGATGGGCTTGCAGCATGGCGAGCGTTTCGACATCCAAGCCATCGAAAGGCTCGTCTAAAATAAGTAAATCAGGCTGGTTGGCCAGTGCGCGAATCAGCATGACTTTACGGGTTTCGCCGGTGGATAGTTTGCGAAACGCGCGATCGAGCAGTCTGCTTAGGCCAAACTTTTCGACCAAGGTTTGAGCGAGCTCAGTGTCTTGGCAATGATCGAAAATCATTTCACTGACGGGGGTGCCGAGTGAGATGACGTCCATAATATCGGCGTCGTCTTTCTTCAACTCTTGGGCGATGAGCTCCGCCTGGACTTCAAAGGAGACGATTTCCACACGGTTGGGAATGCCTTGAATGCTACCGCTCTGAAGGTCACCAATACCCGCGAGCGCAGCCGCCAGGGCGGATTTACCTGCGCCATTGGGGCCGGTGATAACCCAGTGTTGTTCTGGCGTAATGGTCCAATCAATCTCGCTTAGCGTGAAGCGGTCATCAAAGCTGACCGTCGCTTTTGATAGGCGGATAGGGTTTTGGTGAATATCGTCTAGGCGGGTTAACGAATCCATTACTCTCTTCCTTACGCTGTGCGATGAACCAAAAAAGCCGAGCATATCGTGATGATATCTCGGCTTTTTTTGGCGGCCTATGTGTTGAAGACCTGAGTGTCTATCGGTTAATCAGACGATTAAACGATTTTTTTCATGTCAGCCATGTAACCGCGAAGAACCGAGCCAACGGCTTCTACGGGGTGTGAACGAAGGGCGGTGTTAACTTCGATCAGGCGTGCGTTATCAACGCCGTTGTCATCTACCTCAAGGCCTTTACCGATCACGTCGGATTTGATGCCTTTCATAAAGTCAGCCAACAGCGGTACGCAGGCGTGGTTGTAAAGGTAGCAACCGTATTCCGCAGTATCGGAGATAGTTGCGTTCATTTCGTACAATTTCTTACGCGCGATGGTGTTCGCGATGAGCGGCGTTTCGTGCAGCGACTCGTAGTAAGCCGATTCAGCGATGATGCCCGCTGCGGTCATGGTTTCGAAAGCAAGCTCGACGCCGGCTTTCACCATTGCCACCATCAAAATGCCGTTGTCGAAGAACTCTTGCTCAGTGATTTCTACATCACCAGCGGGTGTTTTCTCGAAGTTGGTTTCAGCGGTTTCGGCGCGCCATTTGTGCAGGTTCGCGTCGTCGTTGGCCCAGTCTTCCATCATGGTTTTAGAGAAGTGGCCACTCATGATGTCGTCTTGGTGCTTGTTGTACAGCGGACGCATGATCTCTTTTAACTCTTCAGAAAGATCGAATGCTTTGATCTTCGCTGGGTTAGAAAGACGGTCTAGCATGTTCGTAACGCCTCCGTACTTCAGGGCTTCGGTGACGGTTTCCCAGCCGTATTGAATCAAACGAGAGGCGTAGCCTGGGTCGATACCCTCTTCGACCATTTTGTCGAAGCACAGCAGAGAGCCCGTTTGCAGCATGCCGCAAAGAATTGTTTGCTCACCCATCAGGTCGGATTTCACTTCCGCAATGAAAGAGGACATCAGCACGCCCGCTTTGTGGCCGCCCGTACCGACCGCGTAGGCTTTGGCGAGCGCAAGGCCTTCACCTTTGGGGTCGTTATCTTCGTGAACAGCGATCAAGGTGGGCACACCGAATCCACGTACGTATTCAGCGCGAACTTCAGAACCTGGGCACTTCGGCGCCACCATGATGACGGTTAAGTCATCGCGAATTTTCATGCCTTCTTCTACGATGTTGAAACCGTGAGAGTAAGACAGGCAGGCGCCTTCCTTCATCAGCGGCATCACTGTGTTCACTACCGAGGTGTGCTGCTTATCAGGGGTGAGGTTCAACACTACGTCTGCGGTGGGGATCAACTCTTGGTAAGTACCCACTACAAAGCCGTTTTCCGAGGCGTTCTTCCAAGACTGACGCTTCTGCTCGATGGCTTCCGGGCGCAGTGCGTAAGAAACGTCCAGGCCGCTGTCGCGTAGGTTCAAACCTTGGTTAAGGCCTTGTGCGCCACAACCAATAACCACCATCTTTTTGCCTTTCAGCGCTTCGACGCCGTCAGCAAACTCAGCGGTGTGCATGAAGCGGCATTGCGCTAGCTGAGCCAATTGCTCGCGTAGCGGTAAGGTATTGAAATAATTAGCCATCGTTAGCTTCCTGATTTTATGATCGATGTGTCGGTGTAAGGTACACCGATATTAAAAAGGGTGACACCGTCGCTAGTGGTGAGCGCTAGCGCCAAGTCAGTAAGAGCGTGTGATGAGAGGTAATGTATACAAATGTGACTCTTTCTTAAATTGATATATTTGCAATAACACGTCCCATTTTTCGCAACTGTCGGTTAGTATTCGGACACCGCCATAAACGCAGTCGCGGAGCGCCGACGTTGTTATGAATATTAAACTGTTAAAGCAATTCCTCGCCCTGGCAGAAACGCTGCATTTCGGACGCGCCAGCGATGAGTGTCATATCAGCATTTCTGCGCTGTCGCGCAACATTCGACATTTAGAAGACGAGCTGGGTGTGCCGCTGTTTAATCGCGACAACCGAACCGTAGCGTTGACCCAGGAAGGCCAGAAGTTTCTTAAATACGCGCGGGATACCAGCAGCCAGTGGAACTTGATCCGCCATGAGTTAACCGACAACGCTGATCAATTAAGCGGTGAAATCAGCTTGTACGGTTCCGTCACCGCGAGCTACAGCTTTCTGCATGAGCTGCTGCGCCGCTTTCGTATTGCCTACCCTGCGATTGAAATAAAGCTGCGTACGGGAGACCCGGAACACGCCATTGCGCATGTGTTGGATGGTAAGGAAGATCTCAGCATCGCGGCACGCCCCGCCAACTTACCTCGCGGTTTAGCCTTTAAGCCCATTGCGACGTCGCCGCTGTTATTTATTGCACCGCTTGAGCAGCAAGTACCGAACGTTCCCACGACCTCGCCAACCGCATCGAAAGAGTGGGCGGGTATCCCGATGATTTTATCGGAGAGCGGTGTCTCAAGAGCGCGTGTGGACGAATGGTTTCGCCAACGCGATATTGCCCCGCGCATTTATGCACAGGTGACGGGAAATGAGGCGATTGTGAGTATGGTGAGCTTGGGCTTTGGTATTGGCGTGGTGCCAAAAATTGTGCTCGATAACAGCCCATTGGTGGATCGTATTCGGGTGCTCGACGTGACGCCGGAGCTGGAACCCTACGATATTGGCTTGTTTACGTTGAAGAAAAACTTAAAAAATCCGCTGGTCGATGCTTTTTGGAGCTTGATGTAGGCCTATAAGTCACGGCAGTCCTTTGCCGCACTTATTTCCCCTACTACTACTTGCTCATCTATGAATAACTATGTCACACCAGCTCACGCTTATAACGTCGTGCAATGCGGATGTCTTTGACGGTGGCGATGCCGATGATCGCGAATATGGCGAGTGATATTAACGGCCAGATCAGTACGTATAACGCCAAGATAAAGGTTTGCATGTGCTTTCCTATTGTCTGGCTGGTGCGCTTGGCGCACCAGCGGATGAAGTGATTCTAGCGTGACGCTGGGCTTAGCCTTGAGTCGCAGGCTTGGCCGGGTCGTAGTTGATCACTTTTTGATTAATCTGCGTGAAGTCGAACTTGCTGGAACTCATCAGGCTGACGCCGATACAGACAATGGTGCTGACGCCGTAGGCCATGAGTGAAGCCAGTAGCACCGTGTAGTCCCGCAGGAATCCGACGCAGAAGTAGGCCAGCACGATGGCGCAGAGTGCACCGAAGATCACACCCACCCGGCGTCCGCAGAACCCGAAGGCCATCAAGCCGAGCACCACACCACCGCCGACGGCGGCGAGTAGTTCGAACAGCCCCGCAATGACGCCCATCATCGGTACTAGCTCGAATCGTGCGACGCAGAACATCAGCAGGCCTGCGACTACCGCGGCGGTAAAGGCCGTATTGGTGACCCGGCTCCAGAAACAGCTGGCGATGACCGGGAACACAATCGCGCCCCAGAGAGCACCAACAAAGACCAGCATGATCAGAATATCCATCGAGAAGCTGGCGAGAATCACCCCAATCAGCGTCGCAACGATCATGGTCAGTCGGCCGATAAACAGCATCTTGGTCGGGTCGGGCTTATTTTTGGCGATGTTCTTGCCGTACACATCGGCCATCACAATCGCGGACATGGCGGAGAGGTCCGAGTCCGCGGTAGAGGAGAGCGAACCGATCACCAGAATAAAGAACAGCCCGATAAACACCGGCGAGAGGTACATCGAAACCATCTGCGGGATCAGGTTATTCATGTCGCCATCAATCGGCTCCATGCCGGTCATCAGTGCCATCAAACCAATCATGCCAAGGCCAATAACGATCGCACCGTAACCAATGGTCGCGGTGATAAAGGTCGGTTTGATGTGGTCTTCACGCACGGCAAATAACCGCTGTGAGATAGTCTGGTTGCCAATCGCGTAAGCCAGCACCGCCACAAAGAAGGGCGCACCCTGATTGAGGATCGCGTCCATCGAGAACAGGTTGGCTTGCTCTGGCGTAAGGAGACTCATGCCATCTGACAGCGTTTCCGGGCCGCCGAGGGCGAACATCACCGCTGGAATAATCAGAATGGCCACGGCCATCATCGCCATTAGCTGGGCGAAATCCGTCAGCACCGAGGCGCGGAAACCTGACCATAGCGTATAGGAGAGCACCCCCACCCCGGCAATAATCACACCGGCCTGGAACGAGAGGGGCGAAAGCACCGAGACCAGCGCGCCGGAAGCCGTAAAGTTGACCATCAGGCTGATGATGCTGCCCAGAATGTTGGAGGAGGCGAGAATCAACTGGCTGGAAGAGCCATGGCGGGCATGGATCAGCTCACCGAGGGTGTGGGCGTTGGGCGCCAGTTTGCGAAAGCGACGGCCAAAGGGGTAGATGAACAGAATCATCAACGCGCCCCATAGGCCATAGTGCAAAGGGCCGGAAATACCGTAGGTGTAACCCGAGGTAGCGGCGCCGTAGAATGAGGCCGCCCAGATCCAAGTGGCGGTCATGCTGGCAGCGCCAAGGCCAAAACCGATCTGGTGATTGGACACCATGAAGGCGTCGGTATTCTCCTTTTTCTTCTTGATCAGCAGAGTGAGCAGGTAAGTGCCGCCATAAAAAGCCGCCAGCAAGGCGAGCACAGTCAGCGTCGAGAATTGATAGAAATTTTCTTCGTTCATTGAATACCCATAGGCTTTGCAGCCCTAGCATCCTAAATAGCAACCACAGTTCCCTTTACGGGGTGGCCGCGACAGGACGTAAGTAAAAAACAGAACATCTTTCTAGGTATGTCTGTAGCGAGATGAGACTGCGGTTGGCAGCCTGGTCGTGCAAGTTCAGGCGTTGGAAGCGCCTTAATAGAGGGGCCGGATTAAACGCGCGCAGAAAGCTGCAACAAAGCAGCAACAAAGCGCTGAGAGGATCAATCCAGATGGCTACCCTACTCCCTAAGGCTTGAACAGTACAGGTAGACGCGCTAACGAGCTGGGGAAGTAGGAAGCCTGGAGGGGAGGGGATTCTTCAAAAAAACGCGGTGTGTTCTGCCAATACTGCTAAACCAATACCAATCAATACGACGCCGCCAATCAACTCCGCCCAGTGGCCAACAAACTTGCCGAGTTTGTGGCCCAGGAAGGTGCCCATGGAAGCCATGACGGTGGTGGCGAGGCCAATCGCTAAGCTGGTGGCGATAATGTTGGCATCAATAAACGCAAGGCTGGCACCCACGGCCATGGCATCAATACTAGTCGCCGTGGCGGTTAACACTAATAACCAGAGTGTTTGTTTGCGCTGTTCTAACTTGTCGTCTTTCTTGAGCCCGGCATACATCATATGCAGGCCAATAATGGAAAGTAGCGTAAATGCCACCCAGTGATCCCAGGCCTGCACATACTGCTGCGATGCCTTACCCGCCGCCCAGCCAAGCACCGGTGTTATTGCTTCAATCACGCCAAATACCAAACCAATACCGATAGCATGCCGGAAACGGGGCTTTTGCAGCTCGGCGCCTTTGCTGAGAGAGGCCGCAAAGGCATCTGCCGACATGGAAACGGCCAGGAATAGCAGGGTGATAGGCGTCATGAAATATGCACTCGCTCACTGAAAAAAGTACCGCGTAGAATCCCGTCAGTATGGAAGCAGAAAACATACTTGAGTTTAATCGTCGGGTATTTAATAGCGCTGAATCCTATCAGCTTTTAATAAACAAACAAGGTGGTTTTATAAAAATAAAGTTTGAAATAGCGAACTAACATAGCCTTGGCTAACAATGTGTCCAATAGCTGATTTTGTTGCTTTTTTTAATATTGTATCTACTTTGGTTAATAGGCTCGGTTTTTTAATGTTTAAGATAGTGTTAATTATTTTGTGGGTTTTAAATCATGGCTTAAATGTTTAGATAGAGGGCCATGTTTGGTTGTTTAAGCTAATAAGGTTAAGTGCTGTTATTTAGCTGCTCACTGTCCAAGCACTTGGTCGTCACTGCCGGGCAGACAAAATCATGCTTCACCATTGGGTGCTCGTGTTACAGTATGTACGCACTGAATTTCCGCCGGTATTCGCTAGCATGCTGAGTATGGTTGAAACAGTGCTATTAAGTGAAAGTCCCCATGAAGCGGGCATTTTCTTGATCTTTTCTGCTGTTACTTTGAGCTAAATAAGTAGAGATTAATATGCGATTAGCGGCGTTTATTCGGGCTGAAATGGAGGCGATCCTGCTTGATTGGGAAAGATTTTCTAAGACCCTCTATCATGCTAAGGATATGAGTAGAGAGGGTCTGCGCGATCATGCCAAGGAAATGCTATTGGAGATTGCCGCTGATATCGATTCACAACAGGATGCGTCCGAACAGGCTGCTAAATCGAAAGGGGTCGCACCAAAGGGTGAGGAAGACACTTGGGCAGAAGTTCACGGTGGGGACCGGCAAAATAGCGGCTTCACCGTTATTGAAACGGTATCTGAGTTTCGGGCGCTGCGCGCGAGCGTGGTGTCGCACTGGAGTAAAGCGCACCCAACGCTTGCGGGCCAACGGCTTGAAGATCTCACCCGTTTCCATGAAGCGATAGACCAGGCCGTCGCAGAGTCATTGGAGCAGTACGCTACCGAAAAAGAGATGGAAACACGCCTGTTCGGTGCCATTCTGCTTGCATCCCCAGACCCAATTTATGTATTGGATCTTGAAGGCCGGTTTATATACGCCAACAAGGCCACTGCCGATTTGTTCGCGATGGCGCCCGAGGCGATTATTGGTAAATCCACGTTTGACCTTGGCTTTTCCTTTGCCTCTGACTTTCAGCGCAATTTGGATAAGGTGATTGCTGAACAGACTACTTTTCGCGGTAAGTTCGCCCATACCTTTGCTTCTGGCCAGGGTGAGCGGTTCGAGTATCTACTTGCCCCCGTGCTTGATGAGCAGCAAGACACCGAAGCGACGGTCTGCATTTCCCGCGATATTACTGAGCAGGCTATTGCGGAAGAGGAAGTGTGGCATAACGCCCACTATGACCTTTTGACCGGCTTGCCGAACCGGCGCCTTTTTCTGGATAGGCTGGAGCAGGAAATCAAACATGCCAAGCGCCGTAGTCGGCCTCTTGCGCTGCTCTTTATGGATCTTGACGGCTTTAAAGACGTCAATGACTCGCTTGGCCATGAAGCGGGGGATCGCATACTGTCTGACGTGGCGGAACGCCTTGCTGACTGTGTTCGAGCCAACGATACGGTTGCCCGTCTAGGTGGGGATGAGTTTACCGTGATGCTCACCGGCGCTGAGCAGCGCAAAGATGTCGAGCTTGTAGCACAGACGATCATCGATGCCCTGGCGATGCCATTTTACATGGGGCAACAGCGCATTCAGATTTCCGTCAGCATTGGGGTCGCGTTTTATCCTGGCGCCGCCGCCACTCCTGATGCGTTGTTAGAAGCCGCGGATCAGGCGATGTATCAAGCCAAAAAAGCCGGTTCTAATCAGATGTGTTTTTACGACACGTTCGATAAAACAGGTGCCGACGCAGCCAACGTTTGCCTGCATAGTGAGTTTGCTTCCCCTCCAACTGCGTTAGATACCAATAACGCTGCCGACTAGGCGGGCAGCGGTGATGCTCCGGCTGCACGCAACTGGCTAACATCTGCCCGCGGCGGGGCGCCAAACATGCGGCTGTATTCACGGCTGAAGTGGGAAGGGCTTTCATAACCTACCCGGTAACTGGCGGTGGCTGCTTCCAACCCTTCGGCTAGCATGAGCCGCCGCGCTTCGTGTAGGCGTAGCTTCTTTTGAAACTGTAGCGGCGACATACGGGTGACTTGCCGGAAGCTGTGGTACAGGGTTGATTCGCTCATATTGGCGACTGCCGCCAGCTCGCGGATTTTTAGCGGCTGGGCGTAGTGCTCATTAAGAGCGTAGATGACCCGCGCAATTCGGTTAGCCTGGGAGTCCGAGGCGGTAAACCGGCGCATGTGAGGCCCCATTGCACCCATCAGTGCTCGATAGATCAGCTCACGACGGGCCAGGGGCGAAAGCACCTTAATATCTTCTGGGGTGTCGAGCAGGCTTAAAAGTCGGTAAAGCGCGCTCTGCATACGTGAATCCATGGGGGCAGACTTTAAGCCGCAGTCCATCTCGGGGCAGATAGTGTCATTCCCCGCGGGCGGCGCTGTGTCGCCCAGTTCCAGTATCAGCCCCGCTACCTCCTGAGGATTCACCGCAACCTTTACCGCCAGATAGGGGAGCTCGGGAGTCGCATGATCAATCCTGCCTACCACCGGTAGGTGAACGGCGCTCGCCATGTAGCTGGGGCCGGTGTATACGATCTCCTTGTCACCCAGTAGCACGGTCTTGCTGCCCTGAATGACAAAGCATAGACACGGCTCGTATACGGCACAGTGAAAGCTGGTGGGCGCGTCAGCACGCACGAGTTGCACTTCGGCAATCGCCGTATCCTGGAGTTCTTCCAAGGGCGTCCAGCGGCGGGCGATTTGGCTCAGCTGCTGAGGCAGGCTGTCGCAGAAATGGGCGATCTGCTCAGGTACGATAACGGTCAATGGCTCTCCTCCCTAACAGCTCGAAGTATATGCCTTCGCCTCACCAATCGAAGGCTTTTTCATGTATTTTTGCAGGTTCAGGCAAGCACCTCGCAGAAACCCGCTACCTCGAATGCGTTAGCGTCGCCTATGGTGAGTAACGTCCGATTGACAGTAAGTCACTGTTCGATCATGCCAGCCCATTCAGTCCTCCTGATAACAATAAATGACTGTCGATTCTGACGCTGCGTAAACGACTAGTTAATCGTCAACCGCCCGCGCGGTGTGAAATGTATAACGAACGTTGCTATCGGTTTTCGGTAGCCATTGGAGCAAGTCATCATGGGAAGTCTGTCTCAAAGAAGCCGCTTTGCAAGCAGCCGAACAGTGATTCTGTTCCTATTGTTAACGGCCTTGTTGACCGGATGCGAGGCCAAAAGTGAGGAGGCAGCAGCGCCTTCGTCACCGCCGCCGCCGGAAGTCGATGTCGCGGAAATCATCGCTCAGCCGGTGGTGTTGAGCGAGTCGTTTACCGGGCGGGTGGAAGCGGCTGAAACGGTTGCGTTAAGAGCCCGGGTGAGTGGTTATATCCAGGAAGTCGCCTTTGAGGAGGGCGAGCTGGTAGAGCAGGGTGATCTGCTGTTCCTGATTGATCAGCGGCCTTACCAGGCCCGTGTTGGCGCCGCCCAGGCGGATCTCGCTCAGGCCAAAAGCCAGCTGGCTCAGGCTGCCAGCGAAGCCGAGCGCGCCAGGGTGTTGCTGGGGCGTCAGGCCATTTCCCAAGAGGTGCATGATCAGCGTCAAGCGGCCCTGAATAATGCTCGTGCCATGGTGGATGCCGCCGAGGCAGCGTTAGATACCGCCGAGCTAGACCTGGAATACACTCACATTACGGCGCCGGTTAGTGGCCGTGCCGGTCGGGCAATGGTAACCCGCGGCAATCTGGCCAACGCCGATCAGAGCCTTTTGACCACGCTGGTGAGCATCGATCCGGTACATGTCTATTTCGAGGCGGACGAACAGGCCGCGTTTGCGAGCCAGACACTGCTAATCGGTGATATGCCGAACAGCCTCACCATTGAGTTGGGCGGCGACCCGCAGCGGCAATATACAGGCGCTTTGGACTTTATCGACAACCATTTGAACCCCAATACGGGAACTCTGCAGTTTCGAGCGGTGCTGGCCAACCCGGATGGTCGCATCCGGCCTGGGGAGTTTGCGCGGGTCGAAATGCCGATAGCGCGTTTAGAGCAGGCGTTGCTGGTGGACCGCAAGGCGATCTTGACCGACCAGGATCGCCGCTACGTTTATGTGGTGGATGCCAATAACCGGGCAGAACGTCGCCAGGTAACCACCGGGCGCCAAGTGGCAGAACAAACCGTCATCACTGAAGGACTCACCGCCGGTGACCGAGTGATCGTTAATGGGGTGCAAAAAGTCTTTATGCCGGGTATGGAAGTCGCCCCTCACAAGGTGGCTGATGTACCGCCGGTGAACGCTCAGCCCACCATTGCTGCCAGGGAAGATTAATCGCCATGAATTTCTCCCGTTTCTTCGTGGATCGACCGATTTTTGCGGCGGTGCTATCGATCATCATTCTGGCGGTGGGGCTGATCTCCATTCCCAACCTGCCCATCAGTGAGTACCCGGACGTGGTCCCGCCATCGGTGGTGGTGCGTACGGTTTATCCCGGCGCTAACCCGAAGGAGATCGCCGAGACCGTGGCGACGCCGTTGGAAGAAGCCATCAATGGCGTCGAGGACATGATGTACCTCAAGTCCGTGGCGGGCTCTGACGGCGTGCTGCAGATGACCGTCACCTTCCGCCCAGGCACGGATGCCGAGCAGGCCGCTGTTCGGGTGCAGAACCGCGTTAGCCAAGCCGAGGCCCGGTTGCCGGAAGCCGTGCGTCGTCAAGGCGTCACCACTCAGAAGCAGTCGCCTACCTTTTTGATGGTCGTTCACCTGACCTCGCCCAGCGGTGAATACGACACACTCTACTTACGCAACTATGTGCGGCTGAATGTCCGTGATCGCTTGGCCCGGCTTGAAGGCGTAGGCGACGCGCAAATATTCGGCGGGGGTGACTACGCCATGCGGGCGTGGCTTGATCCCGATCGCATAGCCGCCCGTGGCCTGACGGCCAGCGACGTGGTGGGGGCCATGCGCGAACAGAACGTGCAGGTATCCGCCGGTCAGTTGGGGGCCGAACCCATTGAAGAGAGTGACTTTCTCACCCTGATCAATGCCCGAGGGCGGCTGGAGACGGTGGAGGAGTTTGGTGACATCGTGCTGAAGCGCGGCGAGAACGGCGAGATCCTGAGGCTCTCGGACGTGGCCCGGCTGGAAATGGGTGCCGGGAACTATACGCTGCGCTCGCAGTTGGACGGCCAGAACGCGGTCGCCATCGGTATCTTCCAGGCGCCGGGGGCCAATGCACTGGCTATCCGCGAGCAGGTGGTCGCCGCCATGGACGAGCTGTCCGAACAGTTCCCGGAAGGCGTTGAATATGAAGCGGTTTACGACACCACGATCTTCGTCAATGACTCGATTGAGTCCGTGGTGAAAACGCTGATGGAAGCCGTACTGCTGGTGGTGCTGGTGGTCACGTTGTTCCTGCAGACCTGGCGGGCCTCCATTATTCCGCTGCTGGCGGTGCCGGTCTCGGTGATCGGCACCTTTGGGGCGCTTTACCTGCTGGGCTACTCCATCAACACACTGACCCTGTTTGGGCTGGTGCTGGCCATCGGTATCGTGGTGGACGACGCCATCGTGGTGGTGGAAAACGTGGAGCGGAACATCGAGGAGGGCCTCAAGCCCCAGGCCGCCGCGCATCAGGCCATGAAGGAAGTTTCCGGGCCGATCATCGCCGTGGGGCTGGTGCTGTGTGCAGTGTTTATCCCCATGGCCTTTCTCTCTGGCGTGACCGGGCAGTTCTACCGCCAGTTCGCGGTGACGATTGCCATCTCCACGGTGATCTCCACCATCAACTCGCTGACCCTGTCGCCCGCGCTGGCGGCGATGCTGCTTAAGCCGCATAACGCGCCCAAAGACCGACTCACTCGCGTGATCGATACACTATTCGGCTGGATCTTCCGGCCCTTCAACCGTTTCTTTAACGCCAGCTCCCACAAGTACCAGGGCGGTGTAGCCCGCTCCCTGAAGCATCGTGGCGCGGTGTTTGTGGTCTACGCGCTGTTGCTGCTGGGCACCGGGGTGATGTTCAAGGCGGTGCCACCCGGCTTTATTCCAGTGCAGGACAAGCTTTATCTGATTGCGGGCGTCATTCTGCCGGAAGGTGCGTCGCTGGAGCGAACCGATCAGATGCTTCAGGACGTGGTGGACATCGCCATGGAGACCGAAGGCGTGGAGCACGCCGTTGCCTTTCCCGGCCTTAACGCGCTGCAGTTCACCAATACTTCCAACACCGGGGTAGCTTTTCTTACTCTCAGCGCCTTTGGTGAGCGCAGCCTGAGCGCTGCGGAAATAAATGCCCGCATCAACCAGGGCATTAGCGGCTTGAAAGAAGGCTTTGCATTCTCCTTTATGCCGCCGCCGATCCTGGGCCTGGGCAATGGGTCGGGCTTTCAGCTGTTTATCGAGGATCGCGGCAACCTTGGCTATGGCGCGCTGCAGCAGGCGGTCAATCAACTCCAGGGTGCGATTGCGCAAACGCCGGGGATGGGCTTTCCAATCAGCAGCTATCAATCCAACGTGCCGCAACTGGATGCCGAGGTGGATCGGTTGAGGGCCAAGGCCCAGGGCGTGCCGTTGACCGAACTGTTCGACACTCTGCAGACCTATCTTGGCTCGACCTATGTGAATGACTTCAACCGCTTTGGCCGTACCTGGCAGGTGATCGCCCAGGCGGACGCACCTTTCCGGGCCAGCGTAGAAGATATCGCCCGGCTGCGTACCCGTAATGACCAGGGGGAGATGGTGCCCATCGGTACGATGGTGGATATCCGGCAAACCTTCGGCCCAGACCCGGTGCTGCGCTACAACGGCTATCCAGCAGCGGATCTGGCTGGTGAGTTCGATCCTCGGGTACTCTCTTCCACACAAGCAATGGATGTTATTACCGCCCTGGCGGAAGAGGTGCTGCCACCGGGCATGGAATTAGAGTGGACCGACCTGAGCTATCAGCAATCCACCCAGGGTAATGCGGCGCTGGTGGTCTTTCCGTTGTCGATCCTGCTGGTATTTCTGGTGCTGGCGGCCCTCTACGAGAGCTGGACGCTACCGCTGGCGGTGATTCTGATCGTGCCCATGTCGATGCTTGCGGCGCTAATCGGCGTCTGGTTTGGCGGGGGTGACAACAACATCTTTGTACAGGTGGGGCTGGTGGTGCTGATTGGCCTGGCGTGTAAGAACGCCATCCTGATCGTGGAGTTCGCCCGCGAGCTGGAACTGCAGGGCAAGGACGTAGTGGAAGCGGCCCTGGAAGCCTGCCGGTTGCGGCTGCGGCCGATCATCATGACGTCGATCGCCTTCACGGCGGCGGTGTTGCCTTCGGTAGTTGCCACCGGCGCGGGTGCCGAGGTACGGGCAGCACTGGGTACGGCGGTATTTGCCGGTATGATCGGCGTCACCCTGTTTGGCCTGTTTTTAACCCCGGTGTTCTACGTGGCGCTGCGTAAATTGTCTGGCCCATTGGTCAGCCATCACAGCTCTACGTTGGATACTTCACCTCATCCTACCAGCCATGCCCAAAGTTGATGATAGAGCGGAATGCCGATTAGCACGTTAAAAGGGAAGGTCAGTCCTAATGACGCCAACATGGCTAGGCCAATGTTGGCGTCTGGGATAGCGGCGCGAATGGCAACGGGGGCGGCAATGTAAGAGGCACTGGCGGTAAGACTCGCCAAAATTACCGCTGAGCCAGTGGGTAGCCCTAGCCAGTACGCCACTAGCAGGCCAAAGCAAGAAAACACGATAGGTGCCGCCAGCGCGAATATAATCAGACGGCTGTGCCCCCACCGCAGGCTGCGCAGTGTTTCTGCCGCGACCAGGCCCATCTCCAACAGAAACAGCGCCAGAATGCCATGGAAGGCTTTGGTATATAGGCCAGTCACCGACTCACCAGCATCGGGGCCATATAGCCAGCCAATAAGGACACCGCCCACCAACAGGATCACGCCGCGATTGGTCAGAGTTTCGTGCCACAATCCGGAAGTTTTGATCGGCTCTGACGTTGTGTCAGTGGCCTTTTTACGGCTGAAGCGCCGGTAGAGCAACAGGCCCAGCATGATGGCCGGTAGTTCGAGCAGTACCAGGTAGAGCGTCACCTGCCCACCTGTTATTAGGCTATGCGCTTCGGTATACGCCAGGGCCACGGCGAACGTACCGGCGCTAACGGAGCCATAGTGGGCGGCAAGGCTGGCGCTGTCGGCAATGGATAGCCTCACCAAATAGTGAACCACCGGAAAGATAATCAGTGGAATGATGATCCCCAGCAGAGTGACACCAGCTAACTCGACCAGCAGCGATATGCTCAAACTGCCATGCAGCGCCATGCCGCCTTTAAGGCCAATGGTCAGCATCAGCAGCAGGCTCAATATGTCATAAGCGGCTTTGGGAATACTGAGATCAGAGCGCACCACACCGGCAACCACTCCTAGTACAAAAAACATCACCACAATATCCGGCACGGCCAATCTCCTTGATGGGTTTTAAAGCGGTTACTTTAGCGATCCAAAGAGATTGATGAAAACAAATAGACTTTATACAGTCATAGATGATTTTCTATGGTGCTGGCTATGAAAGTACGACAACTCACTTTTCGTTTGCTACAGGTCTATGCCGACGTGGTTCGCACAGGCTCACTGACGGCCACTGCAAATCGGCTCCACCTGACCCAACCCACGGTGTCTCAGCAGTTAAAGCGGCTGAGAGAGATTGTCGGTGAACCAATTGTGAGCCACGAGGAAGGTCGCTTGGTGCCCACTGAGGTTGGTCAGGCGCTTTATCAACTTAGCCAAGATTTGCTTAGCCGTGCCGATGTGTTTAATCAGTACCTGGAAGAGTACAACCGCGGAGGGCGCGGGCATTTCAGTATCGGCTTGGTGAACACCGCGCAATATGTACTGCCACGGCTGTTAGGGCCGTTTGGTCAGGCTAACCCCCAGGTAGATGTCACGGTGGAGATAGGTAATCGCCAGCAGATGCTCAATCGTTTTGAACGCCATGAGGATGACATCTACGTATTTAGTCATCCACCCATTGATGACGATGTGTTAGCCGCGCCTTTTCTGAGCAATCCATTGGTAGTGGTGGGGCCCCAGCATTGTCGTTGGGCAAGCGTAGAGGGTCTCAACATGGACGCACTCAAAGAGGAGCGATTTCTGCTGCGTGAACCGGGCTCTGCGACTCGGCATACCTTTGATGCCTGGCTGTATAATGCGGGTATTGAGCTACGCTCTACCCAGCAGATCGCCAGTAATGAGGCTATTCGGCTAGCGGTGGCGTCAAACATGGGCCTAGCAGTGCTATCTCGCCACGTTGTTGCAGATTCGCCCAACGGTGTCCAAGAACTGCCGCTGCAGGGCTTTCCGCTGAAAAGTCGTTGGCACTTTGTGGTCAGGCGACAACGCCGCTTACCCCCCGCCGCCATTCGTTTTTTGAGCTATGTACAAGGTTCCCTGGCACAAGCGTTTGACGAGCCTGAAGGGGAGATGGCCGTGGCTGAATTGCTTCAAGCCTTAGAGGCTGAACGCTGATGCCTTGACTTACAAACAGCGTCAATTATCCCCGTTAAAAGCGGCCTAGATCCTATGCGCTAAGCTAAGATATTAAGAGAGGGCTTGAGTGAGAACTTAAGAGCGTACTTAAGGGGGCACTTAAGAGAGAACTTAAGATCGCACTCGGTTCATGCAGTCGCGCCTTGATATTCGTCTTGGGTAACCGCTGCAAACGGAGGCAACTATGCTGCTCGAAGGTTCATGCCACTGCCAAGCAGTGACGTTTAGTGTGACGTCACACCACCCTTATCCTTTCAACCGCTGTTACTGCTCCATTTGCCGCAAAACGGCAGGTGGTGGCGGCTACGCCATCAACCTTAGCGGCGATAACGAAACGCTAAAGGTGACGGGTGAAGAGCATATCAGCGTCTATCGCGCGCTTATCAAGGGGGAGCAGAGCACAGGGGAGCGGCATTTCTGCAAACACTGTGCATCGTCGCTATGGGTTTATGACCCCGATTGGCCCGAGCTGGTGCATCCCTTTGCCTCAGCGATTGATACCGACTTGCCGACCCCTCCCAAGAAAACACACATGATGCTGGGAAGCCGGGCGGATTGGGTCGAGGTCAATGCGCAGTTTCAAGACAAATGCTTTGATGAGTACCCGGATGAGAGTCTTGCCGAGTGGCACCAGCGGCTAGGATTGGAGTGCTAGGCCGTTAATGAGGCCGCTTGCTTCGCTTGTGTTGAAAACAGGCTGTTCTACTCTTTTATACGCACTCCATAGAAATGCGACCCATTGGAGTTCAACGTACGGCTTGCAAGGCCTGCCTTGCGAATGGCCAGCCGTGTTCTCGTTTTTTGACAAGGAGGGTGGAAAGATGGAATTTGAAAAATATAAGTCGTGTATTGAAGCGTGTAATGTCTGCGCCGTTTATTGTGATTCTTGCGCTACTGCCTGCTTGCAAGAAGATGATGTGAAAATGATGGCTGAGTGTATCCGTTTGGATCGCCAATGCGCGCAAATTTGCCGCTTGGCAGCTTCCTTCATGGCCCAGGGGAGTGAATACGCCAAGGACATCTGCCGAATATGCGCTGATATTTGCAAAGCGTGCGGTGATGAGTGTGCCAAACACGATGCCGAGCATTGTCAGGAGTGCGCTAAGGCGTGCCATCATTGCGCCAGTGAGTGTGCTGCGATGGCTGCCTAGGTTTTGTACGAAAAAGGCAGCGTAAAAGCCTAAACCTAGATTAAACAAAGCCAGCTTTCATACGTCGTGAAAGCTGGCTTTTTTGTCTTTTCATCTATATCAAAGAGAACGTTCAAAAGAGTGCGTTAAAAAGAGGGGGCCTTCTGCAAAAGGGTGATCACTTCATCATCGCTGGTTTGGGTGAAATCTTGATAGTGAAGGCCAACGGCGATAAAAGGCTCGGGAGTAGCTAAACAGACCAAATCGTCAACCTCGGTAGCTAACTCATCCAATGTGGATTGCGGAGCGACAGGCACTGCCAGAGTAACGGAAGCGGCGCCTGCCTGGCGTAGTGCCCTGGCGGCTGCTTTTGCGGTTCCGCCAGTGGCGATACCATCATCCACCAGTAATACATGACGTTCGCTCACGTTAATGGGCGCCCGGTTACCAATATAGGCCTGACGGCGGCGGGTTATCTCGCTTAGTTGGCGCTCTACTTCAGCTTCAAGATAACGTTCAGAAGGCTGAAAAACCTGCAGCACATCCGCGGTCCATACCACCTGAGGTGGGTCGCCATCGACGACAGCGCCTAGCCCAACCTCGGGTTGCCCAGGCGCGCCAATCTTACGCACGATGACCACATCCAACGGAAGTTTAAGGGCTATCGCTATCTCGTAGGCAACGGGCACACCCCCTCGAGGTAGTGCCAGCACTAGGTCATATCGCGCCCCGGATAATGCGTGGGCAAGCTTTCGTCCTGCTGCTCGTCGATTATCAAAAAGTGCTTGTTGCGTGTGCATGTGTGGCTCCTAAGCGCCAAGCGGCCTAAACCCCAAAAGGATAAGTGTCGGGTACTCCCTGGGGCCTTTCGCTCGGCAGTGGCGTCACTGCGGTGGTCTCATCGAACCACACATAGGCATCAAACTGCTCTGCTAGCGAGGCCTTGAAGTAATGGCTGTAGTACTCGCTTTCCGGACGATAGATGACGCCAATAGCACGCTCCAGGCGTGTTTGGGTTAGCTGTTCTCGAACCTTAGAGTGTTGAGGGTTGCGCAGCTCAATTAAGGCGCGTGGCAACTGTGTTTCATGAAAAATTCGTTCAAAGGAGTCTGCCCGTGACGGCACGATCTGCTTGATCTTCATTGGCGAATCCCAGTTGTCAGCCGCTGCCACGATCCCCGTGTGTGTGCCGAAACCGATTAAAACAGCTTGATCGCCATAGGCGGTGCGGCACAGCTCGCCGATATTGAATTGACCCTGCCAGCCCATTTCAGTGGCCGACGCATTACCGATATGGGAATTATGCGCCCAGACCACTACCTTAGCGTCTGCTCCTTTGGCTTCTATCACCTGCTGTAGCGTATCGAACATGTGGCGGTCTCGTAGGTTCCATGACTGGGTGGAACCACGGTACATAAGCCGATAGTACTGTTCGGCGGCTCTCACTACGCGGGCGTTCTGGGTGGCATTGAAATAGGCTTCTTCGCCCTCCTTGGCCATATACTCAATGCGGTGTTCCAGTAGCGCCTGAAGTTGCTCAACCACTGCCTCTTCGCACGTATCTTGTTCTTCTTGTAATAGGGCGTGACCGTACAAGGCTGGTTCGCTTTGCCAGGGCGTTAAACAGCCATAACGTTGACGGGCCGCTTGAGCGGCTTCCGGGTCGATTCGATCCAGGTAATCAAGCACGGCGAAAAGGGACGCGCGCAGTGAGTAGATATCCAACCCACGGAAGCTGGTACGTTGGCTGAAAGGCAGCTCGGCATTGTGTTGGCGCAACCATTCGGTGAAAGTCGCCACCTCTTCGTTGTGCCACATCCAAGCGGGAAACCGTGTGAAAGCTTGTCGGTCGTCACTTGTTGCAGCGCGATGCCGAACATAGCGGTCGATGTATGCAGCATCCGGCCAATCCGCTTCAACCGCTACAATATTGAAATTGTGCTGTTCGATAAGTCGTCGCGTAATGGCGGCGCGGGCGCGATAGAATTCAGAGGTTCCATGGGACGCCTCACCTAGCAACACAATCTTGGCATCGCCGAAACGATCAAAATGGGCGCCGAATGCGTCTTCCTCTTGCAAACTTGGCAGCGGCTCACAAGCAGCAGCGATGGCCTTGGCTGTTTGCTGGGCGGATGAATAGGGTGCTGTTATCGAGTGATCCATAGGAATCTCCCAGCACACGAACAGGCGAAAAAGCAGCTTAAAAAATACTGACAATTTGAAAATTACGAATAGCTTGAAAATAACTATAGTAAGGAAGAAACAGCTTATCCAAGCATTTATCGCTAAGCTGCGAAATGGCTCCCTAGAAGACGCAGTGCATTAGTAGCGGCGTGTTTTTCGTGACAGCCACCAAACGTCAATGCCAAATGAATATAGCAATGAAAGCAACGCACTAATGGCCAGCAGGCTGGCAACAAGGTGGGAGGTAAGTGGCGTTAACGCCAACAGCAGCGCAACCACCTGCCAGACACATACGGCTTTACGGCGAAAGCTTTCGAACAGCGGTTCTGCAAGCCAGGGGAACGGCCAACTGGCGGCCACAAACAGGTAACGCATCCCCCCAATCATCAGTACCCACAGGCCCAGAGACTCTAACCGCAGCAATCCTGCGCAAAGCAGCAATATCAGTAGGGCATCCAGCTCCATGTCAAAGCGCGCACCGAACAGTGAGTGGCTTTTGGTGCGCCTGGCAATCCAGCCATCAACGCCATCCAACAGGAGAGCGATCACCGCAATTGCCAACCACTGCCAGATGACCTCTACAAACGCATTGGCAGCGAGCGCACCTGCCAGCAGCGCGACTAATACCGCGCGGGCCAGCGTTACCCGGTTTGCCCAACCCAGTGAACCGTGGGTCCAGAACACCATCACTAAGATAGATATAAACGTGTAGAAGGCCGAGGCAACCCACCAGTTAGCCGAGGTAGCCATTAATTGCGGTAATGCTTTACCCACAGCCATCAGCACCAAGCCGCCCAGCAGTAGCTCTGCAGCGCTATAAAGCCGTTTGGGTAGTGTCATGGATGAGGCATTTGAAAAAAACGGCATGGTGGCTCACGAAGCGGCATCGCTGTCCGCGGTTGAAATAAATGATGCAAGTATTTTTATATGTACCATTCTTGTAGAAGAAGGTAGGGTTGTCTATATGATCAAGGAAAATAGCCTAGTTAGCTTTAAGTGTTGCACATTGTTAATCGAATAATTTCTTTTCAACCGCTACGCTAAAGATGGTGAGCCATTAATGACTGTTCTGCATGGGGCCATTCAAGAGGTGGCCGTCCAGTATGGTAAGGGGCCAAGTCACATAACGAGCAACCTCGCCTTAATGTGCAGCGCCATGGCCCCACGCTACTTTCAATGGAATGAAATAGAGCTCGGTTTAGTCGAGCTTGTAACGAAAAGGATCGCTCATGTCGACGCCTGATGATGTTGGCAATAAACAGGACGCTGGCAAAAGCCGCTGCGCCACCGCCTTCTGGGTGACCAGCCCAGCCCAAGGCGAGCTGCGGGGTGAGCCTCTGGCGACGCCCGCTCAGGATGAAGTGCAGGTGCGTACCTTGTACAGCGGTATTAGCCGTGGCACCGAATCGCTGGTGTTTAACGGTCGCGTGCCCGAAAGCGAATTTTCGCGCATGCGCGCCCCTTTTCAGTTGGGTGAGTTTCCCGCCCCGGTCAAGTACGGTTACTGCAGCGTTGGTCGCGTTGAACAAGGGCCAGATGCACTTTTAGATAAAACCGTCTTTTGCCTGTTCCCCCACCAGGACTACTACACCGTGCCTGCTTCAGCGGTGCTTGAAGTGCCCGCCAATGTGCCCGCTCAACGCGCCGTATTGGCCGCCAATATGGAAACGGCCATCAACGGCGTGTGGGATGCCGAGCCCATGCTGGGCGAGCGAATTTGCGTTATTGGAGCCGGTGTTGTCGGCGCGCTAGTGGCGTACCTGTGTGCCCAAGTGCCCGGCGTGGATGTGCATTTGGTCGATATCAACCCAGCGCGCCGCCAGCTCGCCGAGCAGTTAGGCGTTGCCTTCGCCACGCCTGAACAAGCCCCCCATGATCAAGATTGCGTGATCCATGCCAGCGGTCACTCGGCTGGCTTGCGCCAGGCCTTGGAGTTAGTTGGTAGTGAAGGTCGCATTATCGAAATGAGCTGGTTTGGCGAGGGCGATGTCTCGATTCCGTTGGGCGGCGCTTTTCACTCCCAGCGGCTGACGCTTAAAGCCAGCCAGGTGGGCCAACTGCCGCCAAAACTTCGCCCTCGTTGGGACTACCAGCGTCGCCTTAGGCTCGCGCTGAGCTTACTGGTGGATGAGCGGTTAGATGCACTGATCAGCGGTGAAAGCGACTTTAAACAATTGCCTACGCTTGCTAATACGCTGTTTGGGCGCGGTAGTGTTGAGCTCTGCCATCGGCTGCGATATTCCGCATAACTTGTGTTTTTAAACAATTAATCAGGAGTTTTTATGTTTCGTTTATGCGTTCGTGACCATTTTATGATTGCCCATAGCTTTAACGGCGAGATCTTTGGCCCCGCCCAACGTACCCATGGCGCCACCTATGTGGTGGATGTGGTTTTCCAGCGTCCTGAGCTGGATGAAGATGGCTTAGTGATCGATATTGGCCTTGCCAGCGAAACTGTCAAAGAGGTATTGGCAGGCTACAACTTTCAAAACCTGGATGAAGTAAGCGAATTTAAAGGTAAAAACACCACCACCGAGTTTATGGCTAAGGTGATTTTCGACCAGCTAGCCAAAGCGATCGGCGAAGGCAAAATGGGCACCACCGCCCAGGGCATTACCCATATGGAGATCAAACTGCACGAGTCTCATGTGGCCTGGGCTAGCTACGAAGGCGCGCTATGAGTCGGCGTTTTACCCTGATCGTTGCCGGTGACCCTGCTCAGCGCACCGGTGGCTATATCTACGATGCGCGTATTGTCTCGGCCCTACGTGACCAGGGCTGGGAGATTGACGTCGTGGGCTTGGCAGGCGTGTTTCCAGATGCGGACGCCGATGCGGCAGCGGCACTAGCTCAAGCGCTTGAGACACTTCCCGACCATGCGGCGGTGGTGATCGATGGCTTGGCCATGGGGGCGCTGCCTGACGTGGTTGCCCAGCATGCAACGCGGCTGGATATTACCGCGCTGCTACACCATCCCTTAGGCGATGAGCTGGGCCTTGATGAGGCTGAACAGCAGCGCTTTCATCGCAGCGAGTTAACCGCGCTTACTTCTGTGGCGCGCATTATTGTCACTAGCCATTTTACCGCTCGGCGTTTGCCGGAGCTGGCGGCATTTTATGCCATACCCATCAATGCAAGTGTTACCGTGGTGGAGCCGGGCGTGGCCCAGGCACCGGTTAGCCCAGAAGCAGAAGCTGGTGAAACGCTGCGTCTGCTGTGTGTGGCCACGTTAACGCCGCGGAAAGGGCAGGATATTCTTGTTCAAGCGCTAGCGGGTGTGGCCGGTGATCAATGGCAATGTGACTGCTATGGCGGCGCGCGAGACGCGGCGTTTACGCAACGCGTGCAACAGCTGATTGATCAGAACAGTTTGCAAAGTAGCGTGTATCTCCGTGGCGAGTGCGATAGCGAGACGTTGGAAGCGGCTTACCAACACGCGCATGCATTAGTGCTGCCTTCCTGGTATGAGGGCTATGGCATGGTGGTCACCGAAGCCCTGGCCCATGGCCTGCCGGTGATTACTACCACCGGTGGCGCGCTACGCGACACCTTGCCAGAAGGTGCCGGGTTGAGCGTTGAGCCGGGCGATGTTGTGGCGCTTCAAGACGCGTTGAGCCGATTTTGTAACGATGCAGAACTGCGCCAGAAACTGCGTCATGGCGCTGCCCAGGCCCGTGGCCAGTTAAGCGATTGGCAGGCAGCGAGCGAGGCTTTCGCCGCGGCGTTAACAGCGCAAAGCCATGCCGATATTGATTCGCTAACCTTACGCGCTGGGAGTCAGTTTGAATCCGATTGGCTAACTCTGCGTGAGGCCGCTGATTTCGCCTCACGCAGCCAGCGCCTTGCTCAGTTTGCTGTCGAGTGGTTGGAGGCACGTAGCTCAACGCCGCTGATCGCGGATCTTGGCTGTGGTCGGGGTAGTAACATGCGCTTTCTGGCCCCGCGTTTTAGCGGCCACCAGCGCTGGGAGCTGATTGATCACGATGTCCTCTTGTTAGCGCAGGCGCGCCAGCGTGCCGCCGGGTTAAGCGATAGCCAAGGGCAGCCTGTGGCCGTTGAAACGCACTGTGTATCGCTGGAGCCGATTACCGATGTACCGCTGGGCGATGCGCACCTAGTGACGGCGTCGGCGCTGCTTGATCTGGTTTCTCAGCAATGGATCGAGGCGTTAGTGGGACGCTGTGCTGAGCAGCAACAAGCGCTTCTAATCGCGCTGAGCGTGACCGGAGAGTGGCACTTTATCAATGCCCAGGGCGAGCCGGTGCTGGATGATGAAGACCACTGGCTGTTGGCTATGTTTATTGCCCACCAACAGCGCGATAAAGGCTTGGGTGATGCGCTGGGCGGTCAGGCTCAAGAGGTGTTAGTAGCTACCCTTGAAAAGGCCGATTATCGCCTTGAGCAGGACGATACCCCATGGCAACTGGCTGCTGGCAACCGTGACCAGCAGCCGCTAATGATGGCGCTGTTGGAAGGTTGGGCCGAGGCCGCCACCGAACAAGCCCCTGACGCCGCGGCACGCATTGCCAGCTGGTTGGAGCAGCGCCAGCAGGCGGTGGTCAACGGCGAGCTGGGGATTTGGGTGGGGCACCGTGATCTCTTTGCCATTCCCCCGCTTGCCAAGCCTCAGGAAGAGGCCTAAGCCGATGGGGTTTGCTCAGACGTTGTGCACCCGGCTAGGCGCGTACATTCGTCCATGTCTGCAAAGCCCATGCCTGCAAAGCCCATGGCTGCGGCGGGTGGTGATCAGTATTGCCTTGCTGGGGGCCGTGTTGTTGTGGGTCGACCCCCGGGCCATCATGGCGGAAGTGCAGCGCTTCTCGGCTGGGTGGGTAGTGCTGGCGTTAGTCATCAGTACGCTGCAGATCATGCTCTGCGCTTGGCGTTGGCAGTTTACCGCTGGGCTGATTGATGTACCGCTGCGGTTTGCTTATGCCCTGCGAGAGTACTATTTGGCGCTGCTGGTTAATCAGCTGTTGCCCGGTGGAGTGCTGGGCGACGCCGGGCGGGCACATCGTCATGCGGCTCAGGCGCAGTCACGCGGTCGCGCTTGGCGAGCGGTCATTATTGAGCGTGCCTCGGGCCAGGTGGCTGTGGTTGTGCTAACGCTCGCGGCATTACTGCTATCGCCGCTCTGGCATGCCGCGTTGGGAGTGTCAGTACTCACTGCGGTGGGCTTAGGCGTCGTGGCTGTCCTAACGGTGGTTATCGTCAGCGGCCTGCTGCTACGCCAGTATATTAGCCATCGGTTGGCACGGCTGCCGCATTGGTGCCAAGCCCTGGCGCGCGATGTTAAACGCGGCTTATGGCAGCGTAATGTATGGCCTCAGCAACTACTCTCGTCGCTGGTCATTGTACTGAGCTACGGTTTAGTGATGGTGTGTGCGGCGCGGGCAATTGGCGTTGAGCTAGCGGCATTGGATGTGCTGGCGCTGACACCGGTGCTGCTGTTGGCGATGCTGATTCCCTTTTCGGTGGCTGGATGGGGCTTGCGGGAAGGCGCTGCGGCTGGGGTCTGGGCGCTGGTAGGACTGCCGCCCGCCCAAGGAGTGGCGGTGTCGTTGGCCTACGGTGTGCTGGTGCTGCTGGCGAGCCTACCGGGTATTTGGGTGGCGCTAAGCCGTCGCGTGAAAGCGCAGCCCTCAGGCGGTGGTATCCCGCAGATGCAGGTCGAACAGCGTGTCGTCGCCACAGCGGAAGGTACGCGTGGGCGGGCGCAGCGCACTCTCAAGCGTCTGGATGGGCGTCATTTGAAGCCCTGGCCTGCCGGAGCCGATCAGCAGCGGAGCGACCAGCAGGTGCAGCCGGTCAACGGCGCCCGCTTCGATAAACTGAGACACCGTGATGCCGCCGCCTTCAATCAACACGCGGGGCAGGCCCTTATCGGCCAGCAGGGTAATGACATCAAGCGGGTTGAACTGCCCGTTGGTGCCCAGCGGCAGTACGCAGTGCTGAACGTGGTCAGGCAGCGTCGTGTTAGCTATCCCCGGCCCTACCACCAGCAGTGTCGGCGCCGCGTCGTTGTTAAGCAGCGCCAAGTCCCTGGGAATGCGGCCGCGTGGATCAAGCACCACCCGCGTCGGGTGGTCGCCGCTCACGTGGCGCACGGTCAACTGCGGGTTGTCGGCGCTGGCGGTACCCGCGCCGACGACCACAGCATCGACCAGGGCGCGCAGGCGGTGCAAGTGAACCAGACTTTCATGGCCATTGATGTAGTGGGAGTGGCCGCTCTCCGTGGCGATGCGGCCATCCATGCTCTGTCCCAGTTGCGCCACTACCCAAGTCGGTCGACTAGCCAGCGGAGTCAGGCAGTCAAGCAACTCCCCCGCCTCAGCGGTGACGCTTTGGGCTGTTTGCCACTCGCCGGTTGGCGTCAAGGTGATCGCGATATCGCAAGAGTGCCGATGACGCAACGCCAACAGCCACTCCCAGGCATCGGCCAGTGCAATTGTGCTGATATGGGGAGTGGGCATAACGCCTCCGTGCTAAAAAATCCGTTTCATCATGCGGGCGCTATTGGGTCAAGAGCAAGCAGTTCAGGGCAACCATTAGTTCAGTTTAAAACAAATAGCTCAGCGCAAGCGTGCGCCATCCCCCTTGTAAGGAAGCCAGGAGGCCTACATGTACCAGATTGAACGCGCTATTTTCGATATCCGTCGTGGATTGCCCGTGGTGGTGAATGCTGGTGAGCAACGTTTGCTCGTTCAGGCACTGGAAGGCAGTGATTCAGTCGAAGCGCTTGCCCTATTAGCGGGCGAGAGACCTTCGCTGGTGCTCACTCGTCACCGTCTGACGGCGATGGGTGTGAGCTTAACCGCTGAGGCCGCCAGCCTGCCGCTGCCAGCTCACATTAGCACCAATGAGTTACATGGTTTGGCCACGTCGGAAACGCCCCCTCAACCTGCCGGTGGAGAGCTCAGCGGGCTAACGCCCGCAGGGCTAGCTGAACTAGGCGCCGTGACACTAATGCGCCGCGCCTTGCTGATCCCCGCAGCGCTGTGTGCCTTTGTTAGCGAAGAGGCCACCGCAGCGATTGAGCAGCAGTTGGCAGAAGGGCGCCTGCTGCAAGTCAGCGCTGAAGACGCGGCCCAGTGCCTTGCCGGGGCGCCGGGTATGCTCAAGCGGGTGAGCGAAGCGAATATCCCCCTTGAGGATGCCGCCGACAGCCGCTTTGTGCTCTTCCGTGAGCCGGACGGTCTGCGCGAGCACGTTGCGGTGGTGATCGGCAAGCCGGAACGTTGGGAAAGCGCGGTGCCGCTACGCCTGCACTCGGCGTGCTTAACCGGTGACCTGTTTGGCAGTTTGCGCTGTGACTGCGGCGAGCAATTACGCAACGCAGTCGCGGATATTCAGGCCATGGGCGGCGGTGTGCTGCTCTATTTGGCGCAAGAGGGCCGGGGCATTGGCTTAGCCAATAAGCTGCGTGCCTATACCTTGCAAGATGGTGGGCTGGATACCGTGGATGCGGATCAAGTGCTCGGTTTTGGTGACGATGAGCGCCAGTACGCGGTGGCGGTAGATATGCTCAACGCCCTTGATATTGAGCAAGTGCAGCTGCTGACCAACAACCCGCTGAAAATGGAAGCGCTGCGCCAGGGGGGTATCGAGGTGGTTTCACGCCAAGCGCTGTACGGGAGCGTTACCGATCATAACCAGCGCTATCTAAACGCCAAGGCCACCCGCGGCGGGCATCTGTTAGAAGACGTACTAAGCGGGCAGCGTTAACCGCCGCAAACGGTCGCGAGCTCAAGCTGCTCCAATCGTGAAGTGGTTTTAGTTAGTTAGCGGCGGTAGGTGGGCAGTTTCTGTCACGACTGCCGCTAACTGGCGGGCATAATGCATTACCAGCCGCTCGCCTAATTCGGCGCTGGCGTGGCTGGCATCACCGGCCACGCCATGGGCGCTTAAATCTTCTGCTAACCAGGCAAACGCTGCGGCGCCCTCTGCACTCACTAAAGCATCGTCAGCGGGCGCCGCAGGCGGTGTGGCTTGATAGTTATCGAGCTGAACGAGCGTGGGGGCTAAGTATTGCATCATGGCGGTTTCGAGCAGCCCACCATGTAATCCGTAGCGTAACTCTTCAAAAGCAATCGCATCTTCTAACGGTGGCAGCCGCGTGTAGGTGGCTTTTACTACGCGCATTGCATGCCGCCGCCGCAGGGTTAGCCCGGCTAAATCCATCACCGCTTTATTGCCGCCGTGGCTATTCAGCAGCACTAGGCGGCGAATGCCCGCGCGGGCCAGGCTCTCCCCATAAGCTTCTAGCGTGGCAATCGCCAATGGCGCTGGCAGGCTCAGCGTACCTGGGAAGCTGGCATGCTCGTCGCTTGCGCCAACCGCCATTGGTGGTAGGCAAATCACATCAATTGAGTGATCTAATTGCGTCAACATGGCTGCCTGCAAGCCTTCGCCAATGGTTAGGTCGGTAGCTAAAGGAAGGTGGGTGCCGTGTTGTTCAATGGCGCCGAGTACCAGCACCGCTACCGGGTCGCGTTGGGCGAACTCGGCTAACTGCGGTGCGGTGAGCGTTTGCCAGTGGTGAACCATGAAATGAAAAGCCTTTAGGGTTTAAACATTGTTGTGGATAGTGTTGTGAACATTGTTCTGAAGCAACTGATGATCCGAGCGGCAGGCGTAGAGATCGCCAGAAGCTAGCTCATCAGCGCCAGCGCTTAGCCATTCGGTCATCGCTTGCGGCGTTTGCCACTCGGCCCAACGGAAATGGCGCTGCTCTCCAGCGACCACGTTATAGCGATACTCGCCAAGACGACTTAAATGGTTAACACAGGCGTGGTTAACTGCTAATGCACCCGCCACAAACTCCACCGAAAGCGCCGCCACCGGGCTGCTTAGCCCTGCCAGCACTTCTGCTTCAAAGCCTTCAACGTCAATCTTGATAAAGCTGGGCTCACCATACTCTTCAATTAACGTATCCAGCGTGGTGACCGGTACCCGCAAGCGCTGTTCCCAGCGCACTTGGCTAAAGCCTGCATTGCGCTCGCCAATCTGTTCGCGCCATTCTGTGGCCAGGGTGGAAAGCGTCGGGTTGCCGGTGCTAATAGCGATGTCGGCAAAGCCCTCTGTTGGACCAGCCGCCATGGGGAGCAGCGTGATGCTTTTCGGCCTAACCAATCGCTTAAACCACTTGGCGAGATCGGGCTGGGGCTCCAGGGCAATCACTTTTGCGCCTAGTGCATGAAAAGCCGCGCTGCGGTCACCTAAGTGAGCGCCAATATCGAACGCGACAGCACCGGGCTGAATAAACGGCTGGTAAAGGCGCTGAAGCCCCCGCTGACGCCCCGGGCGCCAATAAATGAATAGCGAGCGGGCGAGCCCGCCCGCGCTCCGCAGCCGTTGCAGCGCCATGCGCCGCATTAGGCGTGTTCCCTGAACCTCTTTATCCGGCATCGGGGTACCAGACGTAATTCCATGTTTCACTAACGGGGTCGTCGTTCAGCATGAGTCGCAGGCGAACATCACTGGGTTGGTCGCTTGCGGGCAGCCGAAAGCTCGCTCGCCAGCCGCCATTGGGGAGTGCGGTTACCTGGGGCAGTTGTACCTCGCCCTGGTGGGTGCTGATATCCAGCTCGACAGGTTGGTCGGCGGTGATATCCTCAAGCGCTCCGCCCTGGAAGTCGACAATGAACTGACGCTCCCCTGGCGTCGCCGAGTCCTCTTGCCCCGGCACGCCGGCACTGCCATGGCGGGTGCGGATCACACGGCCAAGGTGGTGCTCTTCCGGCTGCGTGTTGAGCGTGTGCGTCAGGTAGTGGAGGCGACGGGATTCGCCAGCATTTAACGCATCATCCGCGACCCAGTAAGCAACGATATTGTCGTGAGTTTCATCGGGTGTCGGAATTTCGACCAGTTCCACGTGGCCCGGCCCCCACGCATCTAACGGTACCACCCACTGACTGGGGCGGCGGTGGTATTGGGCTTCGATATCCAGGTAGCGGTTAAAGTCACGCTCCCGCTGCATCAAGCCAAATCCTTGAGGAGAGCTATCAGCAAAAGTCGAGGTGCGTAGCTGTGTTGGGTTGGTGAGCGGGCGCCAGATCCACTCGTCGTTACCGGTATGCATCAGCAGGCCGTCGGAGTCATGTACCTGGGGGCGGAAATCATCGGGACGCTCACGGCTTGCCTCGCCGTAAGTGAACATACTGGTGAGCGGCGCAACCCCCAGCTTGGCAATGTCTTCGCGGGCAAACAGTTCCGCTTCCACCTCTACCTGCGTTTTTTCACCGGGTTCAATAATAAATCGATAGGCACCGCTGACAGAGGGGCTGTCCATTAACGCTAATAGCTCAATCTGTTTGGCGTCTGCGCTGGGTTTATAAAGCCAAAATTCGCGAAACGCCGGAAACTCCTCACCTTCAGACGAGGCGGTGTCGATCGCTAGCCCGCGGGTGGATAGTCCGTATGCTTGGTTGCGCCCCACTATGCGGAAGTAGCTGGCACCGAGAAAAACGGCAAACTCGTCGGCGTACTCTTCATTATTTAGGGGGTAATGCAGACGAAACCCGGCGTGGTCACTGCCGGATAAATCGTGCTCTTTCAGCTTTTCGGCATTGCCATCATAGGAGTAGTCTTCCGCCGAAAAGGGAAGCGGGGAGGCTGTGTCGTTTTCGATCACATTGAGTGCAACCGGGGTTTGAAAGAGAAAGCCGCTGTGAAATAGCTGGAGGCTAAAGGGACTCTCATTGCGCCAATAGGCGTGATCAGGATCAAAGCGAATTTGCCGGTAGGTATCGTAATTGAGTTCACGTAATACCTCAGGCAGCGTCTCTTCAGGGGCTTGATAAGGCGCTTCAGCAAGCTGCTGGGCGCGCTCAATGACGGCGCTGAAATGTTTGTCGTCGTCGGCATAGGCGGTTGAAGCCACTGCACAGCCGAGTGCAACTATCCATTTACTCGCTATCCACTTACCAGCTTGCCAATTACCAACCTGCCACCTGCAAACACGGCTAAAACGCATGGGCGAAATCCTTATCGAGTGAAGGCCTGCAAAACGTTTGGCAATAAGCCAAGCAGTACGTGAAATTTTTACACAATAACTATACGATTGCATGCGGACGTACAGGATTATTGCGTTCTATTCCTTGCTCTTTTCTCTTGCGCTTGGGTACACACTCTTAAAGACCGAACATGGAGAGGTCGTACTTCAGACACTGTAAGCTAAAGCAGGTACAAATGAGAATGCGATGATTCGAATATTATTAACGTCCTTACTGCTGAATGTCCTGCTCGTTGCGCCTCTATGGTGGCGGTTTGGAGAGATCGGTGCCCATTTGATCGCTTGGGAGGCGTTTATCATTGCGCCCCTTATGCTGGTGCTCCCCGTCGGTCAGGCGCGTCGTTTCGCCGGTGTTGGGTTTGTCAGTTGGATCATGTTGGCGACGGCTGTGAATTTAGGCACTGCCGCTACTCACATGGCGTTTGCCCGGCCACTCAACCTCTATCTTGACGTACCTTTGCTGCGCTCCATTTATCACTTATTAGTAGGTAATGTAGGTCAGTTTTTGGCGGTTTGCGCAATGCTGGCAGGGGCTGCCGTGCTGCTTGGTATCGCCCTAGGCTTAGTGAGACTACTACTTCCTCCCGTCACTTACTCGATTAAACGGCTGCCCGGTGTCGCTGCGTTGACGCTATTAGTCATTGCCACCATCGGTACCGCACTTGAACTTAACGGTGTGCGGCTGGTGGATAGCGCCCGTTTGCCGATGGTCAACAGCACACGGTTTCAATGGCAGCAAATGGCCGATACTCACGCCGCGCGCTTGGCCTTTACCGCGCAATTGGAGGCAGCGCCGCTGGAGAGTCAGCGGTTACCTGGGCTCAAAGGACACAATGTGCTGCTCACCTTTATTGAGTCTTATGGCGTCTCTGCGCTGGATAATCCCCGTTATGCGGACGTTCTGCTGCCGACCCTTGCCGATATGCAGCAGCGGCTAGAGGAGCGCGAGCTTCATGTTGTCTCCGGGTTGTTGGCATCGCCGATTCGTGGCGGGCAATCCTGGCTTGCCCACGCAACGGCGCTCAGCGGGCGTTGGATTGATAACCAGCTTTGGTATCAATTGATGCTAGACAGCGGCCACTCCACCTTGATTGATGATTTCAGCGCTACCGGCCAGCGGACCTTGGCAGTCATGCCCGCTATTACCCTGGCGTGGCCGGAAGGGGAGGCCTACGGCTTCGATCAAATTGCCGCGGCAAAGGGTATCGACTATGCCGGGCCTGCGCTCAACTGGGTGACCATGCCCGATCAGTTCACCCTCGACTATACTCAGCGCCATTTGCTGGGTGAGTCGCCGGTGTTTGCCCAACTGGCATTAATCTCTAGCCATGCCCCCTGGACGCCTATTCTGCCGGTGATTGAAGAGTGGTCTTTGATTGGGGATGGCAGCATTTTTGCGCCCTGGGAGAACGCTGGCGACCCGCCAGAAGTACTGTGGCAGGACATTGAACGTATTCGCGACCACTATGCCTGGTCGGTGGACTACTCTGTAAAAGTGGCCGGACGCTGGGCCGAACGTGTGGTGGATGACCATACCTTGATGATAGTGCTGGGTGATCATCAGGCCGCGCCATTGATTACCGGCGACGATGCCAGCGCAGCGGTACCGGTGCATATTGTTAGCGGGAACCCGGCGCTATTGGCGCCGTTTATAGAGCGTGGCTTTATTCCCGGCACGCTACCCGCGCTGGAGCAGGCAAGTAACGCGCCCAGGATGAGCCAACTGCGCCACTGGCTGCAGGATGATTTTGGTGAGTTAGCAAATAATGCAAACACTCGCCCGGATACAAGGACGACCACAAGGACGCAGCAATGATCCAACCGGTAATTTTAAGCGGTGGCAGCGGCACACGGCTGTGGCCGCTTTCCCGAGAGCAGATGCCCAAACAATTTTTGCGCTTAACCTCGTCTCAAAGCTTACTGCAGCAAACCCTAAGCCGCTTAGCCGGGTTAACCGATGCAGCGCCGATGCTGATGGGCCACCATAGCCACCGCTTTTTAATGGCCGAACAGCTGCGCGAAATGAATCAAGCCGCCACCGTGGTGCTCGAACCTGAAGGCCGTAATACTGCGCCAGCGATTGCCTGTGCGGCGCTGCTAGCACGCCACTCAGGCGATGACCCACTGCTGCTGGTACTGCCCGCTGACCATGTGATTGGCGATGTAGAAGCTTTCCAACATAGCGTGTCACTTGCCCAGCCGTTAGCCGAAGCGGGTTATCTCGTTACCTTTGGAGTAGTCCCGACACAGCCTGAAACCGGCTATGGCTATATTGCCTGCGGCGAGCCGCTGGAAGGCGGCCATCATCTTGCGGCCTTTATTGAAAAACCCAATGCCCAGCGTGCCGCTGAACTGGTCAAAAGCGGTGATTACTTATGGAACAGCGGTATGTTTCTGCTGCGCGCCTCAAGCTATCTGGATCAATTAAAGCGGCTACAGCCGACCATGCTGGAAGCCTGCCAGGAAGCGGTTAATAGCGCACACCGCGACTTGGATTTTCTGCGCCTGGGCGAAGCAGCATTTGGCCGTTGCCCGGCTGACTCCATCGACTACGCGGTGATGGAGCGCTGTGAGCATGCCGCCGTGGTGCCCTTGGCCGCTGCGTGGAGCGATATCGGTAGTTTTGATGCGCTATGGGCAACCGTTACGCCTGACGCGGCGGGCAACGCCACCAAAGGCGATACATGGCTAACCGATACGCAGGATTCGTTGGTATTTGCCGAACACCGCCTTGTGACGACGCTGGGCGTGCAGAATCTCATCGTAGTGGAGACTTCGGATAGCGTACTGGTGGCCCACCGTGATCAGGCACAAGCCGTGAAGCACTTGGTGGCATCGCTTTCCCAGGCAGGGCGCAGCGAGCCCTGTTCGGCGCCCCAGGTGCAGCGACCTTGGGGCAGCTTTCAGGCGATGGACAGCGGCGAGCGCTATCAGGTCAAACACATTACCGTGAAGCCCGGCGGGCGGCTCTCGCTGCAGCGCCATCATCACCGCGCTGAGCACTGGGTTGTGGTGAGAGGCACAGCGCAGGTAACGCTTGAAGAGCGCAGTTTTCTGGTCAGCGAAAATCAGTCGACCTATATTCCCATCGGTGCGCTACATCGGCTGGAAAACACCGGCAAAATCCCCCTTGAGCTGATTGAAGTGCAGTCAGGGAGCTACCTGGGCGAAGATGATATCGAGCGCTTGGATGATGTTTACGCCCGAGACAACAACGAGTGAGGGTAGCTTACCAAAGCCAGCTAGCAGGGCGTGCGGGAGGGCGGCCCTTACGTACATCGATCCAACCGAGCACGCAGCGCACGCCCAACCATACCGCGAGCAGCGGCCAGAGCAGAGTGCCGATCATGACAATGCTGAGCAAAAAGGCGATGCAGGCATACAGGGTGCCGATCCAGAACGTGCGGATTAGGTAACGGTAGTGCGGCTGTAGCCACGGTGCGGCGTCTTTGCGGTAGACATAGGCGATCACCACGCCAATCAGCAGGGTGATATTGGCAGTGACAATACCCGCCAGGAATAGCGCATAAATAATCTGCGGCGGGCGTATCTCATCCCGAGATAGAACGTTTTGGGTCATCAGTAAGCTCTGGTTAATAAATCCGGTAGTCGCGGTAGTTAGCTAGCTTTTGCTGCTCTTGGACCACTTTACGGTATCGCTTGTACTCCCACTGATACTGCGCAGGTTCCAAGCTTATTGCGGCTTCCACGCTGGCATTCACTCCGGTGGCAGACGTTTGGTCATCGGGGCTGTAAACACGCTCATCGGCATCGAGAAAATAAATCTCAAACCCGCTGCCGGGTACCCGTAGCGCGACCCCGGTGATCACACGTGCCTGGGTGCGGGCTACTAGTTTGGGTAGCAACGTGGCGGTGTAGGCATCGCGACCAAAGAAAGGCGCGAAAACGCCACTGCCCCAGTCGGGCTCCTGGTCGGGCAGTATGCCAATCGCCTCGCTGCGCTTAAGCGCTTTGAGCAGTGCTGCAACGCCGCGGGGGTTGGTGGGCACTAGGCTCGCCCCCATGCGCTCGCGACCATGGCGAATCACTGGGTCAAGGGCGCTGATTTTTGGGGGCTCGTACATGGCGGTAAACGGGAAGTGGCTCGATAGCCAGAAGTTAAGCACTTCCCAGTTGCCGAAGTGCGGGGCGAGCACAATGACGCCGCGGCCTTCGTTGCGGGCGTTATCGAGTTTGTCGCGGCCTTGTACCGCTAAAATGCTGTTTTCTACTCTATTGGGCTCCGCCATCCAGGCATGGCCTAATTCCAGCATGGTAGCGGTTGAGTGCCGTAAACTCTGCCGGGCAAGAGTTTGACGCTCAGCGTTAGAGAGAGTGGGATAAATGACCGTCAGGTTGCGCTCGGTTACCTCTCGCTCACGCTTATTGAAACGGTAAACCACGGGGCCTAGCACCGATGCCATTCGCCATAGCCGCTTCAGCGGCCAGCGTGATAGCTGGCGCCATAGCCAGCTAATCGCACTGGCCTTTGAAAAACGACGTTGGGTATCACCCGTTTGTTGCGTCATATCTAAAACAACCAGGTATCTACGTTGGAAGGGGCGCGTTTCTCTTGCAGCCCTTTGAAGCCTTTAACGCAGCGGATAATTAGCCAGACGGCGAGTGCCAGCAGCAACGGGAAGCCGATCAAGATGAGCGTCAAGACCGAAAAGACAATGCCGTAGACTAGCCCTATCCAGAACGTGCGAATCTGATAACGGTAGTGTTCATCTAGCCATTCAGGGCCTTTGCCTTTATAGACGTAGGCGATGATCACACCGATAAGCGACGTAAAACCGAGGAAGAAACTGGCCAGATAGAGCGCATAGTTCACCATTGCCATTGTGGTGTCGGGCTGTTGGGGGCGCTCTTCGCTGACAACGTTGCCTTCTAGAGGCGCCTCATTGGCGTTATCTTGCATAACATTTCCTTTCGGTAAATCACTATAAGTGCTGAGCAGGCAATGCTGAAGTAGGGATGCAAAGCACCCTCAGCAGAGGTTGCCCCGGCGCACTATGATAGCGTGCGCTATTCGCCTTATCACTAACGAAAACTGGGCACTAACGCGCAGCGGGGCGGCAAATCTCGAGTAGATTGCCGTCCGGGTCGCGCAGGTAGATCGACTCAATGGGGCCATTGGCGCCTTGGCGAGCAACAGGACCCAACTCTACATCAATAGCCAAGGCGTCTAAGTGTTGCTTAAACTCATCCAACGGCAGTTGGCAACGCAGGCATAAATCCAGGCTGCCCGGCGTTGGGGTTGCTGAGATGGGGGCAATGTCGGTGTCGGTTTGATGCAGACGCAACGCGGTATCACCGAGCATTAAATCAACCCGTTGAGCATCGCGGTAGCGTACATCTAAGCCTAAAACACGTGAGTAAAAATCGACGGCGCGACCCATGTCGGTCACGGTAACTACAAGATGATCCAGACCTGATAGCATGCCACTTTCCTTAATACATAACGATAAGCCAGAGAATACGATGATGCGCCGCTGTCCACTATGCGCGGAAACCACCACTGCGCTTTACCACCGGGATCGGCGTCGTGACTACTACCAGTGTGCCACGTGCAAGCTGGTATTTGTCCCCCTTGAGCAGCATTTGAGCGCTGCCGCTGAAAAGGCCGAATACGACAAGCATCAAAACTCGCCGCATGATACGGGATACCGGCGCTTTTTAGGGCGTTTATTTACCCCGCTGCTGGCCAAACTTGAACCTGACGCCCGCGGGCTCGATTTTGGTTCTGGGCCAGGGCCCACGCTGTCGGTGATGTTCGCAGAGCAGGGCCATCCGATGGTTATTTACGACCCTTTCTATGCCTCTGACACTTCAGTTCTTAACCAAGCGTTTGATTTTATCACCGCCACCGAAGTCGTCGAGCATTTGTCACAACCTGGCCAAGTGCTTGCACGGTTAGTCGCTCAGCTTGCCCCTGGGGGCTACCTTGGCTTGATGACCAAGCGCGTCTCTTCTTCTGACGCCTTTACCCGTTGGCACTATATTAGCGACCCCACCCATATCAGCTTTTTTAGTGAAGAGACCTTTCGTTGGTGGGCACAAAAGAATAGTTTAGTAGTGGAATTTCCTGGGCCAGACACGGTTATTCTACATAAAACGCTAAGGTGAATAATTGTAACCTTAGAAAAGCATTGACTTTGCCCCCTTTGGGGCAATAATTGCGCGCCGCTATCCCTGCCTGACCCGGTGTGCCAGGTGAGATAACGGAATATTGAATGCGTTAACCAACGTGTTTCATCCCTGTTTTTCGCCCCTGTTTCACCACTTATAGTCAAGACGAGGTTTTCATGTCGCGGCAACTCCTAGCCATGGCGCTGGCGCCCCTTTTAGGGCTCTTCATTCTCGGGATAGGCAATGGTTTTCTTGCCACCTTAATTACCGTGCGCCTCGATGCCGCCGGTGAATCGGCCACGGTGATCGGTATTGTCTCGTCGGCCTACTTTATCGGCTTGGCATTGGGCGCAATGGTGAATGACCGCCTACTGCTGCGCATCGGCCACATTCGCGCTTATGGCAGCTTTGCCTCGCTAGTCGCCGTCACGGTACTGCTGCAAGGCTTGTTCTTCGACCCCTGGGCCTGGTTTGTGCTGCGCCTTATCGGTGGCTGGGCCACGGTGGGGGTGTATCTGGTTATCGAAAGTTGGCTACTCACGGCGGGCGATCAAAAAGTCCGTGGTCGCCTGCTGGCGCTGTATATGATTTCGCTATATGCCGCCGGTGTATTGGGGCAACTGCTGCTGGGCGTGACTAACGCCATGGGCGTGACGGCTCCCTTTATGGTGATTGGCCTGCTGGCGTCGCTCTCTGTGCTGCCCATGGCAATGATCCCTCGCGTATCGCCGATTATGGAGCACGCTGAGCCACTTCCTCCCCATCGTTTGATTACGCTAACCCCCACGGGCGTGATGGGCAGTTTAGGCTCAGGCATGGTAGTAGCGGCGGCATATACCCTGCTGCCGCTCTATCTGCAGCGCAATGGTATGAGCGTGAACCAAGTGGGGCAGATGATGGCGGTATTGATTATGGGCGCCATGTTGCTGCAGTATCCGATTGGCCGCTGGTCGGACCGCCACGATCGTCAGATGGTGTTGATAGGGATCAGTGGTTTTTGTGTACTGATCTCCGCGGCAATGCTCTGGCTACCCCTTTCTACGCCGCTGCTAGCGTTACTGTTGTTCTTGCTGGGTGGGGGAGTGTTTGCACTTTACCCGGTGGCCGTTAGCCACGCTGCCGACCGCGCACCCGCGGGCGCACTGGTGCGCATGAGCCAAGGCTTACTATTAATCAACTCGATTGGCGCCACGATCAGCCCGCTGATGATTTCGCCAGTGATGACGGCGATGGGCGATGCAGGTTTGTTCTGGGCTTTTGGGTCGCTGAGTCTATTCTTCTTACTATTCTTCTCCTGGCGCCGCAGCGTGCGTCCAGCGCCAATGCCGGTTGCTCCGTTTACGCCCACAACCCCAATGTCTGCTGCGGGTGCTGAGCTGGTCGTTACTGAAGAGCTGCTGCAAGGTGCGCTGGAACACGAGCATCTGGAAGACTTATCCGATGCCGTATGGGATGTGGATGCCGCAGAGCCGGTGGTCGGACCTCCTGCAGAAGATGAAAGCCATATCGCTTACTACGATGATGTGGAGCAGGTAAACGTAAGGCAATAATGGCATAGGTGAGACCATGGGCTAATGGTGTAACAAAAGTAGTGAATCTACTATCGCGGGTAATATTTTCACTATTTTGATTATTATTCCTTAGCACTGAGGTTTTGCCATGAATGTTTACGCTGCGCCGGTACGCGATCTGCGCTTTGTGCTCGAAGAGCTATTAGCACATCGCTCGCTTAGCCTGCCGGGCTTCGAAGAGGCCACACCCGACTTGGTTGAGGCGGTGCTTGAAGAGGCCGCAAAACTTGCGGGTGATGTATGGGGGCCGCTCAATGCGACTGGTGATCGTCAGGGCGCTAAGCGTCATGCTGACGGCAGCGTAACCACCCCAGAAGGCTTCGCGTCAGCTTACCAAGCTTATGTGGAGGGTGGCTGGAACGGCATTGGCGTCTCCGAGGCGCTGGGTGGTCAGAATCTGCCAGAGGTCGTGGCCAGTGCCGTTCAAGAGATGCTTCACGGTGCTAATATGGCGCTGGGTCTCTGCCCCATGCTGACCGCCGGTGCCATCGAAGCGCTGGCCCATCACGGTAGCGAAACGCTCAAAGCGACCTACTTGCCCAAGTTGGTGGAAGGCACCTGGACGGGCACCATGAACCTTACCGAATCCCAAGCAGGGTCGGATCTCTCCCAAGTGCGCACCCGCGCCGTGCCTGAAAACGACCACTATCGCATCAGCGGCCAGAAAATTTATATCACCTGGGGCGAGCATGACGCCGCCGAAAACATCATCCATCTTGTGCTCGCCCGAAAGCCCGATGCGCCGGAAGGCAATAAAGGCATTTCTCTGTTTTTAGTACCTAAGTTCCTGGTGAATGACGACGGCTCGCTGGGCGAGCGCAACGATGTGATCTGCGCTTCGATTGAGCACAAGCTCGGCATTCATGGTTCACCTACCTGCACGTTGAGTTTTGGCGAAAACGGTGGCGCGATTGGCTACTTAGTGGGTGAAGAGGGGCGTGGCCTTAACCACATGTTCACCATGATGAACGAGGCACGCCACAAAGTCGGTATTCAGGGCATTGGCGTGGCTGAGCGTGCCTGCCAGCATGCGTTTGCCTATGCATTGGAGCGTCGTCAGGGGCGCGCACCCAAAACTCGCGGCGGCGCAGAGTGCAGCATTAGCGATCATTTAGACGTCCGCCGTATGCTGCTTTCAATGCGCTCACGTACCGATGCGCTGCGTGCTTTGGCGCTCTATTGCGCTGCCGAGCTGGATACTGCCCGCCATGCGGAGAGTGACGATGCCCGCATTGCCGCTCAGGCCCGCGCTGATATCCTTATTCCGGTCATTAAAAGCTTTTCAACCGATCAAGCGGTGGATATCGCCTCCATGGGTATTCAGGTGCATGGCGGGATGGGCTACGTCGAAGAGACCGGCGCCGCCCAGCTGCTGCGTGATGCACGCATTGCGCCTATTTACGAAGGCACTAACGGTATTCAGGCGCTTGATTTAGCGGGCCGTAAGCTCCAGCGCGACAACGGTGAAGCGCTCTCCGCGCTCCTGCAAGATGTTGCCACCACTGTTGAACAGCTCAATGCCGATCCTGCCCTGACAGCATTGGGCAGTGGTTTAGCCGCTGGCTTGGAAGATCTAAAAGCCGTCCAGTCCATTGTGCTGGAACAAGGTTCTGACCCTGAAAAAGGCGCGGATGCAGTGCAGGCTTATGCCACACCATTTCTTAACTTGGCAGGGCATGTCCTATGCGCCTGGCAGATGGGGCAAGCAGCACTTAGCGCCCAGGCGGCACTTCAAAACGGCAGCGACGATCCATTCTATACTGCCAAAATGCGCAGCGCCGAATTTGCCATTACCCAATGGCTACCCGTAGGCCGTGCCCAGCGTGCTGTCATTGAAGCGGGCATGCAGTGTTTAAGCGAGTTTCAGCTTACTCCCTCATAGCACTTAACATCTTCCTAATCTCGCTTGGCTTGCTCCGCCGACCTCTCAAAGGCCGGCGGTGTCCATTAGCAAGTAATAAAACAAGCGTTTTAAAAATTACCTATGAAGCATAGCCATTAAATTCATGGTTAGAGAAAACGCTATAGCGTATTAGGTCAAAGGAGCAATTTATGCAATTAAAGCAACGTGAACATGGCGAAGAGCAGCCTTACTGGCCAGCGGGTCCATTTAAAATCCGTCTCCCATTTGTCCACTATCGTTGGGAAATGGCTGAAATGATTCAAGGCCTGATCATGTTTGTGGTCAGCCTTGCAATGATCCCTTTGCTTGAGCAGTACCTGGGTTTGCCTTATGACGTAGCCTTGGCTTTTGTGGTGGTATGCGGCATTGGCTTTATGCTCCCGGCGTTATTGGGCGTTCCCATGGTGCCAGGATGGATTACGCCTGCGGTGCCGGTCGTGCTGGTTTTCCTAGGAAATTTTGAGCCCGGCCCAGAAGCCATCCAGGCGCTTTTTGCTCTCCAGTTCCTGGTCTTTTTAATTTTCTTTATTTTAGGAGTTACTGGGCTTGGCAGTAAGTTGGTTCATTTAGTGCCTAATTCACTGCAAGCGGGGATCATTATTGGCGCTGGTATTGCTGCCATTACCGGCGAGATACAGGAAGGTGGACGCCTTGCCGAGACCCCGATCTCTCTGATAGCTGGCATGCTGATTGCCATATTTATGCTTTTTTCGCTGTCATTTAAACGATTGGCCGTAGACCACGCGGTAATACGCAAAATAGCTAATTACGGCATGGTACCAGGCATGATTGTAGCGATTTTAATTGCGTGGGCTGTCGGTGAGTATCCGCGACCTAATATCGAGTGGGGGATTACCCAGCCGAACTTTGTCGAGATGTGGAGTTACTTGCCTTTCTCAGTAGGTTTTCCTGGCTTAGATATATTCTTACTGGCAGTACCTACAGCGGTGATCTCTTACGTCATTGCCTTTGGCGATATTGTCGTAGGTCGCACATTAATGTCTCGGGTCGATGATATTCGAACAGATGAAAAAATTGATTACAGCACGGATCGCATGCACCACGTCACTGCTATTCGTAACGGTATGCATGCTTTTTTTGCACCTTACCCAGGTTTAGCGGGCCCCATTTGGACGGCGGTTACTGCAACAATGGCCGAACGCTATAAAAATGGCAGAAATGCGATGGAGTCTATTTATAGCGGTGGAGGCACTTTCTGGATTACGGGTTTTATTGCCCTTTTTACCTTGCCTTTAGTAAGCATGTTTCAGCCCGTACTGCCTATTGCGCTTTCCCTCACGCTGCTTCTCACAGGCTATATTTGTCTTATGGTGGGAATTGAACAGACCAAAACGACGGCGGAGCGTGGCGTAGCAGGCACCATGGCTGTTGTATTGGCCGTATATGGCGCAGGTTGGGGACTCACTGCGGGTGTAGTGCTGTACTTCTTGGTGCAGAAACAAAATTTATTCGGGCGTGAGCCTAGGCCATCGCAAAAAACACCAGACAGCGAGTAGCAGTGAAGCCAGCGGTGCTAAGCCGTGGCATTAACCTTCTCTTCTCACACTCATTCGATTTTCAACATAATTAGGTGCTTTATGATGGCTAATATCTTCGAGCAAGGCTTGCCCAAATCCGTTGCAAACCACGTGCCCCTTTCGCCGCTAACATTTATTGAGCGCTCGGCGTCGATTTATCCTGATTATCCCGCCATGGTGCATGGCAGCACACGTCGCACCTGGGGTGAAACGTGGGCGCGCTGCCGCCAGCTTGCTTCCGCGCTTCAGCAGCGTGGTATTCAGCCGGGCCAAACCGTGGCGGCGATGCTGCCCAATATCCCCGCTATGTTTGAGGCGCATTTTGGTGTGCCTTTGGCCGGGTGCGTACTTAACACCTTAAACATTCGCCTGGATGCCGAAGCCATCAGCTATATGCTGGAACACGGAGAAGCAAAAGCTATTTTGGTCGACCCGGAGTTCGCTGGGGTCATTCAGGAGGCCGTCGCCAAGCTTGAACACAAACCGCTAATTATTGATGTGGCTGACATAGAGTTTTTGGGCGAAACCCAAGGCATTGGCGAGATTGAGTATGAAGCGCTGCTCAACGAGGGCGACGCTGACTTTGCCTACCAACTGCCTGCCGATGAGTGGGACGCGATCTCGCTTAACTACACCTCGGGCACTACCGGCAAGCCCAAAGGTGTGGTCTACCACCATCGCGGCGCTTATTTGAACGCAGTGAGTAATATTATGGAGTGGGCGATGCCCCACCATCCGATCTATCTGTGGACCTTGCCGATGTTCCACTGCAACGGCTGGTGCTTCCCCTGGACGATTGCCGCCAACGCTGGGGTAAATGTCTGCCTGCGCCGGGTCGATCCTAAAAAGATTATGCAGCTGATTGCTGATGAGAAGGTCACTCACTTCAGTGGAGCGCCGATCATTCTTAACGGCTTGGTGAATTTACCTGCTGAAGATAAACGCGAATTCGATCACCCGGTGAAAGTGACCACTGCCGGTGCAGCGCCACCTGCCTCGGTGATTGCGGGGGTTGAAAAGTTGGGCATAGAGGTAACCCACGTGTATGGCTTAACCGAAGTGTACGGGCCGGTGACTGTGTGTGCCTGGCGTGAGTCGTGGGATGAGTTACCGCTGGAAGCGCGGGCCAAAATCAAAGCTCGCCAAGGCGTGCGCTACCATATGCTCGAAGCATTGTGTGTGGCCGACCCACTTACCCTGGAGCCGGTACCCAAAGACGGCCAAACCATCGGTGAAATACTGATGCGCGGCAACAACGTCATGAAAGGGTACTTAAAGAACGCAGAGGCCACCGAACAGGCGTTAGAAGGTGGCTGGTATCACACCGGCGACTTGGCAGTGTGGCATCCGGATGGTTATATCGAGATCAAAGACCGCTCCAAAGACATTATTATTTCCGGTGGTGAAAATATCTCCACCATCGAGGTGGAAGACGCTATTTACGGCCACCCTGCCGTTGAGGAAGCGGCGGTCGTAGCCAAACCCGATGAGAAATGGGGTGAAACGCCCTGTGCGTTTGTGAAGCTTAAAGTCGGCTATGGTGAAGTCACTGAGGCCGATATTATCGCCCACTGTCGTGAACACTTGGCGGGCTACAAAGTACCTAAAACGGTCATCTTCAGCGAACTGCCGAAAACCTCAACGGGCAAGATCCAAAAATTCGTACTGCGCGAAGAAGCGCGTAACCAGTCAAGCTAGCAAGGACATAGACACATGAGTAATAAACTAATCGGCGTGGTAGGAGCAGGCACCATGGGGCAGGGGATTGCCCAAGTGGTGGCCGCCAGTGGCTTTGACGTTCGCCTTTACGATGTGGCCGATGAACAGCTTAGCCGTGCCCAGGCGAATATTGATAAAGGGTTGAGTAAGCTAGTCGCTAAAGAAAAAATCAGTGAAGCGGATAAAAGCGCTGCGTTAGCGCGCCTTTCTACCACCACCACGCTTGATGCGTTGAGTGACTGTGGCGTGATTATTGAAGCCGCCCCTGAACAGCCTGAGCTGAAAGAGAAGCTGTTTCGCGATTTAAGCCGCTTAAGCAGCGACACCATTTTGGCCTCCAACACCTCGTCACTCTCGCTAACTCGCTTAGCGGCGGTATGCGAGCACCCGGAACGTGTGGTCGGTATGCACTTCTTTAATCCGGTGCCGGTGCTCAAGTTGGTAGAAGTCATCCGTGCCGAACAGACCTCGGATGCCACCGTTGAACATATTGAACAACTGACCAAGGCGCTGGGTAAAACCGCCGTGCCGGTGGGCGACGCACCTGGTTTTGCGGTGAACCGTCTGCTAGTGCCGATGATCAACGAAGCGGCGTTTATTGTTCAAGAGGGCACTGCGACCCCCGAAGCGATTGATGAAGCCATGAAGCTGGGTGCCGCCCACCCCATGGGGCCTTTGGCCCTGGCGGATTTGATTGGTTTGGATGTTTGTCTGGCGATTATGGAAGTGCTCCAGGAGGGCTTTGGCGACCCCAAATATCGCCCCTGCCCGCTGCTTAAGCGCATGGTCGCAGCGGGCTACCTCGGCCGGAAAACCGGACGCGGCTTTTATCACTACGACTAGTTTTACGTTTCTTGCGACAGCTGAGCAAGAACGCTAAAAGAAGTCATTGCCACTCAACCAAGCGTTCGCTAGGGTTGAGTGGTATCCCTCTATCTGCGATATAACAAATAAGGAGCACGCCATGAGCGAAGCAGTGATTGAGAAGGTTGATAACGATGGGATGGTGCGACTGACCATCAATCGTCCTAAAGCGCTGAATGCCCTTAACAGCGAAGTGCTTGCCGCGCTGGAAGCACATTTGGTTGAGCTTGAAGCCCACCCGAACCTACGTGCCGTGCTAATTACCGGTGCGGGCGAGAAGTCCTTTGTGGCGGGTGCAGATATCACTGAAATGCGTGAAAAAACACCTGAAGAAGCGCGGGCCTTTGCCAGCCAAGCGCTGCGTACCATTAAACGCCTAGAGACACTCCCCGTGCCGGTGGTCGCGTTGGTGAACGGGTTTTGCCTTGGCGGCGGCTGCGAACTGGCACTGGCCTGCGACTGGGCCGTAGCCAGCGATAACGCGGTATTCGGCCAGCCGGAAGTGCTCCTGGGCGTCATCCCCGGCTTTGGCGGCACCCAGCGTCTGCCACGCCGTGTTGGCCCTGCCATGGCGATTGACCTGGTCACTACCGGGCGCAAAATCGATGCCCAAGAAGCGCTGCGTATCGGCTTAGTGAACCGTGTGATGCCGCAAGCGGAGCTGGAGAGCTACGTTGAAGAACTCACCAAGCAACTCAAAGGCAACGGCCCACAGTCAGTGCGCGGCGCCAAGCAGGCAGTTCACGACGGCATGGATCAAGACCTTGATAGCGCACTAGCGCTGGAAACCAGCCTGTTCGCCTTCTGCTTTGCCGGTGACGAGCAGAAAGAAGGCATGGCGGCATTTGTCGAGAAGCGCAAACCGAACTTCTAAGGTTTGATTAATTACAGTTTTACTTATTTAGGGGGTGGCGCTTGCGCCACCCCCGTTTTATTCTCGAAAGCTAACTGTTCCTTTCAAGAGAGCCGCCACTATGCAATGGGCCGCATTTATTCTCGCCGCGCTTGGTTTCGCTTATTTACCTGGGCCTGCAATGCTATATACCGCAGCGCAAACGTTGGGGCGCGGCCGACGGGCAGGGTGGTTAGCGGTCATCGGTGTGCATATGGGGTGTTATGTGCATGTGGTGGCCGCCGCGCTAGGATTAGCGCTGCTGTTTGCGGCGATTCCCCCTGCCTACATCGCCATGAAAATAATCGGTGGGCTCTACCTGCTCTGGATGGGACTGCGGCTATGGCAGCAGGGCATTCGCACCCACGGCGAAGAGATGCCGCTGGCAACCACGAAACGTGTGCTTCGCGACAGCTTTCTGGTGGAGATGCTCAACCCTAAAACCGCGCTTTTCTTTGTCGCGTTTCTGCCCCAGTTTGTGCAGCCCGAGAGCGCGATGCCGGTAGCATGGCAACTGCTCTGGCTAGGTATCGCCACCAATGTGCTGTTTTCATCTGCGGATGTCATGGTGGTGCTACTTGCGAGTCCTCTACGCCAATGGCTACAAAAATCCCACGGCTCCTCTCGGCTCATCCAGCGCATTGGCGGTGGCGTATTAATGGGATTAGGGGGCAATACCCTCGCTCAGGCGGCACGTTAAAGATTGATCGGCTACTTCAAATTTCACATACAAGGAGCGCTGTATGTTTGATCTCTATATCGCTAACAAGAACTATTCCTCTTGGTCGCTGCGCCCCTGGGTGTTGATGAAAGTAATGGAGATTCCGTTCAACGAACATCTCATGCCTTTTGAAGGCGGCTTTGGCGCTAGCCATGACGTTTACACCCGCTTTTCGCCATCGGGCTTAGTGCCTTGTTTAGTGGATAGGGAGAGTGATCTGGCGGTGTGGGATTCGCTGGCGATTGTTGAATATTTAGCCGAGCAACACGCTAACGTCTGGCCGAGTGATAAAACCGCCCGCGCCTGGGCGCGCTCTGCCACGGCTGAAATGCACAGCGGCTTTGGCGCCCTGCGTGACGAGTGTTCAATGAACTGCGGTGTGCGGGTGGCATTGAATGGCTTATCGGCCAATCTCAAGGCCGATGTGAACCGCTTAGATGCGTTGTGGCAACAGGGAATTGAGCGCTTTGGCGGGCCGTTTTTAGCGGGTGAGCACTTCTCCGCGGTAGACGCGTTTTATGCCCCTGTGGCGTTTCGCGTACAGACATTCAAGCTGCCGGTGAGTGAGAAATCCCAGGCCTATGTCGAACGCCTGTTAGCGCTGCCTGCCATGCAGGCCTGGTATCAAGCCGCGCTGGAAGAAACGTGGCGCGAGCCTATGCACGAAGCTGAAACGCTAAAGAATGGCACGCTGGAAGTTGATTACCGCACGTCTTAACCTTGTGGCAACTCACCAGGGATAACCGGCATCGGGTACACTGGCGCAAATTTTCGTTTGGACACGTTCATGGCTCTTAGCGCAACGCCCTACAAAGTTGATATTAACCTCACCGATCTGGATCGCGGTGTTTATGAAACGCTGCGCTTTACCGTGGCGCGTCATCCGTCAGAAACCGAAGAACGCATGACCGCGCGCTTACTTGCCTATGTACTGTGGTACAGCGAATCGTTGGCCTTTGGGCGAGGGCTCTCTGATGTCGATGAGCCAGCGCTGTGGGAAAAAAGCTTAGACGGGCGCTTGCTGCACTGGATTGAAGTGGGGTTGCCAGACGCCGAGCGCATTACGTGGTGCTCACGGCGGGCGGAGCGCGTGTCGTTACTCGCCTACGGTCGGGTAGACCAGTGGGAGAGTAAGGTGCTGCCCAGTGTGGCGTCGCTGAAAAATGTGCATGTAGCGGGGTTGCCACAAGAAGCCCTAGCGACCATTGCTAAGGATCTACCACGGGCGATTAATTGGGCCGTTATGATCAGCGAAGGCTCGTTGTTTATTACCGACGAAAACGGTCAACACGAGATAACGCCGCAATGGTTGTTGCGCGAGCGCTAGAAATCATCAGACGTTCGTCTATTCTTTTATTCAGAGGTTTAAGCGATAGACAGATAAAGGGATGGCCAATGGGTCATCCTTTATTTTTTAAAAGTATGCTTGCTATCTTTTTGCACAATTACATACAATCAACAATGTTTGTTACTGCTTTCACTAGCAGTCTAAAAAAGCAGCCTCAAGGTCAATCTCAAGGAACGAGCAATGAAACTAAATTCCGTTTTACGATGGAAACTGCTCCCGCTAGTCGCAGCCATTAGTTTGCTGCCCACGCTGGCCCAAGCAGAAGGTAGTGTGCTCTCGGTTAAGCATGAAAATGATGGTATGGCCAGCAGTGATGATGGCCATTTTACCAGCGGCTTTGAGCTTAACTGGACCTTTGAGCCTAGTGATGAAAGTTGGATGCAGCGCTTAGCGACAGCACTCCCCGATAGCTTGATCGGCAGCGCTGATATGGCCGCTTATCGATTGGTGCATCAGATCTATACGCCGGATAACATCGAAGAGCGTCGTTTGATTGAAGATGATCGCCCCTATGCTGGTCTCGTTTATGGTGGGATTTCGCTTTATGAAGATGTGCCAATGGGTAATTGGCGCCAAGCAACCGATCTGCATCTGGATATTGGCTTGGTGGGGCCGTCCTCGCTTGCCGATAGTATCCAACGAGAAGTACACCGCATCACCGATAGTGATCGTCCTAACGGCTGGAATAATCAGCTTGGCGATGAAGCCATTGTGAACGTCGCTATGCGCCGCCAGTGGTGGCATAGCTCCCCGTTTATTGGTAAGCAATTTGCTCATGGGCCTAGCGTCGGGGCTGCCTTAGGTAACCTTTACACCTACGCCAGCGCTGGATATAGCGTGCGCTGGGGCGACGAAGCCTCGGGTATTCCCACATTGACGCCAAACCCCGGTAGTCGCCACCATATGACTGGAAATGATGGCTGGCAGTGGTATCTGTTTGCGAGCGTAGATGGCTATTACATGGCGCAAAATCTGACGCTGGATGGCAACAGTTTCAGAAATAGCCACTCGGTTGACCGCAAAGAGTGGGTGGGCGACATTTCCGCAGGGCTGGCGTTGGCCTGGGAAGATTGGCAGGTCACTTACGCTGCTGTGCAGCGCTCACGCGAATTTGATGGGCAAGAAGATCAGGATAAGTTTGGAGCTCTAACGCTGTCCAAGCGCTTCTAAACTGCTTAAAGGTTTGAGCGTCTTTCGGGAGGAGAGTATTCATGGCCAAGCAATACCCCCACACCCCCGATGGGCGCTATTTTATTGCCAAAAATCGACTCTGGCGCTGTACTGATCCGCGCTTAGGTGAAGACCAAAAGCGCAACTATATCAAAGAGTTGATGAAAGCCCGCCGGGCCGTTAGAACGGCCCAACAGCAAGAAGATGACGATGCGCTTCGCCAAGCCCGTGACGCGGTTCAAGCTGCTAAAGAAGCGCTTGGGGAGCGTGGCCCAGTGTGGTGGGATGATGATGCCCCCGATGAAGGCGGCCTTGCGCCCCATAACAGTTCCTACGCCAAGTGGTGGGAGAGCCAGCACTAAATATTTTCCTTGCGTATACAACTAGCTCAGGAGTGCTAGCCTGGGCAGAGGTGTGCAGCTATTTGCATATCGCTTGATGCCTAAGGAGAACACGCATATGGAACTGGTATTTTTTAATGGCTGGAGCAGTTTGTTTCGTATTTTGATTATCGGACTATTGGCGTATGCAACGCTAATCCTCTTCCTGCGCCTATCGGGCAACCGTACGCTTTCAAAAATGAATGCCTTCGACTTAATTGTTACGGTAGCGCTGGGTTCCACGCTGGCAACCGTGCTGCTATCTAAAGATGTGGCTTTGGCGGATGGAGCGGTTGCCTTAGCGCTACTAATTTCACTTCAATTTATAATCACCTGGACCAGTGTGCGGTTTCGCTGGGTACGCCGATTAGTGACTGGCGAGCCGCTGATGCTGCTTTACCAAGGTGAATTTCTTTTAACGTCATTGCGAAAAGCGCGGGTAACGCAAGACGAGGTACTTTCTGCCATTCGTAGCAGTGGCCTTAGTGATGTATCCGCAGTAGAAGCCGTCGTGCTAGAAACAGATGGCTCGTTAAGTATTGTCAAAAACCAGGCAGAGAGCGGCCAATCAAGTTTAGAGGGCGTTCGTGGCCCTCATAAGTCTTAGTAAGCCCGCGGGGGAAGCGGTTAGTTGACACACCGTGATGAGATCCTTATATTAACACGAATAAAAATCACTATCATTAGTATTCGTGTTAATAACAGCATTATAATTTGCTCCGGGATCATTATGTACACTCCACACTTTCGTTTGCGCAAGCTAGCCAGCGCCATCGCGCTCGCCTCTTTGTGCGGTGCGTCGACTTATGCGCTCGCCCAAGAAGAACTAAACTCATCGGCCGTTGAGCTGGACACGGTCGCAGTAACCGCAGAATCTGCTGGCCAATTTGGCTATATCGAAATGGAAGAAGTGCCAACGGTTGGCAAAATGAACGTGCCAATAAGTGAGCAGCCCTTCTCCATGTCGGTGGTGGATGAAGAGTTCATTCAGGACAGCGGGGCGCAAAATATTCAAGAGGCACTGCTCTATACGCCCGGTGTCAACGCGGGTAACTATGGCTTTGATACCCGTATCGACAGCGCCACAGTGCGCGGGTTGAACGCTGGCCGCTACCTGGATGGCTTGCGCCAAATTTACGGTTCGTACAACAGTGTCCGCAGCAATGTGTATGCGTTGGAAAGTGTAGAAGTTCTACGCGGCCCGTCTTCAATGCTATACGGGCAAGCCGATTTAGGGGGCGTTATCAACGGTGTTTCCAAGCTGCCTGAGGAAGAAAGCAATGGCGAGGTATGGGCACAGGTTGGCTCACACGACCGCAAACAGCTGGCGGTAGATGTGACGGGCTCCGCGGATGAAGAAGACAAGTTCTTATATCGTTTGGTGGCATTGCAGCGTGATAGCGATACCCAGGTAGATCATGTGGAGGATGATGGCTACCTGCTGGCGCCGTCGTTTACCTGGCGGCCAAGTGACGACACCAGTATGACGCTGTTAATTAACCGCCAGGAAAACACCGGCCAAGTGTCAGCGCAGTTCTTACCGCAGGCGGGTACGCTGGAACCCGGTTCCCAGGGCTTTATTGGCTCTGAGCGATTTGTGGGAGAGCCGGGCTGGGATCGTTACGATCGCGAAAAAACCGAAACCACGCTGTTTTTTGACCACCAGTTAACTAACAACTGGGCCTTTTCGGCCACTGCCCGCTATACCGACTCCAGTACCGAAACGCGCGAGCACTGGGTGGATATTCCCAGCGTGCCAGATGCCAACGGTGAAGTGTCACGTACTATTTTTACCGCTGACGCAGCTACCCAGATTCTGAACCTGGATGCACGAATGGAAGGTGAGTTTGAGCTAGGGGCGACAAAGCATACGTTGGCAGTCGGGATGGATCGCCAGGATGCACGCTGGGAGCAGGACAACTACTTCTCAGGGGCGGGGTTGGGCGGCACTATCGATATCTATAATCCGCAGTACGGCAATTTACAACTGGATGCATTGGACCCTACTGACCGGCCAGATAATGAAATTGAACAGGTAGGTGTTTACCTGGCCGATCATATCGAGCTGGGTCGGGTGGTAGTATCTGCAGGATTACGTCACGACTGGGCAGAAAACCGCACTCTTGCACTGTCAGGACCCGATACCGTGAGTGACCAAGAAGCCACGACTGGGCGTTTAGGCCTGATGTACCGCTTTGATAACGGCCTATCGCCTTATGTCAGCTACTCCGAAGCCTTCACCATGAACCTGGGAACCGACGGGACGGCTGAGGCCAACGCGCTGGATCCCACCACGGGCGATCAGCAGGAAGCGGGGATAAAATACCTCTCTCCCGATCAGTCATTAGCGATCAGCGCCGCTTATTTTGATATCACTCAGCAGAACCGCGTTAGTGATGGCGTAACGCCAGGTGGTGTTGAGCAAACAGGCGCGGTGGTAGACGGTTGGGAGCTTCAAGTTAACAAGCGCTGGCAGAACTTTGAAACGCAGTTGGCTTACACCAATATGAATGCCACTGACGACAGTACCGGCGAGCGCCTGTCGGCGGTAGCGGAAGAGCAGGCCTCTTGGTGGAACCGGCTCTATGTAGGTAACCATTGGCGTGTTGGGGCCGGGGTACGTTACGTTGGCGATAATGTTGGCTTTGGTGGTTCGCCCGTGGTGCCCTCAAGCACCCTCTATGACGCTATGGTGGGCTATACGATTGATGAGTGGGATTTCTCAGTGGATGTTAAAAACCTCACCGACGATGAAACTATTTCCTGGTGCCGTTATGAGGGGGGAGACTGCGGTTACGGCGCACGCCGAAATGTGACGGCTAACGTGCGTTATCAGTTCTAAGTCTGGCAGCAAGAGTGGTTTAGCCGATAGACAGTCGTTAAAAAGGGCCTACGCTGAGCCAACACGCGTAGGCCCTTTTAGTTGCTGTGTGTTTAGCGGTTAGTTATTGGTCGTCAAGTTTGTCTTGAGTGCGAAGCTCGAAATCGCTGGCGTCATGGCGCTCATGCAACTGCTCGTGAGGTTCGCCCCAGGTGCGGTTGACCATGCGGCCACGTTTAACGGCGGGGCGCTCATCGATCTCTTCGGTCCAGCGTAGAACGTTTTTGTAAGTGTGTGCTTCCAAAAACTCCGCCGCTTCGTAAACGCGGTTTTTTACCAGCGCGCCGTACCAGGGGTGAATCGCCATATCGGCAATGGTGTACTCATCGCCTGCCATAAAACGGTTTTCCGCCAAGTGGCGATCCAGCACATCCAGCTGGCGCTTCACTTCCATGGTGTAGCGGTCAATTGGGTACTGATACTTTTCAGGTGCGTAGGCATAGAAATGACCAAAGCCGCCGCCTAGCATCGGCGCGCTACCCATTTGCCAAAATAGCCAGGAGAGACATTCGGTGCGCTTCGCTGGGTTTTTGGGTAGGAAAGCGTCAAATTTTTCAGCCAGATAAAGCAGGATGGCACCAGACTCAAACACCCGCTGGGGCGGAGTGGTCGAGTGATCCATCAGCGCAGGGATTTTAGAGTTGGGATTCACCTCGACAAAACCACTGCTGAACTGGTCGCCTTCGCCAATTTGAATCAGATAAGCGTCGTACTCAGCACCAGTCACACCTTTTTCTAACAGCTCTTCAAGCATCACGGTGACTTTGACACCGTTGGGGGTGGCTAAGGAGTAAAGTTGCAGAGGGTGTTTACCTACCGGCAGTGCTTTGTCATGGGTGGGGCCCGCAATGGGGCGATTGATATTGGCAAATTTACCGCCATTGCCAGGTTCCCATTTCCAAACGCTCGGTGGGGTATAAGTGTTATCGCTCATTATTTCCTCGCTATTAACCGGTTATCGGTAACTGCTGGGTACAGGGATGAACCTCTTCTCTGCGCGACTATTCTAAGGTTATGGGGGTGATGAAAAGCCGCTACAAGGGTCGGCTGGTGATTAGCCTGTTAATAAAGTAGTCCAAGTTCTCTGGGAGGTTATGGATGCGAGTCATTGGCGTACTGGGCGGCATGAGTTGGGAGTCGAGTCAAAGCTACTACCGGGCCTTAAATGAAGGCGTTAAAGCGGCGCTAGGCGGCTTTCATTCGGCCAAGATCGTGATGGTCAGTGTCGATTTTGCAGAGATAGAAGCCATGCAGCAGCGGGGCGATTGGGACGCGGCAGGCGAGCTACTCGCCAACGCTGCTCAAGGCGTCGAACGCGCAGGTGCTGACTGTTTATTGATTGCCACGAATACCATGCATAAAGTGGCGCCCGCGATTGAACAGGCGATTACCATTCCTCTGCTGCATATTGCCGATGCCACTGCTTTACAGCTACAAGCCGACGGGATTAATCGGGTGGGCCTATTAGGCACCCGATTTACCATGGAGCAGGACTTTTATATTGGCCGATTAGAAGAGCAGTTCGGCATCAAGGTCGTGGTGCCGGAGCAATCTGAGCGTGACACTATTCATCAGGTGATCTTTGATGAGCTCTGCCAAGGCCGTATAGAAGATGTCTCCCGTCAACGCTATCTAGCCATTATCGATTCACTTTATGCGCAAGGCGCTCAGGCGGTGATTCTAGGCTGTACTGAAATCGCTATGCTCGTCAGCCAGCAAGATACCGCAGTGCCGCTTTATGACACCACCGCTCTTCATGTGCAGAGAGCGGTGGCGTGGGCACTAACATGATGAATTAAACGAAGTAACGCCGCTTAGACCACCGTCAGAGTGACGTTAATATTGCCACGGGTGGCGTTTGAGTAGGGGCATACGATATGCGCTTTATCGACCAACTGCTGAGCGACGTCCTGCTCCAGGCCTGGGAGGCTGATTTTTAGCTCGACTTCAATGCCAAAGCCGGTTGGGATTGCACCGATACCCACATGCCCATCAATTTTGGTTTCTTGGGGCAGCTTTACTTTTTCCTGGCTCGCCACGTGCTTTAGCGCACCTAAAAAACAGGCCGAGTAGCCAGCTGCGAAGAGCTGCTCGGGGTTGGTGCCGTCACCGCCAGCGCCGCCCAACTCTTTCGGCGTGCTGAGTTTTACGCCCAATGCGCCGTCGGATGATTTGGCATGACCTTCACGGCCACCCGTAGCGGTAGCATGGGCGCGATAAACAACTTTCTCGATAGTGGTCGTCATTCTGAATCTCCTGTTAACACGTTCATCATGGTTCTATTAATTATTGGTTTTGCGGAATGGGCTTGCGGATTTAATTTAGCGCAGCTTTATTTTGCGCGCAAGATAAATAATGAAAAAGAGTCCAGATCCTTTGTGAGAGAACGAAGGGCTACTGATTTTTCTGCAAGCTATCGCGCAATCGCACCAGATCTTCTTTTAATGTGGTCAACGCTTCGATTGACTGATCGCTGGCATGCACTACACAGCTGGGGATGTGGTAGGCCTGTTCACGCAGCGCTTTGCCTTTATCGGTAAGGTAAAGTTCCACCACGCGTTCGTCTTGGTGACTGCGCTTGCGGTTCAAGAGCTGGTCGGCTTCAAGGCGCTTGAGCAGCGGCGTAAGCGAACCAGGATCGGTTAGAAGCCGCTTACTCATCGAACCTACTGTAATACCATCGTTTTGCCACAAGACCAGCATGGCAAGATACTGCGGGTAGGTAAGTCCTAACTCTTTGAGCAGTGGCTTATATACCTTGGTCATCATCAATGAAGTTGAGTAGAGCGCAAAGCAGAGCTGATGATCGAGTTCTAAGTCGCTACAAGATGGTTGCACAAGTATGGGGTCCGATCCGAAATATGTAGGGTAATGTAGCGCGCGAAGCGGTGAGTGGCTATCCCTAGACGTTGGTCGTAAGTTGGCAGTTTTGTTTTGACACGCACTTGGCAGCTAGCTAGCCTTCGCATCATTAATGTTACCGGTAACAATTTGGCGCTCATTAAATTAGCCAGTAACAACTCAATTCATACCCATTCACCGTTAACAACAACGAATATTTGGAGATCACGCGATGACAACTATTTGGCGCAGCACGCTAACCCTGGTCGGTGCGACTACACTGACGTTTGGTATGGCGCATGCTCAGAGCCCAGAACTCTCTGATCCGCCTGAGATCGAGGGCGAGGTAGTCGGCGATCATGGTTCGCACACACTACGTATGGGCATCGGCCTTGCGGAAAGCTCGCCACAGTTCTTGTCTAGCCAATATTTTGGTGAGATTTTGGAGCAGCGTACCGACGGTCGCATTAAGGTTAACGTTTTCCCTAACAGCCAGTTAGGTGACGACGTTCAGATGTTGGAAATGCTGCAAACCGGTACGCTGGATATGACTTACCCCTCTAGCTCCGCCACTACTGGCTACGTTGAACAGCTTTCTGCTTTTGACCTGCCGTTCCTGCTGCCTAGCCGTGAAGCCGCGGTTGCCGTCATGCAGAGCGATGTGGCCCAAGGCATGCTGGACGCCTTTGATGGCACCGGCCTGAAAGCACTCGCGTTTTCTGAGAATGGCTATCGCCAGCTCTCTAACAGTGCTCGCCCGGTAGCAAGTCCTGACGACGTAGCAGGTCTTGATGTGCGCGGTTTAAGCGTTCGTACCATGGAAAACCCGGTGCATCTGGCAATTTGGGAAGCCTTAGGCGCTAATCCAACGCCGATGGCTTTTGGTGAGCTTTTCTCTGCGATGGAGCAGGGCGTGGTAGATGGCCAGGAAAACCCTTGGAGCACCATCCTTACCTCGAATTTTAATGAAGTTCAGGATTATGGCACCGAAACACGCCACGTCTATACTCCCTTTATCATGATGCTTTCTGAGCGTACTTGGGAGCGCATGGCACCCGAATATCAGGAACTGGTACTGGAAGCAGCGCGTCAGTCAGCCGACTATGAAATTCAGCTGTCAGCTGAGTACGATGACTGGTCACGTGATCAATTGGCAGAGCGTGGTATGGAAATTACCCGCCTGGACGACGAGCAGTTAGCCGCTTTCCAAGATGCCGTTCAGCCTGTATATGCAGAGTGGGCGCCGCGCATTGGTGAAGACCTGATCGCCGACATCCAAAAGATCGTTGAAGAGAGCAGCAACTAAACCTTAAGTTTAGCGCGCCATCGGGCAGGCAACGTGCCTGCCCGATGTGTTAGTGCCCCTGGAGTTCCTATGTCACTCTCCTCTACACCCCCTAACTCTCCTACGCCGATTGAAGATCCTTCGGTGTATCTAGACGACCCCAACCGCAAGCTTCTGGAAATCGATACCGATGCCCGCCAAGGCCCGGCACTGTTCCGCTGGCTTACCTTAGGTATGGAGTATCTTATCGGCGCTATTTTAGTGGCGTTGATTGTGTCCGTTTCTTGCAACGTGGTAGGGCGCGCGCTGTTTAATTACTCACTGCCGTGGGCGGATGAGCTGGCGCGCATGCTGTTTATATGGCTAGTGTTTATCGGGGCCGCCGCGGCGTTTTCCCGTTACGAGCACATTGCCGTTGATGCTTTGGTGCGGCGCTTGCCGCTGCGCTTGGCGCACATGCTCTATTTACTGCAGCACCTGATTATTACCGGCCTAATGGTGGTAATGATTTGGGGTGGCTACCAAGTGCTGTCGCGTTCAAGCGGGCGCTCAGCGATTATGGATGTGCCATTGAGTTTTATCAGCCTTTCGCTGGTGCTGTGTGTCATCTTTATTGCGGTGGTAGCGGTGTGGCGGATGTGGGTCAGCCTTAACGTTATTCGCCACTCTGAGCGGGAGCGCTAATCATGCTATGGATTTTCCTGGCCATTTTATTGGTCTCTATCGTTATTGGGCTGCCCATTGCCTTTGGTTTAGGTGTGGCGGCGCTGGTCATGGCGGTGCTTTCAGATATTCCGCTGTCGATCATGATCGAACAGTCTATTCGCGGTGTTAACAGCTTCCCGCTGCTCGCTATCCCGTTCTTTATTTTAGTCGGTGAGGTGATGAGCAATGGCGGTATCGCTCGTCGCTTGATGGAACTGGCTGGCGCTTTGGTCGGCTTTATGCGCGGGGGGCTAGGGCAGGTTGCCATTACCGGTTCGATGTTCTTTGGTGGCATCAGTGGGTCAGCGGTGGCCGATACGGCTGCTACCGGCGCGATGATGATTCCCTCCATGAAAGAGCAGGGCTACACCGCGGCTAATGCTACCGCGATCAACACCGTGTCCTCGGTGATCGGGATCATTATTCCGCCCTCCATCCCGCTGATTCTGTACGGCATCGTCACTGAAACCTCGATTAGCCGCCTGTTTATCGCCGGTATCATTCCGGGTCTGTTGATTGGCTTTGCGCTGATGGTGACCACCTATATTCTTGCTAAAAAGGATGGCGGCGGTGTGCAGCAGTTCCGCTGGGATCGCCTCTGGAAAGCCTTCAAAGATGCCTGGCTTGCGCTGGTACTCCCGGTCATCGTAATTGGCGGTATTATTGGCGGTGTATTTACCGCAACCGAAGCGGCCGTAGCGGCACTGCTTTATGCGCTGGCTATTTCGCTGGTGGTTTACCGTGAGTTCAAGCTCAAAGAGCTCGGCGGTATGCTGATTCGTACTGCTCGTTTGACCGGTATGGTGATGATGCTGCTAGCGTTTGCGACGGTGATTGCTTGGTTCCTAACCATTAATATGGTGCCGCAAACCCTGGTCAGCCAAGTGCAGGCGATTACCCAAGACCCGTTCCTGTTACTGCTGATTGTGGCAACGTTGCTGTTGTTGGTGGGCTTTGTCATGGACTTAACCCCGGCCATGGTCATCATGGCGCCGATGCTAGCGCCTATTGTCACCTCGGTGGGCGTTGATGCGGCTTACTTTGGCGTACTAATGGCCTTTGTATTGGGCATCGGGCTGCTAACCCCGCCGGTTGGCACCTGCCTTTACGTCGGTTGTGGTGTGGGCAAAGTCTCCATGGAGTCTTTGGTCAAAGCGATGCTACCTTACTACGTAGCGCTCCTCGTCGTGCTGGTGATCCTGATCGCCTTCCCGGGTATCGTTACCTGGCTGCCTGATCTTACCGCTGTGCGCGGCAACTGAGGTTCTTGGTAATGAATAGGAGAGCTTCTGTGAAGACCCTCTCGCATCGTATTTTAGTGATGGGTGTGTCTGGCTCTGGAAAATCGCACATTGGCCGCCAGTTGGCCCAAACCGTCGGGGCGACGTTCATTGACGGCGACGATTACCATTCGCCCGCCAATGTAGCCAAAATGGCCAGCGGCACACCGCTCAATGACGATGACCGGAGCGAGTGGCTCGATACGTTGGCGGCGCTATTCGCCGACTATCGGGCCAGAGATGCGTCGCTGGTGATTGCCTGCTCTGGGTTGAAAAGGCGCTACCGTGACCGACTGCGCCAAGGTGACTCAGCGCTGCAGATTCTCTACTTAGAGGGCACGCAAGAGCTGCTGCTTGAGCGGCTAGAAACACGGGCAGGGCACTTCTTCAAAGGCGATACCATGTTGGCCAGTCAATTGGCTGATTTAGAGCCGCCTGATGAAGAGGAGGCGTTTAACGCCTCCATTGCCCTGTCGCCCATGCAAATCGTCGATCAATTTGCTGCCACGCTGCCACTGCCCAGCCGCACACTAAGCTAACGCACAACTAGGCTAACGCTCACTAGGCAAAAGAGTTAATAGGTATTGAGGCCGCCGATTGAAGGGGCGACCTCAATGCTCCCTCACTGCATAAGGCAGTTACCCCCTTGAAGAAAAAACGCCCCACCCTACAGGACATTGCCGACCACGTAGGGGCTACCAAAATGACGGTCAGCCGCTGCCTGCGTGAACCTGAAACGGTTTCGGAAGGGCTTCGTGAGCGCATTTTCTCGATTGCCGAACAGATCGGCTATATTCCCAACCGTGCGCCCGATTTACTTTCCAGGGCTACCAGTCATTCGATTGGCGTGCTGGTGCCGTCGCTGACCAACCAAGTGTTCGCCGATATCATTGTCGGCATTGAGGCGTTAACGGAACCCGCAGGCTATCACTTAATGCTCTCTCACTATGGCTATAGCCCTGAGCTTGAAGAGCGCAGCCTGGCGTCATTGCTCTCCTATAACGTCGATGGCGTTATCCTTTCTGACCGTGATCACACGCCGCGTAGCCTGCGTATGCTGGAAACCGCCGGTATCCCAATTGTCGAAATCATGGATACCCATCGCCCTCCGCTACAACAGACCGTGGGCTACGACAACGTACAAGCCGCCTATGACATGGTGAGTGAGATGATCCGCCGCGGTCGTCGCCAAGTGATTTATCTGGCGGTGCGGTTGGATGAACGTACCCGGCAGCGTGAGTTGGGCTACCGTCGTGCCATGGAAGAGCACGGATTACCGCCGGTGACGCTGCAAAGCACCCAGCGCTCTTCTTACAGCGTGGGAGCTGCCCTACTCAAGCAGGTGTTAGTTGACTACCCAGCGGCGGATGGCCTGTTTTGTACCAATGACGACGTTGCCGTAGGCGCTTATTTTGAATGCCAGCGACGCGGTATTGAGGTGCCTGGGCGGATGGCCTTGGCGGGCTTTCATGGCCACGATGTGGGCCATGTGATGACACCACGCTTGGCCAGCGTGGTGACACCGCGTCAGGCCATCGGCGAAGCAGCAGCGGGGCAGCTGTTAGCGCGTATTCGCGGTGAGCCACTGACCCAGAAAGTGGTGGATTTAGGCTACCGTATCGAAACAGGCATGACGCTATAGGTATAGGTCACGCTTTCGAGTAGCGATCACCATTGTGAGTGGCTAAAGTAGCCTTTTTACTTGTCGCGAGGCTGCCGTGCAGATTACTCTACTCAACATCTACCCCGTAAAGTCGCTAAAAGGCATCAGCGTTAATCACAGCGAGCTACAAGAGCACGGGCTCGCCTGGGATCGCCGCTGGATGCTGGTGGACGCCCAGCAGCGCTTTGTGACCCAGCGACAACTCCCTGCGCTCGCCACCATTGAGGTCGCTCTCACCGACGAGTACTTGGTGCTATCTCACCCTGGCGTTGACCCGCTGAACATACCGCTGGCAGAACCCGCCGGTAATTTGCGTCTGGTCAGCGTGTGGAATGATCACTGCAAAGCCCTGCCGGAGAGCGAAGATGTTTCTCGCTGGTTAGTCGCTGCCTTGGGTGAACAGGCGCAAGGGCTGAGCTTGGTACGTTTTGCAACTGAATTTCCCCGCGCGGTCGAAGAGGATTTCCTTGACGGTGGAGCGGCGTATACCTATTTCGCCGATGGCTATCCGTTTCTGATCACGTCCACGGGCTCGTTGGATGCACTCAATCAAGCGTTGGTGGCAAAAGGGGGCGCGCCAGTGCCCATGAACCGTTTTCGGCCCAATATTGTGGTAGAGAGCGATGAGGCGTGGGCTGAAGACCGTTGGGCGACGCTTTCTGAACAAAAGGGAGCTTTCCAACTAGCGCTGCGTAAGCCCTGCAAACGCTGCAAGATCACTACTATCGATCAGCATACGGCGGCAGTACCAGCCCCTGCTGAGCCGCTAAAAACCTTGATTGAGCTTAATACTCAGCCTGCCTTGAAAGGCGCCCACTTTGGCCAGAACGCCACGCTGCTAGAAGGCGCAGGTAGTATTATTCGTGTGGGGGATAGACTGGCGGCGACGTTTCGCGACGCTTGACGCGTAGTAGTTTAGTGGCGATCGCCGTGCCAATGAGGGTAATGACCATGCCCGCGATAATCTGAACGTTCAGCGTCTCTCCAAGCAGTAGATAACCCCATATCAGCGCGCTCACCGGCACCAGAAACGTCACCGTTGAAGTGGCGGTGGCGCCCGCGCTGGCGAGTAAGCCAAAGTAGAGCAGGAAGGCCAGAGTGGTGCTTAGCGCTGCCAGTGCCAGCGCGTTTCCCCAGGCCAGGCTGCTAATGGGCTCGTTTGGCCATAATAGAATGCCGGGGATCAGCAGCACCAACGCTGACATGGCGCTACTGCCTGCGGCGAGTACACGTGTGGGTAGGTGACCAAGGCGCGTTTTAGAATAATTGCCTGCAATGCCGTAGCAAAACGTGGCGCCTAAAACAGCCAAAATAAACCAGCCGTCGCCGCCCAGGGCGAAATCGAGTCGATCCGCAGAGAGCACATAGACCCCCAGCAGTGCCAGGGCGAGGCCTAAGTACTGCTGGCGCTGTATGGCGGTAGCGAAAAACAGCGCGCCGATCAGCGCAGTAAAAATCGGCGTGGTAGCATTAATTAATGAGGTAAAGCCCGCCTCTAGTCGCGTGGTGGCAAGTGCCAGTAACGAAAAAGGCAGCACGTGATTCACAATACCTAAAAAAAGCAGCGGGCCCTTATGCTGCCAAATCAACCGCAGGTAATGCAGGCTGATCAACAGCGGCATGAGCAGCAGTGCGCCAATTCCCATACGTACCAATACTAACGGTACCGCGCCAAATTCGGGGGCGGCTACGCGCATAAAGATAAACGAAAGGCCCCACAGAGAAGAGAGCAGTATCAAACGCAGCGCATCAGCCGACGACATGGCGAGTCCTTAACATTAAATAAGTAACGCAGTTAGGTAGCTAACTAGCTTACGGCTGAACGAGAGTCGATGGAAGCGATGAAAGTAAGGGGGGCGGCAGAGAAACAAAAAATCAGCTACGCTGGTGAGGTGGTCAAGCGGCAATCCTCGCCGAACCCACACTGACACTTACACTGACAATATGTTTACGCATATTGGCACACACAAGGAGTTGTTATGGATCGTACAGCTAGCGCACGTTGGGAAGGTGGTCTTAAGGATGGCAAAGGCACCGTTTCAACCGAGAGTGGCGTTTTAGATGCCAATTACTCCTTCAGCAAGCGTTTTGAAGATGAAAAAGGCACTAATCCCGAGGAACTGATTGGCGCAGCACACGCCAGCTGCTTCTCTATGGCGCTCTCCATGATTTTAGGTGAGAAAGGCTATACCGCTGATTCTATTGAGACCAGCGCTAAAGTGACCCTTTCTCAGAGCGATGCAGGGTTTGATATTTCCAAAATCCACCTGGATGTTGTCGCTGCCATCAGTGGCGCCGACGACGCAGCTTTCCAGGAAGCAGCGGAAACGGCGAAAGCTAATTGCCCCGTTTCAAAAGTGCTTAAAGCTGACATTAGCATGACGGCTAAGTTAAAGGGCTGATTTAATCAGTGCTCTGGTTCACACATGGCGATTATGTGTGAACCTTTATGGCTTTTAAATAAAAGCTAGCCATAAAGTAATTCTTTAAGTACTAAATTAAAAGCAATAAAAAAGCCTTGGCAATTGCCAAGGCTTTTTGTATGACTGTCTTATATGACTGAAGTAAGCTTATTCGTCTTCCAAGTCGCCGTTACGGTTATACTCTTCTGCAGATTCTAGTGCGTCTTGTGAAGCATTAACGGTAATGATGTAATCTTCACCATCTTCGTCTTTGGTTAATTCAAGTGAATCCCATTCGATAGCGACATTTTTCTCGCCCATACCGAGGAAACCACCAACGCCTACTACCACCGCATTAATTTGGCCATCTTCACCGATGACAAGGTCAGTGATGGTGCCGATGTCTTCGTCATCTTCGACACTACTCTTGACTTGATTGCCGGTTAAGGCATCAGCATGAAAAGTACCTTCTGGTGTTTCGGTCAGGTAGGTTGCTTCCATGGTAGTGGTATTCTCTTCGGCATTAACGGTGCCTGCAGCAAACATAACGGCTGGAACCATGAGAGTACCTAGAAAGGCGGGTTTGATCATTTTCATTTTACTTGCTCCTTGCGATTTCATTGGGCTTAACGACTCCGCGAAATAGCCCGCATAAATCAATAGCAGAGGGTGTTAGCTGTGCTTTAAAGTAGCTTTACAACGCCAGTGCTATTACTCCTGTGTATGTTAATTACGCTTGAGTAATTAACGCCGCCATGCGCGTCACTGCGCTAAGACAATTAATAGATTAGTCGTTGTGATCAAAAATACAACCAATTCACTAAAACTTTTAGTTGGCTACGTTTATGGCAGTGCAGCACGTGAGGCTGTCCCCGCGTCATTGTGCGACAGTCTGTCGAATTGACCTGCTTCGCCCCAGTCGTCATATTCCTACCCTAAAAGGAGAAACCTGACGATGATTTCCCAGTACCACCCTTTACGACGTATAAAGCAGGTCTGTGTCAGTAGTGTCGCGCTGGGAGCATGGCTATTAGCGTCCACTGCCGCCGCTGACAGCAGTGAACTGCCCAAAGGTCATTTCCCGCTTCCGGAGCAAGGCAATATGGTGGGCGAGGTATATACCGTCACCGCTAGTGAAGAAGATACGCTAATGGATATTGCCCGAGCGCATAATGTCGGCTACGAAGAAATTCGCATGGCTAATCCGGATACCAGCCTCTGGGTACCGGGAGAGGGAACCGAGGTGACTATCCCTGGGCAGTTTATTTTGCCCGATGAGGCGCGGACCGGCATTGTGATCAATGTGGCTGAGCTACGCCTTTATTATTACCCCGAGGTAGAGGCAGGGGAGACGCCGCGTGTCGAGACGTACCCCATTGGTATCGGACGCGATGCCTACAACACGCCGCTGGGCATTACTGAAACCACCATGCGGCTTGAAAACCCGGCATGGTACCCGCCTGAATCGATTCGCCGAGAGGCCGCCGAACGTGGCGATCCTGCGCCCGCCGTGGTTGCCCCTGGTGCTGATAATCCATTAGGCCAATACGCTATTTTGCTGGATATCCCCGGATACCTGATTCATGGCACTAACCAGCCGGACGGCATTGGCATGCGTGCCAGCCGCGGCTGTATCCGAATGCATCCAGAGGATATCGAGTCGGTATTCTGGCGCGTGCCAGTGGGTACTCAGGTCAATATTATCGATTCACCGATCAAAGTAGGCTGGGGGGAAGGTGGGGGCAATTACATCCAAGCCTTTACCGCAACGGACGAAGAGGTGTTTGGCATGGATACGCTGTTAAACGTTGTTGGTTTGATTGAACACCATGAGGGTGGCAACCCATCCAGCGTTGATTACGAACAGGTTCGCGAAGTGCTGGAGCAGGCTAACGGGCAAATCGTTCCGATCGGTTAGCCTGTTTAGGGTCTGAAAACGCTAGCGCGCTGGATCCAGCACGCCACCTAGCGACGCATTGCGCCTGAACCAGCCCGCAATGCTGGTCCGTGGGCAGCGGGTAGGCAGCACTTCATGAGGAATGGTTTCAGATAAGAAGCAGGCGAAAGTTCCCGCTTCGGGTACGACCCGAGCGACCTCTTGGCTGGGGTCGTCCGGGTGGTAAATCACCATTTCCCCGCCACCGTCGCTGGGCCAGTCCGGCGTTAAATACCCTACCGTAGAGATAACGCGGTTAGCGCGGCCGCGGAAGCTGTCCACATGGCGCTGATAAAAAGCGCCAGGAGGGTAGTGGGCAAAGTGGGCTTCATACTCGAACAGGCCTAAAAACAGTGCGTGGTTGAGCGCCTGCTGTAACTCGCTCATGGCGTCAAGATAGCGCCGCTGGGCGGCACTTTCACGGTCAAGCCAGTGAATGGCGTCACCGCGGATATCTTTGCGCAGCAGGTGCTGCTGGCCGCGGCCAATGCCCGCTTCATCCAGGCCGTTATAAGCTGCTCGATGAAGAAGCTCGTGATTCAGCTCTTCACATAGGCCCAGATCGATCACCTCGCGGCCGACATACCAGCCCTGCTCGACCAGCGCATCCACAAGGGCAACCTGCGTCGCTGGCTGAAGCGCAGGCAAAAACGTAGCAACACTGGGGGTCATTTGTCGTGGCTCGATGGCGCTGAGCCAATAGTGGTCTTAGAGGATGTCGATAGACGGTTTTTGCGTTCAGGGTGGTGGCACAGCGGCCCCTGGGGGCGCTGATATAGATCAATCGGCATTCCGAAGCCTTCGGCCAGTAATTCCACCAGCATCATCGCCGAAAGTCCCCAAATCACGTGGCCGTCCACATGATAGCTGGGCACATAGTGAGCTACGCCATCCACGGTAATGACATCGGTATGGGTGCGGTGATCATCCAGAAAATGGCTGAGCGGCACTTCAAAAATAGCATCTAGTTCACCGGGGTCGGCCACCAGCGGTAAGTCGGGTGGAATGATGCCGACCCATGGCGTCACGCGTATACCGTGTAGAGAAATAACATCCGACAGCCGGCCCAGGGGTTGCACCAGGCGGGGGTCGAGGGCAATCTCCTCCTCAGCTTCGCGTAAGGCGGTCGCGTAGAGATCTGCATCGAAGGGCTCACGCTTACCGCCAGGAAACGCCACCTGGCCGCTATGAGTGTTCAAGTGGCTGGCGCGGCGGGTAAATAGTAAAGTTGGCGCTGGACGCTCGACAATGGGTAAAAGCACGGCGGCTTCGGGCATCACGACGTGGTCCAAGCGTTGAGGCGTTAGCAGTTGCAGGCGTTTGCGCAGTTTCTCTAACATGGGGCATCCAATAACTTTGTTCTCTTTTACCCAGCAGCGGTCATTGACGTCAAGCGCGTCGAGGCTTCTATTCACTAGCCGTTGAGAATACGCGATGAACTTTTGTAGCCACTGTGGTGATAAGGTGCGTTTTGCAGTCCCCGAAGGCGATGATCGCCCACGCTACCTGTGCGATGCCTGCGGGACGATTCACTATCAGAATCCGCGCATTGTGGCCGGCACGCTGCCCGTTAGCGGTAGCAAGGTATTGCTCTGTAAGCGTGCAATTTCACCGCGCAAAGGCTACTGGACGCTGCCTGCTGGCTATATGGAAAACGCTGAATCAACCCAGCAGGCTGCCGCCAGAGAGACCCGCGAAGAGGCCTGTGCCGAGGTCAAACTGGCCAACCTCTATACCCTGATTGATTTACCGCATATCAATCAGGTGTATATGATTTTTCGTGCCGAACTAATCGGCGGCTTCAGCGCCGGACCGGAAAGCCTGGAAGTGGCGCTATTTGAGGAACACGAAATTCCCTGGGATGAACTGGCCTTTACGACCATTGAGCGCACGCTGCGGCACTTTTACGCTGACCGTCCCCACAATGAGTTTCCGCTGCACATCAGCATGGTGACGCCTGAGGATCGGGAACGCTATTTTGGCAGTGCATAAGTCGCACTGCCACTGCGTCAACTCGCTATAGATCGGCTAATTGCCACACATCATAAGCGACTTCTTCGTAGGGATGGGCAAGTTTCAAGGCCGCGATAGCACCATGGATGTGGGCGTCATCACAGACTAGTTCCACTTTGAACTCTTCGACTTTTTCTAGGCTGCCCACTGAACCAATGTGCGGGTGGGCACCTTCGGTCGGGCGAAACTGCCCCGTGCCACGGGTTTGAAAACAGACACTCTCGTATGCCCCCATACGCCCAGCACCAGCTTCAAACACGGCTTGCTTAACGCTGTCGGCATCTTCCACGGGAACAAAAAAAGCCAATTTGTACATGCTAATCCCCTCTGCAATCCATTCATCATCAAGCGCTGTACTACACGTATGTTAGCGGATAGACGACTACTGGTCGCGGGCTTAGCTTTGTATGATGATGTTTCAGTACTCATTAAGTGAGCCATTATATGGATAAATTTGAGGTAAAGCTGGACCAGGCGGCCAGGGCCGCCTGGATGTCTTACGTGGGGGGAATGACCCAGGATGAGATCGCCAGCCAGTTGGGTGTTTCACGGCCAGGCGTGCAGCGCTTGTTAGCCTTGGCTCGCCAGGAGGGGCTGGTGAAAGTGCATATTGATCACCCGATCTCTAACTGTATGGCGCTAGGCAGCACGTTGCGTGATCACTTTGGTTTGACCTACTGCGACGTGGTTCCTGCCGATAACCACGCCGCCGAAAGTGCGGCTTCTTACCTAGCCGTGGCAGCCGCCGAGCGGGTGGCGCAGTTGGTTGAACGCAGTGAGCCGTTGACGCTTTCGTTAGGCACCGGGCGTTCGGTGCGGGCAGCGGTCGAGGCGCTCAGCCGCGTTGAGCGGCCTCAGCATCGCTTTGTGTCGCTAGTAGGGAATGTTGCCCGGGACGGCTCGGCTAACCGTTACGATGCGGTGATGGTGATGGCGGATAAAACCGGCGGTGAACGCTTTTTGCTCCCCGCACCAGTGGTGGCGGAAACGCTGGTTGAAAAAGAGGCGATGCTGACACAGCGGTTATTTAAAAAAATTGCCGATGTGGCGCGCGAGTCCGAGGCTGCTTTTATTGGCGTAGGGCGCATCGACCGCCAGGCCACGCTGTTTCAAGATCACTTTATTAGCGAAAGCGAACTAGATGAGTTGCTGGGTTTGGCAGCGGTAGGGGAGTTGCTTGGCTGGCCGCTGAATAGCGACGGCGAGGTGATCGACTGCTCGATTACCCGGCGGGTCACTAGTCTGCCCCTGGAGCGCTTTGGCAAGCACCATATGGTGGCGATAGCGGGAGGACGTGAAAAAGCCCCGGCGATTCATGCCGCGCTGCGTGGCCGTTGGTTAAAAGGGTTGGTGACCGACGAAGTGGCCGCTCGACAAATTGTCGACGCGCTATAAGAAGTTTCAAACCTAGGTGCGTGCACTGCAACATGCATCAAGGGTAATAAGTTAGCGTAAAGTCTAAGCCGATCGGCTTTGCTTTTTTTTGTCTTACGTACGATCATTTGTTCGGTAGATGATCAATAAGATCAAGGCGACAACAATGCCAAAACAAGCCCATAGGAGTGCTTTATGCGACTCGCACGTCACTTGCCCGTCACCACGCTAGCGGCCGCCATTGCCATATCGAGCCATGCCCAGGCGCAAACCGAAATCACCGTGGCCACGGTTAATAACAACGATATGGTGATTATGCAGAGCCTCACTGAGGCGTTCGAAGAATCTCACCCCGACATCACCTTGGATTGGGTGGTGCTTGAGGAGAACGTTCTGCGTCAACGCATGACCACCGATATTGCCACCGGTGGCGGCCAATTTGACGTCATGACCATTGGTACTTACGAAGTGCCTATCTGGGCAGAGCGCGGCTGGCTGTCACCACTGGATAATCTACCCGAGGCCTACAACGAAGATGACCTGCTGGCCTCCGTGCGCGATGGCTTGAGTCTGGATGGCACACTTCACGCGCTGCCTTTTTATGCCGAAAGCTCAATGATGTACTACCGCCAAGACCTGTTTGATAAGGCGGGCATCGAAATGAGCGAGCAGCCCACCTGGGAAGAAGTACGCGAGTGGGCTGGCGAACTGCATGGCAGCGAAGAGGGCTTGGCCGGTATCTGTCTGCGTGGTAAGCCGGGCTGGGGCGAAAACATGGCCTTTGTTTCCACCCTGGTGAACACCTACGGCGGTCGCTGGTTTGATGAAGAGTGGAATCCGGAACTCAACTCTGAGGCATGGGTTAACGCTATCCAGTTTTATGTCGATCTGCTTAACGATTACGGCCCGCCAGGCGCAAGCTCAAACGGCTTTAACGAGAACCTGGCGCTGTTCTCACGCGGCAACTGTGCCATGTGGGTCGATGCCACCTCGGCCGCTGGCAAGCTGTATGACGGCAATGAATCCGATGTGGCGGACAGCCTAGGTTTTGCCCCAGCGCCTATCGCAGAAACACCCAAAGGCTCGCATTGGTTGTGGTCGTGGGCGTTAGCGATCCCGGCTTCTTCTGAAAACCAGGAAGCGGCACGCGAGTTTATTACCTGGGCCACCTCGCAAGAGTACATTGAGCTGGTCGGCGAAACCGAAGGCTGGACCAGCGTGCCCCCAGGCACCCGTGAATCCACCTACGCCAATGAGCAATATACCGAAGCAGCACCCTTTGCTGACTTCGTGCTGAAAGCAATTCAGGACGCCGACCCCACCGATTCCACCCTGGAACCCAATCCTTACGTGGGTGTTCAGTTCGTTGGCATTCCAGAGTTCCAGTCGATTGGCACCCAGGTTGGCCAGACCATTGCCGCGGCGCTAACCGGTGACACCACGGTGGAGCAGGCGCTAGATAGTGCTCAGCGCGCCACCGAACGCACCATGCAGCGTGCCGGTTATCTAGACTGATGTGATGACCGCAATGCCTGCCTTGATCACTAGGCAGGCATTGCCCCCACACTGTTTCTGCAGGTATTTCCATGAATAAAACACGTGCTTCTGGCCGGACGGTCGGCGGGCTACGGACGCTTTCGCTTCAAGCGCCTGCTGTAACGCTGTTATTGCTTTGGATGATTGTGCCACTGGGCATGACGCTATGGTTCTCTTTCCAGCGTTATAACCTGCTAATGCCCGGCATGACCGGCTTTGCCGGGTTGGAAAACTATGAATATCTTCTCACCGACCCTGCCCTATGGGCCGCTATGGGTAACACGTTGTTGCTGGTGGGGTGGGTGCTGGCGATTACCGTGGTGGGCGGCACCCTGCTGGCGGTGCTGTTTCAGCAGGAGTTTGCGGGACGCGGAATTGCTCGTGTGCTGGCGATCTCACCGTTTTTTGTCATGCCCACCGTGAGTGCCCTGGTGTGGAAAAACATGATGATGCATCCCTCTAACGGGGTGCTGGCGTGGCTGGCTGAATTCATTGGCCTGCCCGCTGTTGATTGGTTCTCCTCGCTGCCGCTGACCTCCATTGTGATCATCGTGGCCTGGCAGTGGCTGCCGTTTGCGTTGTTGATTCTGCTCACCGCGATGCAATCGCTGGATGAGGATCAAGTCGAAGCCGCCCGTATGGACGGGGCAGGGCCAATAGCGATTTTCTTCTTTATCACGTTGCCGCATCTAAAGCGGGCGATCAGTGTGGTGATCATGATTGAAATGATCTTCCTGCTGACCATCTTTGCCGAGATTTTCGTCACCACCTCCGGTGGGCCTGGCTTGGCGACCACCAACTTAGCTTATCTGATTTACATTCGTGCGCTGCTCGATTTTGACGTAGGCACTGCGTCCGCCGGTGGGGTGATCGCGATCATTCTCGCCAATATCGTGGCGATCTTCCTGGTCCGTATGGTGGCCAAAAACCTGGAAGATTAGACCGGCACTTGTGTCTTAGGAGTACTTCGATGACAACATTAAGTTCCAAAACGGCGGCGCCACGTTCGGTGTCAGGGTGGCGTTCCCCACAGGCTAAACGCGCCTTTCTGACGATCTTGGGTTGGTCGGTAGCGCTGGTGATTTTCTTTCCCATTTTCTGGATGATCCTCACCGGTTTTAAAACCGAATCGGCGGCGATTGCTGATCCTACGCTGATTTTTTCGCCCACTCTTGAGAGCTACCAAGAGGTGCAAGAGCGCTCGGGCTATGCACGCTTTGCCCTTAACAGCGTGGCGGTGGCATTTGGTTCCACCTTCCTGGCGCTGCTGATTGCAATACCGTCTGCCTATGCCATGGCTTTCTTGCCCACCAAGCGCACCAAAGGCACGCTGCTGTGGATGCTCTCCACTAAAATGCTGCCCTCGGTGGGCGTACTGGTGCCAATTTATCTGATCTTCCGCGATGTTGGCCTATTGGATACCCGAACGGGCCTGATCATCGTTTACACGTTGATGAACCTGCCGATTGTGGTGTGGATGCTTTACACCTTCTTCAAGGATATGCCCAAGGACATTCTTGAAGCAGGGCGTATGGATGGCGCTTCGACACTGCAGGAGGTGATGTTTCTACTGCTGCCGCTGACGCTGCCGGGCATCGCTTCAACGGGCCTGCTATCGGTGATTTTGAGTTGGAACGAGGCGTTCTGGAGTCTCAACCTGACCACCTCAAATGCTGCCCCGTTAACCGCTTACATCGCCTCATTCTCAAGCCCTGAGGGGCTGTTCTGGGCCAAACTATCTGCCGCTTCCACCATGGCGATTGCGCCTATTTTGATACTCGGTTGGATGACGCAAAAACAAATGGTACGTGGCCTGACCTTTGGCGCCGTCAAGTAAAGGATATTCCTCATGGCAACACTACAACTACACAATATTACCAAGCGTTTTGGCGACACCGAGGTGATCAAGGGCATCGACCTTGAGGTGAATGATCGCGAGTTTGTGGTCTTCGTTGGCCCTTCTGGCTGCGGTAAGTCCACCCTGATGCGCATGATCGCCGGGCTGGAAAGTGCTACCGACGGCGATATTTTGATCGACGGACAGCGTATTAATGATGTTGGTCCAGCGGACCGCGGCCTCGCCATGGTGTTTCAGAGCTACGCGCTTTACCCGCATATGACGGTAGAAGGCAATATGGGCTTTAGCATGCGCTTGGCGGGGGTTCCCAAAGAAGAGCGCCGTGCCAAGGTGCTGGAAGCGGCCAAGATTCTGCAGCTAGAGCCGCTGTTAGACCGCAAGCCCAAAGCGCTCTCCGGCGGTCAGCGCCAGCGCGTGGCGATTGGCCGGGCGATTGTGCGTAACCCCAGCATCTTCCTGTTTGATGAACCGCTCTCCAACCTGGATGCCGCGCTGCGGGTACAAATGCGCATTGAGCTGGCGCGCCTGCACGATGAGCTGGACGCCACCATGATCTACGTGACCCACGACCAGATCGAAGCGATGACCATGGCGGATAAAATCGTCGTGCTCCACGACGGCGTGGTGGAGCAGGTGGGCTCGCCCATGGCGCTCTATCACCATCCGCGCAATCGCTTTGTGGCGGGCTTTATTGGTTCACCGAAAATGAATTTTCTGCCCGTAACGCTGACCGGTGTCACGTCTGAGGGAGTAGGCATTCGCCTGCCCGGCGGCGGTGAGCGCAGCATTCCGGCCGACGGCACCCACTTGGATGCTAACGCCACCCTTGAGCTGGGTGTTCGTCCTGAACACTTGGTGCTTGATGAACAGGGACCTTTAACCGGCGAGATCAAGGTGCTGGAGCGGCTAGGGGGCCAAACCTCGCTCTACGTTCAGATGAACGATAAGCTCATTACCATCATGGCCGATGGCGATGTGGCCTACCGGGTCAACGATACGGTCCATTTCGGCTTCGCCCCCGAGCGCGCCCACTTGTTTGATACTGACGGGCTGGCCTTGCCAAGCCTGGAGCAGCACCCGCTAGCAGGGCTGACCCGCCAAGATAACCGTGCCCCTGGCTCGCCTTCTGAGGAGCCTGCATGAGGACGCTCATCTTTGACTGCGATGGCGTGCTGGTCGACAGCGAAGCCATCGCGGAAGGCACGCTGGTGGCGTATCTCTCCCGGTGGCTGCCCGACCTGAATATTGACCAGGCGCTGGGCCAGGCCCTGGGGATGACCACGGCGGCTATTCTTGCGCATCTCGAAGCGTTAAGCGCCCACACACTGCCGCTTGATGCCACCGAACAGGTGGACATCGCCATTGAGGCGCGCCTGGCGCGGGAACTGAAAGCGATAGAGGGGGCGGATAAGGCCGTTCGCGGCATCGCGTTGGAAAAAGCGGTAGTTTCCAACAGTCGGCGCAGCCGCGTACTGGCGTCATTGGCGAATACGCGGTTGGCAGAAGCCTTTGGCAACGTGCCTATCTTTACTGCTGATCAGGTGGCCAATCCCAAGCCTGACCCCGCGCTCTACCAATTGGCAGCCTCCCAGTTAGGCCAAGTGCCCCGGGACTGCCTGGTGGTGGAAGACAGCGTTGCCGGGGTAACCGCCGCTCATGCCGCGGGCATGTGCGTAATCGGTTTTGTCGGCGCCAGCCACGTGGATGCTGAACAGTCGGCACGCCTTACCCAGGCCGGTGCCTGGCGAATTTTAGAGCACATGCACGGCCTGGCAGCGTTGGTGGACGAATGGCAGACCCATGGCGCCAGCTTGCCACATGCTAACGGCGTGCCTATTCATCGGAGATAGCTATGAAACTGATCGATAAAACCGCAGTGATTACCGGTGGCGCTCGCGGCATCGGCCTGGCCATTGCCCAGCGTTACCTTTCAGAAGGCGCCAATGTCGTGGTGGCCGATATTGACCGTGGCGCCATCGACGATGCCGTAGCGACACTGCAGCAGCTGGGGCTCGCCGAGAAGGTGATGGGAGTGGCACTAAATGTCTGCGATCAGAGTTCGATTGATGCCATGGTAGAGGCGGTGATGCAGCGCTTCGGCGGTATCGATATTTTGGTCAATAACGCCGCGGTATTTGATATGGCGCCTGTGCTTGAGGTGACCGAGGCGAGCTTCGACAAGCAGTTTGCGGTTAATACCAAGGGCATGTTTTTTACCCTGCAAACGGTTGCCCGTTCCATGGTAGCCCGTGGCCAAGGCGGGAAAATTATCAATATAGCCTCCCAGGCGGGGCGTCGTGGTGAAGCCCTAGTGAGTGTTTACTGCGCCAGCAAGGCAGCCGTCATCAGCCTCACTCAATCCTGCGGGTTGGATCTGATCAAACACGGCATCAACGTCAACGGCATTGCTCCCGGTGTGGTGGATACGCCGATGTGGGAGGAAGTCGACGCACTCTTTGCCCGTTACGAGAACCGTCCGCTTGGCGAGAAGAAACGTCTGGTAGGCGAAGCGGTTCCATTTGGGCGCATGGGCCTGCCGGAAGATCATACCGGCGCAGCGGTGTTTCTGGCCAGCCAGGACAGCGATTACGTAGTTGCCCAGACGCTTAATGTCGATGGCGGCAATTGGATGAGCTGAGGTGGCCATGACGCCTGATCTTGATGCCTTAGCACAACAGATTATTAGCGCCGCTGACGGTGCATCGCGCTACTTGGTAGCGCTGGCAGGGCCGCCAGGGGCGGGGAAATCCTATCGCAGCGCCCAGCTCTGCGATGCCATTAATCAGCGTTTGCCGGGCCAAGTCGGTCTGGTGCCCATGGACGGCTATCACTTCGATAACGCCGTGCTGGGCGAGCAGCAGGTGCCGCTTAAAGGCGCGCCTCACACCTTCGATGTGGAGGGGCTGCGCTGCGACCTTGAACGCATCCGTCAGGCTATCCATCCGGTAGCGGTACCGGTCTTTGATCGCCCGCTGGATCTCGCTCGTGCAGGTGGGCGGCTGATCACGCTTAAGCAGCGCATCGTGATCGTCGAAGGCAACTATTTGCTGCTGGATCGCACTCCCTGGCGCGACCTGCGCCCACTATTTGATTGGACGCTATTTATAGACGTCGATGACGACGTGTTGGTTGAGCGATTGATCAATCGCTGGCTTGAGATGGGCCAGGACCGCGCCGGGGCGCTGGAGCGGACCCACCACAAAGATATGCTCAATGCGCAATTGGTAAAACGCTGCTGTTTAACGCCTGACCAGCGCTGGCGCTAGCGTTTTTGTAACCGTTTTAGTCACTTTTATTATCCCCATCGCGCCAAGTAGGCCTTGGCTGGAGAGTACCCATGACCCAACTTAACAATCACAACCTGGGCAATCTAACCGCCGATGTTGCTGTGCCTCACTATGACCGCAAGGCGCTCACCCCCGGTATTGTGCATATCGGCGTAGGCGGCTTTCACCGTGCCCATCAGGCGATGTATCTGGATGCACTGATGAACCAGGGCGAAGCGCTGGATTGGGGGATTGTTGGCGTGGGCGTGATGCCCGGCGACAAACGTATGCAGCAGGCCTTGGCAGCACAGGACTATCTCTACACCCTGGTGGTCAAGCACCCTGACGGCCAGTACGAGCCGCGGGTCATTGGCAGTATGGTGAATTACCTGTTTGCACCGGACGATACCGAGGCGGTGATTGAGCAGATGGCCGACCCGGCGATTCGTATCGTGTCGCTGACAGTGACCGAAGGCGGCTACAACTTTCATCCGGTGAGTGGCGAGTTCGATCTCGATAATCCTCAGGTATGCGCCGACCTTGCTAACCCCACCCAGCCGACCACCAGCTTCGGGCTCGTGGTGGAGGCGCTGGCCCGCCGCCGTGCACGCGGCATTGCACCCTTTACCGTTATGTCCTGCGATAATATTCAAGGTAACGGCGATGTCGCTAAACGTATGTTCGGCGCCTATGCCCAGGCGCGGGATTCCGAGTTAGGTGCCTGGCTGGAAGCCGAGGTGGCGTTTCCCAACGCCATGGTGGATCGCATTACCCCAGTGACATCACCTACCGATATTGATGAGCTTAATCAGCGCTTTGGCGTCGAGGACGCCTGGCCAGTGGTTTGCGAACCCTTTACGCAATGGGTGCTGGAGGACCACTTTCCCCTTGGCCGCCCAGCGTTTGAAAAGGTAGGCGTTCAAGTTGTTGAGGATGTCGAACCCTACGAGCTGATGAAGCTGCGCCTACTCAACGCCAGCCATCAGGCGCTGACCTACTTTGGTTATTTAGCGGGATACCGCTACGCCCATGAGGTATGCCAAGATCCGCTGTTTGTTGATTTTCTCTTGGGCTATATGCGCGAGGAGGGCACACCAACATTGGCGCCAGTGCCGGGGGTTGATCTTGAAGATTATCGCTTAACGCTGATTGCGCGTTTTGCCAACCCGCAAATCAAAGATACCCTGGCACGGCTCTGCGCCGAGAGCTCTGACCGGATTCCCAAATGGCTAGTGCCGGTGATTCGCCAGCAGTTGGCCCAGGGTGGCGAGATAGAGCGCAGTGCCGCCGTGGTGGCCAGTTGGGCGCGCTACGCTGAGGGGGTGGACGAGCAGGGCGAGCCGATTGAGATTGTTGATCGTTTGAAGGCACCGCTAATGGCCATTGCCGCTGAGAACCGCACTCGACCCACGGCCTTTATCGAAAACCGCGAGTTGTTTGGTGATTTGATCGACAGCGCCCGCTTTGTTGAAGCCTATATAGCAACTCTAAGTTCACTGCACGAACGTGGCGCACGCGCTACGCTAGAGGGTCTGGCGTCATCCAAAGGAACAGTGTGATGTATATCGGGGTAGATTGCGGTACCCAAAGTACCAAGGTGGTGGTGGTCGACGTTGAACGAGGCATGATTCTGTCGGAAGCAAGCCGCCCCCATCGCTTGGAAGAGGGCGAAAATGGCCGCCGCGAGCAGGTACCGGCCGAGTGGTTGGCGGCCCTGAAAGGCGCATTCTTTGCCGCCCTCGATAAAGCCGGGGTCTCGGCGAGTGAGGTGCGTGGTATCGGCGTTTCCGGCCAGCAGCACGGCATGGTGGCGCTCGATGCGGATGGTGCGCCGGTCTACCCCGCCAAGCTGTGGTGCGATACCGAAACCAGCGCGCAGAATGCCGAATTAGTTGCCCGCCTGGGCGGTGAAACGGGCTGCCTGGAAAAACTGGGGTTAGTGCTGCAAACCGGCTATACCGCCTCAAAGGTTGCCTGGCTGCGTGAGCATCACCCAGATGCGTACCACCGCATCGAAAGCCTGCTGCTACCCCACGACTATCTCAATTTCTGGCTTACCGGCGAGCGGGTCACCGAAGCGGGCGATGCCTCGGGTACCGGCTACTTCGATACCCGCAAACGCTGCTGGCAGTTGCAGGTATTTGAGGAAATAGCTCCCGAGCTAGACCCAGCGCGGGTGCTGCCCCGTTTGTTGGAAGCCCATGAGCCGGTTGGCGTGGTGCGCCAGGTAGTCGCACGTGAGCTGGGCCTTGGTGATCAGGTTGTTGTCTCTTCCGGTGGCGGCGACAACATGCTGGGCGCCATTGGCACCGGCAATATTACCCCAGGGTTGATCACGCTGAGCTTGGGCACCTCCGGCACCGTTTGCGCTTACTCGGCCACCCCCGTCGAGTGTGACAACGCCATGGTTGCGAACTTCTGCTCCAGCACCGGTGGCTGGCTGCCGTTGATCTGCACCATGAATGTCACCTCGGCCACCACGCGGGTACGCGAGCTGTTCGGCCTGGACCTAGCCGCGTTTGGCGAAAAAGTAGCCAGCGCGCCCATCGGCGCCGAAGGCGTTACCGTGCTGCCTTTTTTCAATGGCGAGCGGGTGCCAATGTTGCCCAACGCCTCAGCAGACTTTCTTGGCCTGACCAGTTTGAATACCACCCAGGCTAATTTATGCCGCGCCGTGGTGGAAGGCGCCACTTTCGGGCTACGCTATGGGCTGGAATTATTGGGTGATTTAACCGCAGGGGCTAGCCAGATCCGCCTGATCGGCGGAGGTGCGAATAGCCCAGTATGGCGACAGATGGTGTCGGACATTACCGGTACCCAAGTGATTTGCCCCGAAATTACCGACGCGGCTGCCCTAGGGGCGGCGATACAGGCGGCCTGGTGCGACCAGCGTGCAGAAGGCGTAACCCTGGAAGCGCTGTGTGAGAAATTAGTTCACCTGGATGCCCAGTCACTGGCTGACCCCCATCCTGACCGTGTGGCCGCGTACCAACCGATTTATGCACGTTATTGCGCAGCACTTGAACAACGCCATGGCGGCGCTTAAAAGCATATCAAGGAGATTTTATGACCAGCCAGCTGCAACAGTTAAAGCAACATTCGCTTGTCGTCGCCGACACCGGCGATCTTGAGGCCATTCGTCGTTATCAGCCACAAGATGCCACGACCAACCCCTCACTGCTGCTCAAGGCATTTAGTTTGTCCGGTTATCAAGCGCTAATCGACGAAGAGCTGAGCACTGTAAAAGCCTCTGGCGGCAGCCGTGAAGAGCAAGTCAAACACGCCGTTGACCGCCTGGCGGTGGCCATGGGCAGTGAGATTTCAGCGGTTGTGCCGGGACGTGTTTCCACCGAAGTGGCTGCTCGTTTGTCGTTTGATACCCAGGCCAGTATCGCCAAGGCCCATGAACTCATCGAGCTGTACGATGCCCGTGGAGTGTCACGCGATCGTGTGTTGATCAAGCTGGCATCTACCTGGGAAGGCATTCGTGCCGCCGAGGTACTTGAGCGTGAGGGCATTCAGTGCAACCTGACGCTGCTGTTTAGCGATGCCCAGGCCCAGGCATGTTTCGACGCTGGCGTGTTTCTCATCTCACCCTTCGTGGGCCGAGTGACCGATTGGTACAAAAAAGAGACCGGCAGTGAGTACACGCCAGAAAACGACCCGGGTGTTCAGTTTGTGCAGGGCGTGTGTGAGCGAGCCAACCAGGGTGGTTACGACACTGTGGTAATGGGTGCGAGCTTCCGCACCACCGGCCAAGTGCTCGCGCTGGCAGGTTGCCCACGGCTGACCATTTCGCCGGCGTTACTGGAAGAGCTAGAGGCGACGGAAGGCAGCGTTACTGCGCAAATCCGTGCCGGGGAAGGTGCGGGTAAACCCACTGCGCCGCTTAACGAAGCCGCTTTCCGCTGGGGGCATAACCAGGATGCCATGGCCAATGACAAGCTAGCTGAAGGTATCCGCCGCTTCCACGACGACCAGCTGGAACTTGAATCGTTGATTGATAAACGGCTAGGCTGAAATATACGTTAGTCATGGTTTAAGTGCGTCGGGGTTAGGGTAAGCCCTGACGCTGGCGACGTTATATTCAGATATGGGGAGTGTGTCATGGATGCCACTCTGCGGCAGTTGCTGGAGTCTATTAAACTGACCCCGAGCGGTGATTTGCAGCCGCTAAGTGGCGGCGATATCGCTGCTGTTTATCGCCTTGAGACGCGCCAGGGGCAGGTGGTGATCAAGCATGACGACGCTGCTCGGTTGCGTGGTGAAGCAGAAGGGTTGCGTACCCTGCGCAATGCCTGTGCGAAGCTAGTGGTGCCGGAAGTGCTCGGACTGGCAGACGGCTGGCTGGTCATTGAGTCGTTAGACACGGTGCCCGGGCCGCAGAACGCAACTGCGCTTGGCGAAGGGCTGCGCAGCTTGCACGAAGTGATTGGCGATGCCCACGGTTGGCATCAGGATAATGCCTGTGGGCTCACTCCCCAGCCTAATGCGCCGCTTAGTGATGGGCGGGCTTTCCAGCGTGAACGCCGCCTGCTCCCCCTTAGCGAGGCGTGCTACCAGCAAGGGCTGCTGGATAGCCAGCTGCGCGAGCGCATCGAGCGCTTGGCCGAAGATCTAGAGCGCTGGCTGCCCGATGCACCACCCAGCCTGCTGCATGGTGATTGTTGGTCGGGGAATGTACTCACCACCCCGCAGGGGCCCGCTCTGATAGACCCCGCGGTATATCGCCACTACCCGGAAGTGGATTTAGCGATGCTGACTCTGTTTGGCTCGCCCGGCGAGGCGTTTTTTGACGCCTACTGGAACGGCGACGCCCCGACCGACTGGCCGAGGCGTGAAGCGCTGTTTCAGCTTTATCCGCTGTTGAATCACCTGCTGCTGTTCGGTGCCGGTTACCGGTCAGCGGTTGAGCGCAGCGTGGCGAGGGTCGAAGCTTCCACCTAATGCCTTAACAATGCTTAGGTCTTACGTTTTACCAGGATTTATAAGGTAAAAATTTGCCATTCAAGGTGAGTAATACCCGATCACCTTTGGGGTCTTCGATTTTGTCGACTTCCATGGTGAAGTCGATGGCGCTCATGATGCCGTCGCCAAACTTCTCCTGCACGACGTCCTTCAAGGTTTCCCCATAAACGCCGACCACTTCATACAGGCGGTAGATGAAGGGGTCCTGGGGAATTGCTTCGTCCCAGGCTTTGGTGGGAAACGCCACTAACGCTTCGGCGACGTCGCTTTCCACGCCCAGCGTATCGCATATTTGATGAGCCACATCGCTGCTGGCGCTATTCATGCCGTAGCAGGCGGAAGCGACCCAGACCGGCGACATGCCAACCGTTTTACCAATGTCGTCCCAGCTCATTTTTTTACGCGCTTTGGCGGCGAGCAGAGTATGACGCATTTCGAGCTTATCCATGATGGTTCTCCTTTAGAGTTAAGGGCGTTTGACGCCCTTTTTTGCCTAATAGGCTGCGATCAAGAAAAGACTTTTTTGGCCTGAGTGCGGACGTGGGTGGTGTAGAGAACCAAGCCAACCAGCGTCAAACCGCCTACCAAGTTGCCTAGTACGGTGGGGATTTCGTTCCACATAATGTATTGATACAGAGTGAAGTCAGCGCCCATCATCAGACCAATCGGGAACAGGAACATGTTGACAACGGAGTGCTCAAAACCGAGATAGAAGAAGACAATAATCGGCATCCACATGGCCATGATTTTGCCGGAAACCGTTGTAGAGATGGCAGCACCCACCACGCCCATGGACACCATCCAGTTGCAGAACATGCCTCTTAGGAAGAGCACGATCCAACCGGCAATGCCGGCATCCTGATAACCCACCGTTCGGCTTTCACCGACGGTCATCATCGTTTGGCCGACAGCGTTGATCTCTTCAGTGCCGCCCATGGTGAAGTTCAAGTAACCGAAGGTGGCGATAAATAGGGCACCCCCAAGATTGCCGAGCCCTACCAGCCCCCAGCACTTCAGCATTCGGGGTAGTGTGACGCCAGGCCGCTTGTCGAGCCATGCAAGAGGCACCAGTGTGAAAACACCAGTGAGCAGGTCATAGCCCATCAGGTAAAGCATCACAAAGCCGACCGGAAAGAGCAGCGCCCCTATCAAGAAGTTGCCTGTTTGTGTCGCTATGGTAATGGCGAAAATAACTGCCAACGCCAGGGTAGCTCCCGCCATAAAGGAGCGAATAAGTGTATCCCGGGTGCCCATATAGATTTTTGATTCACCCTGATCCACCAGCTTGGTGACAAATTCACTGGGCATTAGATAAGACATAAGCATGTCTCCTGTGTCATTTCGGTTAATTAACGCTTAACCCAAGAGTTTTAGAGTTTCCTGCTAGGAGCAATAAATAGGAGCAATAAAACCGATGGCTGCGCCTTCCTGGTGCAAAAGAGATTAAGCGTGTGGCGCTATCGCACTATCACTGTTTGTATTGCGATTTATGTGCCAACTCTTGATTGTGCTGATTAACCGTTTGTTTTTAATTGATTAATTTATTTTTTTGGCATTGGTTTTGAATCACTCGAATAGTTACGAAAAATCGTAAATAACGATATTTCGTTGTTTTATTAACGAAAAATCGTAACTGGCGTGGGAATTGAATGGTTCATTAGTGAAGATCACCTTGAATCCTGAGGTAGTAGCTAATGCTTATGCAGGAAACCAAGCACGCCACAGCCTCTGCACTCATGGGCGGCTACTCACCGCTTGCCATGATTGTGATCGACCCCTTTACCGATCAGCTATTGGCTGCCAATCCGGCTGCCTGTGAGCTGCTATGCATTGAACAGCTATGTACTGAGCAAACAGGTATTGAGCAAGGCATGCCTCTAGCGGCTCCCTTTAGCCACCGTTTGAGTGCGTCACTGCCGCTATGGGTGAGCTTTACGGATGAGGCGCTGGTGCAAAAAACCGCCTGGTCGGATGATTTGGTGATACTCGATATGCTGCGCCAGCCCTACCGGGTAGAGGTTTATGCCCAGTGCATTGAAGACTCTGAACAGCTTCTGTTAACGCTGATTGATCGTAATAAAGCCGAGCAGCGACGTGCCAAGGCAGAGCTTGGTCGCCAGCACCGCCAGGGGGAAGTGGGTTGGCAGCGGGTCGAACAGGTATTCGAGCGTATCGAAAAGCAGAATCAGCTGATCCTTGGCGCGGCAGGCGAGGGGATCTATGGCTTGGATGCGGAGGGCAAAACGACGTTTGTAAACCCCGCTGCAGAGCGCATTTTGGGCTGGAGTACCGACGATATGGTCGGCCATGACGCGCACCTCATGTTTCACCACACCCATGCCGACGGCAGCCACTTTCCGGTGCAGCAGTGCCCGATTCACGCCTCGTTCAGCGACGGTCAGGTGCACCATGTCGATAACGAGGTGTTTTGGCACAAAAATGGCGAAGCGATTCCGGTCGAGTACACCAGCACGCCGATTTTTGAGATGGGCCGTTTAGTGGGCGCCGTGGTGTTGTTTCGGGATATTCGTGAGCGCAAGCGCGCCGAGCAGCAACTTCGGGATGCGCTCGCCGAAGTGGAGACGCTCAAGCAGCGCCTGGAACTGGAAAATGAGTACCTTCAAGAAGAGATAAAAGCAGAGCTCAACCATCGCGATATTGTTGGCAATAGCCCGGCCGTGGCAAAGCTGATTAAACAGATCGAGATGGTGGCGCCTACCAGTGCCAATGTGCTGATAAGTGGTGAGTCGGGCACCGGTAAAGAGCTGATCGCCCGCGCTATCCACGCGGGCAGTTCGCGCAGTGACCGGCCACTGATCCGGGTAAACTGTGCGGCTATTCCGCGTGACCTGTTTGAAAGCGAGTTTTTCGGCCATGTCAAAGGCGCCTTCACCGGGGCGGTACAGGACCGCCCAGGGCGTTTTGAGCTCGCCCATGGCGGGACGCTGTTTTTGGATGAAGTGGGTGAAATTCCTCTCGAGTTACAGAGTAAGCTGCTGCGTGTATTGCAGGATCAACAGTTCGAACGGGTGGGCGACAACCGCACACGGGAAGTCGACGTGCGGGTCATTGCCGCGACCAACCGTGAACTGCGCGACATGATTGAGGTGGGGCATTTTCGTGAAGACCTCTATTTTCGCCTTAACGTTTTCCCCATCGATTCGGTGCCCTTGCGCAAACGGATTGAGGATGTGCCACTGCTGGCGCGGCATTTTTTGCACCGAGCCTGCCTCAAATTCAATAAGCCCGGAGTGCGTATCCCTCCCGCGCAATTAGAAATCCTCCAGCGTTACCCCTGGCCCGGCAATATCCGTGAGCTTGAAAACGTCATTGAACGTCAGGTAATCGTCACCCAGGATCGGCGTCTGGTATTCGATGATCTCCTGTTGGGGGAGCCGCCCCGCTCGTTAAGCCGCACAAGCAACGAGCCCACGGCGGGTCGTGACCTCGGGCAACATCATGAAACCACGCTGCTGACCGAGCATGCGCTTAGCCAGCGCCAACGAGAAAGTACGCTAGCCGCGCTCTCCCAGGCGGGCGGCAAAGTGTCGGGGGCGGGCGGCGCCGCGGAGCTACTGGGTATCAAACCAACGACGTTAGCGTCACGGCTAACAAAGTGGGGGATTGAGCCACGGGAATTTCGTAAAAGTAAGCCGTGTGGATAGTCGTCCCTCCCTACATTGGACTAAGGTAAGCTGGAAGCGGCTTGACAATAGGTTGTACACACATTTTTAGATTGTTCAAGGCTAGCATACATACATGAATGTAACTATAATGCTCATCTTTCTGAGTGGCTCAATGCACCAAGTGTCTTTGTAAGCTGAGAGACTTTGTAAGTTGATCGACTTAGTCGACAGAGAAGCTTAGTTCGTTCGCCATCCTGACGCTGATACCTAGAGGCAATCCCATGCGACTGGCACACTGGGCAGTCAATGCCCCTTTACGACCCTTACTGATAGCGGTATTCACAGCTTCATTTGTGTTGCCTGCTCAAGCGGCTGACCTCCTCACGATTACCCGTGACGCATTAGACAATAACGCGGCGTTAGCGTCGGCACGCGCTGAGTATTTAAGCGTTGAGGCTAGCCGAGATGTGGCACGCAGTGGGTTGCTTCCCCAAATCAACGCCACCGGTAATGTTGCCCACAACCAGCAGTACGAAAGTCAGACATCCTCGCGAGTGGGCACTGGTGCAGGAAGGGTTAACGGAGATTTTAGTAGCGCAAGCGATGACCGCTACAACACCGTATCGCTCTCTTTAGAAGCCACTCAAGCGCTCTACGATGAAGTAACGCGTCGGGAGGTCACTCAAACCGAACGCCAAATTGACCAGCAGGTGTATCTGCTTGCGGCCACCGAACAGCAACTGCTGATCGACACTGCCAGCGCTTATTTCGATATTCTGCGCGCTCACGAAATCCTAGAGGCCCGTCTTGCTCAAGAGCGGGCGATTGGGCGCCAGCTCGAACAAGCGGGCGAGCAGTTTGAGGTCGGCTTGATTGCGATTACAGAAGTCGAGGAAGCGCGCGCGACCTTCGACCAATCACGAGCTGATCGCATTGCCGCAGAAAGTAACCTTCAAGTGGCTTTCGAGGCATTGGAGCAGCTGACCGGCCAACGCTATGCCAGCATTGAAGCACTTGGCGACAGCATGCCCGTTGGCCTTCCCGAACCCAGCAGCCGCGACTACTGGGTGGAACAGGCTCTTGAGCTCAACCCGCAGGTATTGGCTCAACAGGCCGGTATCGAAGTAGCGCGCACCGGTGTGGAAATCGCCCGTGCAGGCGGCCTGCCGACACTTCAAGCGTTTGGTAATTATCAATACGGCGACAGTGATATCGATAACACCGCCGGTGAATACTCCTCGAGCCAGGTGGGCTTGAGCGCTAACCTGCCCATTTACACCGGTGGCCGCACCAGCGCAAGCATCCGCCAAGGGACCTATCAACTGGAAAGTAGCCAGTACGATTTCGAGTCCCAGCGTCGCTCCTCCATCCAGCAGGTTCGCTCGCTGTACACCCAAGTGAGCAATGACGTGGAAACCGTCGAGGCGCGCCAGCAGGCCATCGTTTCCAATCGCAGCGCTTTAGAAGCCACCCGTGCAGGGTATGAGGTGGGCACCCGTAACATCGTGGACGTGTTGAACGCGGAGCAAAACCTTTACAACGCGATCGCCAACTACGCCGAAGCGCGTTATGACTATGTGGTGAATTTGCTTTCGCTGCGCCAGCAGGCCGGGCGTTTGGACGTCGAAGCCATCGAGGAAGTCAACGCGTGGTTAACCGGTGATGAGGTGAACTTTATCTTACCCGAGAATGGCGGCGACGATCGTTATGAGAGCGCTCTCGACATCGGTGCTCCGCCCCAGCCTGGCAGTTAATGGTTGTCGATAGTGTATGACCCAAGTGTGCACTTGCTACCAGCCGACTTTTAAAAGATACATGGGAACTTAACGTATGAAGAAGATGATTCACTCACGCCGAGCGAGTCTAATGACGCTGGTAGCCGCGCTGGCACTTGCGGCCTGTGGGCAAGAACAGGCCGAAGCGCCTCAGCCGGGCTCCGAGCAAGAACCCCCGCCCCATAAGGTCGAAGTGACTGAAATGGCACGTCAGGATATACCGCTGGATAAATCGTACCCCTCCTTGCTGCGCAGTGATGATGAAGTCACCTTGGTGGCGCGTGTGAATGGCTTTCTGGAAGAGCGCCACTTCGAGCCCGGCCAAATGGTCGAAGAGGGCGATCGCCTCTATACCATCGAACCGGATCTTTACCAAGCAACCGTTAACCAGCGTGAAGCTGACCTGCAAAGCGCACGGGCTGAGCTTTCCCGCGCCCAGCGTGATGCGCAACGTTTCGAGCAACTACTCAGCCAAAACTCGGTGAGCCGCCAGCAGTACGACCAAGCGCTGGCTGACCAGCGCGTCGCCCAGGCAAGCGTAGCGCAGGCAGAGGCGGCATTAACTAGCGCTAACCTGGACTTGGGGTATTCACAAGTTACTGCACCTGTCTCTGGAATGATCGGTTTAAGCCAAATTAATGTGGAAAATTTGGTCACTTCCGGTACCGAGCTGGCCACGATTACACCACTAGATCCGTTAGAGGTGCGTTTTCAACTGCCTCAGCGCGATGCCTTTGAGCTGCGTCGCCAACTGAGCAATGGCACTGAACCATCGGATATTCGTGCTCGTTTGAGCATACCTGGTGTCAGCGGAGGTGGCGATTCTGAGCTAGAAGGGTACTTAGACTTTCTGGGCTCTAGCGTTGATCGAGACACCAGCACCGTGCAAGCCGCTGCGACGTTTGAAAACCCTGACGCTACCGTACTGCCGGGCCAATTTGTGCGCGTACGTCTTGACGGCTTGAAGCGTTTTGACGTAATGGCGGTGCCAGAGATAGCGGTGACGCAAGGCCTAATGGGCCCCCAGGTGTTTGTCCTGGATGAAGAGAATAAGGCTCGTGAGAAAACTATCTCACTGGGTGAGATAGCGGGGCCGTGGCAGATCATTCGTGACGGCCTGGAGCCGGGTGACCGGGTAATTGTCGGTGATCCAGCCGGTTTAGAGCCAGGCATGACGATTGATCCACAGTCGTTTGATGGCAACGCGGAGGCTGTTAACGAAGGTGTCGAGCAAGAAGAGGCGGAAGAACAGGCCGAGGCGGCTCAAGCAATGGAAGAGGGGGCTGCCGATGGCCAGCCCGCTGAAGGAGAAGAGGGTGCACCATAATGAACTTCTCTAATTTTTTCATCAGCCGCCCGATATTTGCCACAGTGTTGGCGATTATCGTGACGCTAGTGGGCGTGATGTCGATGCGCATTCTGCCTATTGAGCAGTATCCCAGCGTAGTGCCGCCCACCGTGTCGGTTCAGGCGACGTTCCCTGGAGCGGATGCGGAAACCGTCGCACAAACGGTGGCGGCCCCAATCGCGGAGGCCATCAACGGCGTTGAGGATATGCTGTACATGACCTCTAACAGCGCTGATAACGGCAGTATGAGCCTGAGTGTTGCTTTCAATATCGGTACCGATGGCGATATCAATACCATCAACGTCAACAACCGGGTGCAAGGGGCGCTGTCGCAGTTGCCTGAAGCCGTCCAGTCCCAAGGTGTTACTGTTTCGCTACGTTCTGACTCTATTTTGATGTTATTAGCGTTGACCTCACCGGACGGCGACTACAACAACGTCTATATGCAGAACTACGCCACCCTGAACGTGCTTGACGCACTGCGCCAAGTGCCCGGGGTAGGTAACGCCGAAGTACTAGGCGGCGGCGAGTTTGCCATGCGTATCTGGATGGATCCGGATAAGTTGGCACAGTACGACCTGACGCCCAGCGAAGTGGCCAGTGCGATCAGGGCGCAAAATACCGAGATTCCGGCGGGTAGCCTTGCTTCTACGCCTCAGAGTGAACCGCGCGCCTACACCTATACCATGACCGCAGGCGGTCGACTGAATGATGTCGATGACTTCCGTGAGATTTACTTACGTACCAATAGCGACGGTTCATCACTACGTTTGGAAGACGTTGCACGTATCGAACTGGGGGCATCTTTTTACGGTATCGACGCGCGGTTGAACGGTTCCACCATGACGCCGATTATTATCAATCAACAGCCTGGGGCTAATGCCTTAGCAACGGCTAATGCTGTGCGCGCGACGATGGATGATCTGGAAAGCCGCTTCCCTCCAGGGCTTGAATATGTCTCCCCTTACGACACCACGCTGTTTATTGATGCTTCGGTAGAGACGGTGATTAAGACGTTTATTGAAGCCTTCCTGATCGTTATCGTCATTCTGTTTATCTTCCTGCAGAACTGGCGCTTTACGGTGATCGCCATGTCGGTCGTGCCCGTTGCGGTGGTGGGGACGTTTGCCGGCTTTTACCTGTTTGGGTTTTCGATCAACCTGCTAACGCTGTTTGCCTTGGTGCTCTCGATAGGGATAGTGGTCGATGATGCCATACTAGTGGTGGAAAACGTCGAACGCGTGCTGAGTGAAGAGGATGACATCAGCGTAATGGATGCCACCATCCGAGCGATGAAAGAAGTCGGTGGGCCGGTTATTGCGACCTCACTGATTATGGCGGCGGTGTTTGTTCCAGTGGCTTTCTTGGGTGGCTTCACGGGGCAGATTTATCAGCAGTTTGCGATTACCGTGGCGATATCGGTAGCCCTCTCGGCGGTAATGGCGTTGACCTTTACGCCTGCTCTGTCAGCGATTTTTATCAAGCATAAAATTGCCGGCGCCGGACAGTCTAAGTTCAAGCGTGCCTTGCATACCCCGCTACGCCTGTTTGACCGCATGTTTGCAGGTATTACTGCGGCCTATATGTGGGTAGTAAAGGGCTTAGTGCGTTTTTGGGTGTTAGCGTTAGCGTTAACGATAGCTACAGGGGCGGGCTCTTTCTGGTTATATGCCAATACGCCTTCAACGCTGGTACCCGAGACTGATCAGGGCATCGTGTTAGTGAGCGTTTCGCTGCCGGATGCGGCCTCACTTGACCGTACCCAGCGCTATATGGAAAAACTCAGTGCTGAGGTTGAAGCAATTCCCGGTGTGGAATACTCCTCGGCTATTGCCGGTTACGATATTCTCTCAGGCGCTGTTAATACTGCGCGCGGGATTATGTTCGTCAATATGCATCCCTGGGCAGAGCGTGATCTGACGGCTAGCGATCTCGTAGGCCAAATTATGGGTTTGGGCGCGAGTATTGATGGTGGCTCCGCAATGGCCTTTAACGTGCCGCCCATTATGGGGCTTTCGACGACGGGCGGTTTTACCGGTTATTTGCAGTCTTTTGAAGGGGCAACGCCGCGGGAGCTGTACGAAGCGTCGCTGCAAATTATGCAGCAGGCTAACCAGCACCCTGCGTTAAGTCGGGTTTTCACCACCTTCAATGTCAATGTACCCTCTTACCGGGCTAACATCGACCAGCAGAAAGCGCTGAGTTACGGCGTTGGGCTTGAAAACATTAACTCAGCCCTGGCCAATACGTTTGGTAACGGCTTTGTGAACTACTTTAGCTATCAAAATCGTAACTTCCAGGTGTACCTGCAAAACGAGGATGAATTCCGTAAAACGCCGGAGGACGTGAGCCGCGTTTATGTTCGCGGCGGTAATGGCGAGCGTATTCCGCTTTCGGAGTTTGTCGAGCTTGAGCGTCAAACGGGACCAGCCGTGGTATCGCGCTTCGGTGTTTATGCCGGTGCACAGTTCCAGGGTAACCCGGCTGAGGGCTATAGTTCCGCTCAGGCTATTGAAGCGATGGAGCAGGTGGTCCAAGAAACACTAGGAACTAACTGGGGAATGGGCTGGACCGGTACGGCTTACCAAGAAGCAAACCTGGGTAATGCCGCGACCCTTGCCATCGTCTTTGGGATGTTGATGGTATTCCTGATTCTAGCGGCTCAGTATGAAAGTTGGTCGTTACCGCTGGCGGTTCTGACCGCGACGCCCTTTGCCTTCCTGGGCGGTATTGGTGGGATCGTGCTGCGTGGGCTGGACACCAGTGTGTATGTGCAAATCGGTATGTTGGTGGTGGTTGGGCTGGCTGCGAAGAACGCTATCCTGATTGTCGAATTCGCCGAGCTTCAGCGTAAAGAGCAGGGTAAGTCGATACGTGAAGCGGCTATTATTGCTGCTGAACTGCGTTTTCGCCCCATCGTCATGACTTCGCTGGCCTTTATCTTTGGTACGTTACCGTTGGCCCTGGCGACCGGCGCCAGCGATGTGAGCAGCCATCACATCGGTACGACAGTCGCCATGGGGATGTTCTCGGTAGCGACCTTGGGGAGCCTGTTTATACCCAGCTTCTACGCCATGATTGCAACGGCCTCTGACTGGCTGGGGCGTAAGATGAAAGGGGATAAGCGACACTCCTCGCAACCGGCGCTAGAGCAGGATCAGCACTAATCGTTAGCGATAATAAAGAGTGACAACAGACGGGTATCTCCTTTGGGAGGTACCCGTTTTTTTATCCCCATGACCGGGGCAATACAGCACTGGCGCCCTAAAGCTAACCTAGACTAAGCTGACAAATATAATACATTGCCGGCTAAGTACCGGGTGAGGAGGACGCCATGAATGAACTACTGCACGCCGCCACGTTATTTCCGAGCATTGTGTTTACGTTTTTACTCGGTCTTTTAGCGCTCTACTGGCTATTGGTCATCATTCGTTTGGCGCCTTTGGAGCTGTTCGAGCGCGACAGTTTGAAAGAGGATCATTTGGCAAGCACGCTGGTCTCTCTTGGCTTCGCAGGGGTGCCGACGACGCTGGCCTTAACGGTGATCTTGGCCATTGCCGCGGTACTGGCACTGGCCATTGAAATGCTCGTGCTGCGTTGGTTGCCACTTGGCTTGATACGCATCCCGGTGGGGGTGCTGGTGCTATGGGGCAGCTTGGTCATTGCTTCGCCCGTGGCGGCAGCGCTTTGCCATGCACTACATCGTGGGCTGCACCGTTATCGTCCTTTTACACGGCGGTGTTTGCTGGGGCAAACGGTGGTAGTGAGAGAGCGCCAAGGGCAGGGCGAACAGGCCTTCGCGATGATCGATAATGAGCCGAACAGCAGCGTAAAACTGCTCAGTAAGCGCGATGCATTGCCGGTGCAGGGCGAGCGTCGGGTCTTGGTGAAGTACTTGCCTGAAGAAGGGGCTTATCGCAGTGTCAGCGAACAAGAGTACCTTGAGACGCGAGTTCGTTTGAATAAACTACGCTTAAGCCAGAAAAAACGCCATTCCAACCACTACTCAACCTCTCACTAAGGGCTACTTCCACCATCGCCGCCACAGCTGGGCTAGCCATTGCAACATGCTTTTCCCCATGTGCTGCCCGCCAGTGGCGGTTTGCGCTGTGCCACCAGCCATGTCCGGGGGTGGTGCAGAACGCTTTAAAAAATGGCGAATAGGGTCCACCTGGGCAGGTTTATCGAGCATTGGTGCGTGGCCGCAATGAGGCACGGTTAGGGTGACCAGCGTTGGCTGTGCTTCGGCCATGCGCGGCAATGTTTCGGCATCTAACAGTGTTGACGTTTCGCCGCGGATGACCATTATAGGGCAGCGTATGCTCGCCCAGTCGGCCCAGGTGTCCCGCGGCGTGTCATGTACGAATTGCTCGCCGATGCGTGGGTCGAAGTGATACGTCCAACGCCCGTCGGGCAGCCGACGGGCACTGTTGAGCGCTAATTCACGCCAAGCTGACGCCTTCGTGATCCCAAAGCTCGCATAGTGCTGGGTCAGTTCTTGCTGGAGTTCACTAAACGTCGAGAAACGGTGGGTAACACCAAAGTAGCTGGAAAGGGCAATCAGCCCCTGCTTGTTTAGCTCTGGCCCAACATCGTTCAGGATTAAACGCGAAATTCGCCCGCTATGCTGTGGGTCGGCCGCGATCAACATGCCCAGCAGGCCGCCCATCGAAGTGCCCAGCCAATCCACCCGTTCGAGTTGAAAGTGGTCCAGAAGCGCGATGGCAACCGTGACATAGTGGCTATAGAGGTAGTCGTGTGCCGGAAATAGCGACCAGCTCGATAACCCGCGGCCTGGCGTATCCGGGGCAAGAATGCGCCATTCACTGCCGAGTTCCTGGGCCAACGCATCAAAGTCCCCGCCGTGACGAGCAAGCCCGTGCCAGGCGACAAGCGTGCGAGTGGCGGAAGGGTTCCAGATGCGAACGGCGACTTCTAATTCGCGTACGCGGACAAACTCCAGGACATCCATAGTGTGCTCTATTTGGCTAGCTATAGCCCAGTAGTAGCATACTTGCTGCATTGCAGCGAGAGTGGAGAGGGAGGTTTAACGTTGCATCATACGAATAGAGGTATCGATTAACTCACCACCACACGCTCGAATGGAAAAAGCTTCAGGATTACGCAGCCAATCGTGGAAAAGCCCTCCTAGCATGGATTGCATTAACCGAGTGGCGACTTCTGGGCTTAAGTCATCGCGCAGCAGTTGCTGCTCTTTCGCCAATACAAATACTGCCAGCATTTCCTGGAAACACTCATTGCCAATTTCTTCCTGCATATCCAGCGGGTTAATGTCGCTAAAAAACTCACAACGGTGCAGCAAGATCGACAATATGCGCTGGTACGACGGTTGTTCAAGGCGCACCAAGCCTGCATGGCAGGCAAGCCGGATTGACTCTAGCGGGGATAACTCGGCGTCAACTTTATCCACTTCATCCATCAAGGATTGAAAGGGCATGCGCACCTGTTCGACCAGGGCCATGAACAGATCGCCTTTGTTCTTGAAATGCCAGTAGACGGCACCGCGGGTGAGGCCCGCATGGCGAGCAATTTGCTCAAGCGATGTGCGTGCCACGCCCTTGGCAAAAAATACCTCTTCTGCAGCTTCAAGCAGCGCTTCGCGAGTAGCAGCCGCTTCAGCTTTGGTCTTTCTTGCCATGGAAACGCAACCTCATAATCGACTCTGTATGGTCACATTTTAACCTAAGCGAAAGATTATTTACATTCAAAACTGTATGGATAAGAGACGAAGCCCATAACGTGCATTAACAAATTCGTCATTTGGAGAGTGACAGCGTATAAACAGGCAATGACACTAAGCATAGATCGCACTAACGTCGCGGAAATAACCGATTAAAATACAGGACATAACCCATGGCGCGAGCTCCCTTTCAACTGGGCGAACATACCATTATGCCCGGCCAACGCTTACAAGTGGATGTGCCCGTGGCGCGCTTATACACCCACACGCCGCTGCATATTCCAGTCGAAGTGGTGCATGGCCGTAAAGATGGCCCGGTGATGCTGGTGTGTGGTGGCATTCACGGCGATGAGATCAACGGGGTGGAAATTGTTCGCCGTGTGCTGCGCGCGAAAGCGATCAACAGCATTCGCGGCACCCTGATCGCCGTACCGGTGGTCAATGTCTTTGGCTTCTTACAGCAAACGCGCTACTTACCCGATCGGCGCGATCTCAATCGCTGCTTTCCAGGCAGCGAATCCGGCTCGCTAGGTGGGCGGATTGCCGCGCTGTTCCGTGAGCAAATTGTCGATTACGCCACCCACATTATCGACTTACACACCGGCGCCATTCATCGCACCAATCTGCCGCAAATCCGTGCCCAGCTGCGCCCCGGCAGTGAAACCGAGCGCATGGCCGATGCGTTTGGAGCGCCCGTGGTACTCAATGCTGAGTTGCGTGAAGGCAGCCTTCGCCATTACGCCCAGACCCGCGGGATTCCGGTATTGACCTATGAAGCAGGCGAAGCGCTGCGCTTCGATGAGTGGGCCATTGCCCCCGGCGTTCGTGGCGTTCTACGCGTCATGCGGCGCCTAGGCATGCTCACCGGCGAGCAGCGCCGCCGCACACCAGCCCCGGCCGAACTGGCCAATGGTTCAAGCTGGGCGCGTGCGCCGATCGACGGTATTTTACGCCCCAAGGTGCGCCTGGGCACGCGGGTAGCCAAAGGCGAGGTGCTGGGCAAAGTGGCCGACCCCTTTGGCAACGACGAGGGCGAAGTGCGTGCCGTCGCCGACGGTATCGTGATCGGGATGAGCCGTTTACCGTTGGCCAACGAAGGCGAGGCGCTGTTTCATATTGCCCGTTTTGACGAAATTGAAGAGGCCGAAACAGCCGTTGAAAGCTTTAACTCGAGCTTAGTGCCACCGCCAGATTCCTTTTATTAACCCGCCCATAATTAAAAGCTATCGGTTCGATAGGGAATCGATAGCCTTCACGAATGGCAAGTTAACGCCTAGTTGACTATAACTATGATGGGCTTTGTAAGCGGCTACTAAAATGATAACAAAAGATAAACAGCCAAGCTTTCATCGTACTAGAACGAGTGGCGGCAACACGCCACGTCTACCGTGACATGGAGGAAAAGCGATGACGAGCGATAATACGAAACACACTACAACGGATGCGGGCATACCGGTCACCAGTGATGAGCACTCCCTTTCAGTAGGCCCCGATGGGCCGATCGTTCTACATGATCACTACTTGATGGAGCAGATGGCGGCCTTTAACCGGGAAATGATTCCGGATCGTCAGCCCCATGCAAAAGGCAGTGGCGCCTTTGGTCACTTCGAGGTAACACACGACGTTAGCCAATACACCAAGGCGGATTTCCTCCAGCCGGGTAAAAAAACCGAGATGTTGGCGCGCTTTTCGACGGTGGCAGGTGAGTCGGGTAGCCCTGACACTTGGCGCGACCCGCGTGGCTTCTCGCTGAAGTTCTACACCGAAGAGGGCAACTTCGACATGGTGGGTAACAATACCCCCGTGTTCTTCGTGCGCGATCCGCTCAAATTCCAGCACTTTATCCACTCACAAAAGCGTCGAGCGGATAACGGCTTGCGTGATCACGATATGCAGTGGGACTTCTGGACGCTTTCGCCGCAATCTGCCCACCAGGTAACCTGGCTAATGGGCGATCGGGGTATTCCCGCCAGCTGGCGCCACATGAACGGCTATTCTAGCCACACTTATATGTGGGTGAACGCTGAAGGCGAGCGTTTCTGGGTGAAGTACCACTTCAAAACGGACCAGGGCATTAAGTGCATGACCCAGGAACAGGCCGACAAGATGGCGGGCGCGGATGCCGATTACCATCGCCGCGACCTGTTCGATGCCATCAAGCGCGGCGATCACCCCACCTGGACGTTACAAGTTCAGATCATGCCGTTCGAAGATGCCAAGACCTACCACATCAACCCTTTCGATTTGACCAAAGTGTGGCCGCACGCCGACTACCCGCTGCAAGAAGTCGGTAAGATGACGTTGGATCGCAACCCCGTCGATTTCCACAGCCAAATCGAACAGGCCGCGTTTCAGCCCAGCAATTCGGTACCGGGCACCGGTTTCTCGCCGGATAAAATGCTGTTGGCGCGGGTTATCTCCTACGCTGATGCGCACCGCGCGCGTTTAGGGGTGAACTACCAACACATCCCCGTTAACGCGCCCAAGACCCCGGTGAACAGCTACAGCCAGGGTGGTCAGATGCGTATCAACCACTCCACCGACCCGGTGTATGCACCCAATAGCAAAGGGGGCGCGCACGCCAACCCGGAAAAATACCCTGAAGATGCGGTATGGGAGACGGACGGCGAGTTGGTTCGCGCTGCCTACACGCTGCGCTCGGGCGATGGCGATTTCAACCAAGCCAATGACCTGGTCAATAAGGTAATGGATGACGCTGCCCGCGACCGCTTGGTCAACAACATCGTGGGCCACGTGTCCGACGGTGTTGAAGAGCCAGTGCTATCACGCGTATTTGAGTACTGGAAAAACGTCGACCAAACGATTGGCGAGCGTGTCGAGCAGGGCGTAATGGCGAACCGCCGCGAAAACGGTTAGTAAGCCTACGCGACTAGGAAGACGAACCCGCTACGCTTGCGTAGCGGGTTTTTTATACGGCGCACTTATACAACGAGCTCTGGTTCGTTCACCAAGCTAAGCGCGTCATCAAATAGGCGCAACCCTGCGCCTTCTTTATGGGCGTGTTCCGACAAATGACGCCGAAAACGCCGGCCGCCGGGGCAACCCTGAAACAGGCCCAGCAGGTGGCGGGTAATATGGTTCAGCTTCGCGCCTTCATCCAAGCGCTGCTGAATATAGGGCCTAAAAGCCTTTGCGGCATCCAAGCGGCTTGTCGCCGGGCCTTGCTCTCCAAACAGCTGTTCATCGACACCAGCGAGCAGCCAAGGGTTCTGATACGCTTCACGCCCCACCATCACGCTATCCACATGGGTGAGCTGTTCACGGCAATCATCAAGCGTTTTAATGCCGCCGTTGATGCCGATATGCAATTCAGGTCGGCTCTGCTTTAAACGATGAACGCGGGGGTAATTAAGCGGCGGCACATCACGGTTTTGCTTAGGCGACAAACCCTGCAGCCACGCCTTACGGGCGTGAACGGTAAACACTTCGCAGCCTGCGTCCGCGACGATCGCGATAAACCGTTCAAGGTCAGCGTCTTCATCTTGATCATCGATGCCAATACGGCACTTCACCGTGACCGGAATCGACACCGCTGCCTGCATCGCCCGCACGGCATCGGCCACCTTTTCGGGGTAACCCATCAAGCACGCGCCAATCATATTGTTCTGCACGCGGTCGCTAGGGCAACCCACGTTGAGGTTGACCTCATCATAACCCCACGCCTCAGCAATCGCCGCGCACTCCGCCAGCTCTCCGGCATCGCTCCCGCCCAACTGCAGTGCCAGCGGATGCTCCACCTCGTTATAGCCCAAAAAGCGCTCTCGGGGCGTCCCGTGCAAAATCGCACCGGTCGTGACCATCTCGGTATACAGCAGCGTCCGCTTGGTTAAGGTGCGTGCGAGCGCTCTGTAGTCACGAGTAGTCCAGTCCATCATGGGGGCCACAGAAAAAAGCCGCCCACGATCTGCACTGTTTTCTTTAAGTAAATTAGTCATTTAATAACACTGTTGGCTGCACTGAATGCAGCCCTATTGCCTCTTAAAACCGTAATTAGCGCAACTGATGTACCCACAGTGTACCTAGCAGCGGTAAAGACTGACGTCGCAAAAATCTGGGTACACCTTGAGAGCATTCTCACAGGTAGCGTGTTGTATGCGCGCCATTGTACGTAAGAAAGGGCGCGCAGCACATAGCAGGGTAGTTGCCATAACGCTTACGCCGCAGATCAGGCTGGGTATCACCCAGCAATGCTATGAAATAGCGCTGTAAATGTGCCTTAGGAGAATGGTGCTAGCCGTATCGATGGGTTAGGCTTTCTTAAGTTAATTAGAAAATTTAAGAGTTAGTACGACAAGATTGCTGAAGTAGCCGGTTGGGTTCGCAGCAACCGCGACCCGAAACAGGAAGGCGCGTTCTTGCCGCTAGTGAGAGAAAGGTCAAACGGGTGCAGCGCCTGGCGGGCGGCGCGCTGTACTTGATTAACGACAACGAACACTACCAGCCAGAGATGATTAAGCCTCAGGATATGCACGATGTGGAGATTCTGGGGCGTTGTGAGGTTCGGGTTGGGCGGGTTGTGTGACTGTAAAACCATAAAGGCAGCTTAGTGGTTATGAGACTGCCATAAAAAATAGGGAGTTGAGATATGAACCTGATACGTAAGTCTCTAATGATGATGGTTATTGGCGCTAGCGGTCTGGTTTTCTCCATAAATTCGATTGCGCAACAGCGTGAGTTCAAGGGAAGTGATTATATTGCTTGCTTAAGCGAAGGCTTATTAGATCAGTTTATTGATGCTGCTGTTCAAGAAGACAGTAGAGCAATGGATTACCTTTTGAATAATGGTTGTCTTGCCCCTCGATCGGGAGTTTCAGTTAGTGTTTTAGATTCTACTTGGACAGGCAAGGTGCATGTAAGGGCATATGTGGGCGATCAAGCTATTGAATTGTGGACAATTCGCGAAGCACTGACTAACTGAATATATTTTTATAGATATCTTGGGGGTTGTTTTGACAGTTACTGATCTTCAAACATTTATTGATGTTGTAAGTAGTGAAGAATTTGATGGGTTCGACGGTATTGATCTTAAGAGCTGGCCTGTTTTTGATGTCAGGGTTGTGGGGCCTCTGTATCATGGCTCAGTCACTCCAGCTCTTGCTAACCCGGATTTCTCATAGCACCTCAGCAAGTACCGCACCCAGGCCGCCATGCTATTAAAAACCTATTGGTACATCTTAAATTGCCTACTTTTTAACCACTTTCCGTCGTTCAGATACACTTCC
>NZ_JBANSO010000040.1:0-25325 GCF_037070225.1 Vreelandella indica
TTTGGTCCTGCTCTAGCTGTGCGACCGCATGATTGGCTTCGCGCTGAAGACGCTCACCCAAAAAATCCCGAGCAAGATTCTGTAACAATATGCCATGCAGTAGCCAGGTCGTCACCACCACAAATAGCGCCACGCCACCTAGCCCGGATTTCTCATAGGTCCCCAGCAAGTCTCGCAGACTGTGCGGGTTACCGCCATTACCGCTCATTGGCGGCCGTGACTGATCAATAATCGATCAATTCCTGTTGTCCGGACACACGGCCCCCTTTCCCCCATTGAGTCGGGCCGGGGGAGCCCAGGCTTCTATCCCGGAACCAGTTGACGCACCAGGTCAGAGAGTTCGTCTTTGTAAGGATAGGCATCGCTCATCAACACCCGTATGCGCCGAGTGTTGCGAATGATGACCGCGCCCACCTTGATCAGCTTCAGCCGCAGGTTACTGGCGCTCATTCTCTCGAAGGGCGTCTTCTTCAAGTGGGCCCGTAATCGCTCGAACAGCGTGTAGGCAAAGCCCGACAGGAGCAACCGCCACTGATTGGTCCACCACCGCGTGCTGGAGGTGCGATCTGCGAACAGACACAACTGCTGATCCTTGATCCGGTTTTCCATGTCACCCCGGGCACAGTATTGCTCGTAGTAGAGTTTAACGCCGTCGTCGTAACGGGAGCTGAGAATGAACCTGGGGTTGGCACCCAGTTCGCCCTCCTCCAGACGCGCGATCACCCAGCGGGGGTGTTTCCAGGTGTGGGCCTGGTACTGGAATCGATAGGTGGCGCAGACTTTTTCACCCAGTTCGTTGTGAGCCTTGCGAACCAGCATCGAGGGTACGTCTACCTCCTTGAGCAGCCGGCTGTTCTTGCTGAGGCCCACCAGATAGTCCACGTTGTTCCGGTCGCACCAGCTCAGCAATCGGGGACGGTAAAAGCCGCTGTCACCCCGGAACACGATGCGGGTATTCGTCCAGTACTGCCGGATGAATTTCACCAGCAGGGCCAGAATGGCCCAGCTGTGGCGGCTGTCGCTTCGGTTGCTGGTGCGCAGGTAGTTCACCAGCAGATGGCGACCGCAGAACACGTACAGTGGGAAGTAACAATGGTGATTGTAGTAGGCGTTAAAGAACTTGCCGGGCTGGTCGCCATGCACCGGAACGTCGGTGCCATCAAAATCCAGCACGATTTCCTTGGGTGGAGTCTCGTGCTGTTCAATGAAGTGATGCCACAGCAGTTCGTGGGCCTTGACCACGGCCTGCCGGTCTACGCGCTGCTCCATTCGGCACAGTGTTGATTTGCCCGCCAGAATGGCCTCTTCGCCAGTCGCGGTCTGAAGTGCCTGGTCAGCGCGTAACGTTTCGTGATCGTTCAGATCTTCGTATCCGGCGGCTACGCCAAAGACCCGTTGCCGGATCATGGTTTGAAGCTTGTGGCGAACCAGTACCGGATTACGGGCATCGTCCAGCACCGTAGCCAGGCGCTGAGTGAGCTGGTGTTGGTTGTCGACTTCGCGAAGCAAAAGCAGGCCGGCATCGGAGGTGATATGACCACCGGAGAAATCGGCTTCAATTTGACGGCGAGACAGTGGCGAGAAGGTCAGTTTTTCAGGTACCATTTTGGATAGCGGCTGTTGGTGCTTGGTGAACGGTGTAAGGTCCTGAAACTATAGCACTTTCAGCCGCTTTCTTTTATCCCCTCATGAGAAATCCGGGCTAATGTCCAACGGCCACTGGCAACGGTTGTGGTTGGCGGTCTGATCACTTCAACGCTGCTGACGCTGGTGGTGTTGCCCAGTGTGTACCAGTGGTTTGCATCTGAACGTCGTGACGTTTCAGTCTGATAGTCAGGAGACGGTTTATGTATGAAATAAAAGCGTATGTCAGAGAAGTGATGGCAGAGCATGTGGTTGATGCTCTGGCCAAAGTTAAGGGGGTGGCAAGTATTGCTGTCGTGTCTCTCGGCGAATTTGGTCATCTGGTCGGCGATGAGTCGCCTCTGGAGAAAGTGAAGATGGTCAAGCTGGAAATAGACGTAGCGACCGATGATGTCGCTGGTGAAGTTGTGGAACTCATTGTCAGAACGGGCAGAACCCAGGAAGGGCACCCGGGTGACGGCAAGGTGCTTGTATCCCGCCTGGTTCGGGCTGTTCGTATCGACGATGGTGCGACCGACGAGAGCGCACTTCAACCGGCATCAAACCAGCGCTTTTCCTAGATTGGATGGCGGCATCGTGGCCATGAGTCGCGTTGCCGCTTCTCCCCGCCCTTATTGAGGAGCACTTTCAAGTTCCCTGAGCTAATGCCTTCCAAATTCAAGTTCATTTCAACCTTTTCACTTACTATCTCCACCTCTACCTACTTTGTCATGGACGCCTCGCGCCCATGAATTGTGGCTATTTACCCCTTCGGGAGAAAGTCGATGAAGGCAAGCAAGCACTCGCCCAGGGCGTTGCTGTGTTCAGTACTATTGTCTATTCCTCTGTTCGGTCAAGCGGAGACTGTGAATTGGACAAATTGGCTCACTGGCCAGATAAGCAAGCATCCGGATGTCATGGCGGCGACAGAGCAGGCGGCAGCCCGGGATGCGGATGCTGAGGCAAGCGAACAACCGCTGTATAACCCGGAGCTGTCTGTTGGAGCAGACAGAACGGGCAGTGAAAACAACTTTGAGGCAGGGCTGTCACAAACGATCGATTGGTCTGATCAACAGGGTGCGCTAAAGGACAAGGCAAAGCTGATCAGGCTTTCCGCTGAAGCTGATTTGAACGAGGCGGTTTTGGCACAAACGTCCGAGTCGCTGTTTGCGCTTGTCGAGTGGCGCGCGGCGACGCGTGCCGAAGAAATTGCGGAATCCCAGCAACACCGTCTGGATGCCTTGCTGGAGCAGGTTGAGCAACGCCAGCAGGCAGGTGATCTGGGGCGTGCCGATGCAGAGCTTCTGTTTCTAAATCTATCCCGTCAGTTGAGCGAAGTCGCCCAGGCAAAGGCCGCAGTTGATCGAGCAGAAACTCAAGTTAGAGAACGTCTGCCGGACTGGAGGCCTCAGGATGGGGGAATCCCCGGGCACATTTGGCCGGCTCTTGCTTCCAGGGTCGATAACGACAATTTGCTGGATCATCCGTCAATTGCTGCTGCCCGCGCGAGGTGGCAGGTGCTGCGGAGCGAAGCCGAGGTGGTCAGTCGCAGAGCGACGGCATCTCCCACGGTCGGGCTGAGCGGAGGGCGTGATGGCGGTGAGAACCTGGTTGGCCTGACGTTCTCGATCCCTCTGAACGTCCGTAATAACTACAGCGCTGAAACCCGGGCTGCGAATCGACGGGCTCTGGAGGCGGAAGCGCGGTTTCAGGCGCTCTACCGGAAACGACAATATGACCTGGCAGGCGCTCGCGCTTCCTGGAAGCGATACGACAAGCAACTCCGTCGATGGAAAGAACTATCCCAGGGGCGTGTACAGCGAAGTGCCGATTTGCTTGAGAAGCAGTGGCAGGTCGGCGACCTCTCCACCTCTGAGTATCTCCAGGCGCTGGGCCAGCGCGCGGAGAGCCTGAAAACCGGTATTGAACTGGAAAAGCAGGCGCAGTTGGGTCTGATTGAGCTCTTGAGCCAGTCTGGCGAACTGATCACCCTCTTCCAACAATAGTCTGGAAACTGGATATTCATTATGAAAAAAGCTCTGATTTCAGTATTCGCATTGACGTTGCTTACAGCCCCACTTTCTTTTGTACAGGCAGAGGAAGATGCTCATCAGGAAGCCGGTCATGATCATGCTGCCAGTGGCGACGATCATCAGGAAGTCACCGGTGAGGAGGGCGAGCATAAGGAAGATCATGGTGAAGAAGGTGAGCATGAGGAGGAAGGTGATCATGAAGAGGAAGGGGGGCACGGCCACGAAGACGAGAACGGTGGCCATGAAGAAGCGGCCACCGCAAGCATCAATGCCAAACAGAAAGAGCTCGCCGGCATTGAAGTAGCAACCCTCGAAAGCAAGCGCGTTGACTATGAAATTTACGCGCCCGGTGAGCTGCTGACCAACGGCTATACCAGCTATCACGTGTCCCCCCGGGTTGCCTCAGTGGTGCTGCGGCGTCACGTGGAACTGGGTGAGCACGTAACCAAGGGCCAGCCGCTGGTAACCCTGTTCAGTGAGACGGTGGCACAGGCGCAGGCGGATTACAGGAAAGCTTTTCCTGAATGGAAGCGAATCAGCGGGCTGGGTCGTTCCGTGGTTGGCGATCAGCGGTTCAATACAGCGAAAGCCAACATTGAAGCGGCAAGCGCGACTCTGCTTGCTTACGGGCTGAACGATGATGACATTGGTGCGTTGAAGGCCAGCGGGGTGGATAGTCTCGGTGAATACATGCTCAGGGCTCGCGTGGATGGTGCAGTACTGACCGATGAGTTTGAGCAAGGACAAAGAGTTGAGGCTGGCCAGCCGCTGGTGACTCTTGCTGATGAGAGTGAGCTTTGGGTAGAAGCCCATCTGCCAGCAAGCTCCGACATTGTTCTAGAGAAGGGCGCGGAAGCCGAAGTCAGGGCAGCGGGTCGTGTGGCCGTGGCAACGGTGTCCCAGGAAGCCCACACCATTGATCCTGTGACCCGCACGCGGATTGTCAGGCTGGAGCTGGACAATCCTGAAGATCGTTTTCATCCAGGAATGTTCGCAGATGTGTATTTTCGTTTTAAGACCAGCGAGCCGGTGCTTGCCGTGCCGGAGACTGCATTGATGCGTGGCGCGGACGGCGACTGGACGGTCTATGTGGAAGAGGCCGAAGGCGAGTATGAACCCGTGGAAGTGGAACTGGGCCGCTCAATTGGCGGGCTCCGTGAGGTTTCCGGCCTGGCTGCGGGCCAACGAGTCGTTTTGCGGGGCGCATTTTTTGTGGCCTCTGAAATTGCCAAAGGCGGCTTTGATCCGCACAACCACTGATTCCGGGAGTCATTATGTTCAACCGAGTTGTCGACTGGGCGGTTCAGAACCGCCTGTTGGTTCTTATTGCGCTTGCAGTGCTTATCGCCACGGCCGCGTTTCAGATACCAAAACTGAATCTTGATGCTTTCCCCGACGTTACAAACGTCCAGGTCGCTGTTAATACAGAGGCGCCCGGACTTGCGGCTGAGGAAGTCGAGCAGCTGATCACCTATCCCATTGAAGCGGTGATGTATGCGTTGCCGGATGTTGAGGAGGTTCGGTCCATCTCCAAAACCGGGTTGTCTGGTGTCACCGTGGTCTTTAAAGAGGGCACGGATATCTATTTCGCGCGCCAACTGGTTTTCGAGCGGTTGCAGGCCGCGCGGGAGCTGATTCCGGACGGGGTCGGGGTGCCTGAAATGGGGCCGAATACGTCCGGTCTTGGCCAGGTCTACCAGTACTTGCTGATAGCGGACCCGGATTCGGGGTACGACGCAATGGAATTGCGCAGCTTGCACGACTGGCTGGTCAAACTGTTGCTGATACCGGCTGAAGGGGTTACGGAAATCCTGTCGTTTGGCGGAGAGGTCCGCCAGTACCAGGTTAACCTGAACCCGGCGCGAATGCTGTCCTATGACTTATCACAGAACGATGTCATGGAAGCCCTGGAGAACAACAACTCCAATGTTGGGGGCTGGTATATGGGCCGCGGGCAGGAGCAGTTGGTTATTCGCGGTATGGGCTGGCTGGGTAATGGCGAGCAGGGGCTCGAGCAGATCCGTCAGGTGCCCGTTAAAACCAGTGATGGCATTACAGTGACAGTGAACGATGTCGCCGAGGTAGCGCTGGGCACTGAAATTCGCCAGGGTGCGGTAACCATGACCCGGAAGGATGAAGCCGGTCAGGTTGAACAACTGGGTGAAGTGGTTTCTGGCATTGTACTCAAACGAATGGGGGCCAACACAAAAGCCACCATCGACGGCATCGAGGCCCGCATTGATCGCATAAATCAGGCGCTTCCGAGTGGGGTTCGTTTTGAGCCCTATTACAACCAGGCGGATCTGGTGACCAAGGCCGTAGAGACGGTGACCAATGCACTTCTGTTGGCTTTTGTGTTTATTGCGATCGTGCTTGCCCTGTTTCTGATGAATCTTCGGGCAGCAACGCTCGTGCTGCTTTCTATACCGATTTCTATCGGTATTGCGCTGATGATCATGGCCTGGTTCGGTCTCTCGGCCAACCTGATGTCTCTGGGCGGCATTGCTGTGGCAATTGGCATGCTGGTGGACGGCTCTGTTGTTATGGTCGAGAACATGTTCAAACATCTGACGCATCCGGATGCTGAGCATGACGCCCGTCGGGATGAATTGGTGAAAAACGACCCTGACCCATTGGACGCGTCACACGATGACCATGGCATTGCGCTTCGACTGCAGGAGGCAGGCCGGGAAGTGGCGCGACCAATTTTTTTCGCGACGGCGATTATCCTGGTCGTTTTCATGCCTTTATTCAGCTTTGAAGGTGTGGAAGCCAAGCTTTTCCAGCCAATGGCGATCAGCATCATGCTGGCCATTGTGTCCGCTGTGATCGTCGCTCTGGTGGTTGTACCCGCGCTGGCGTCATACATGTTCCGTAAGGGTATCCGGGAGCGGGAAAGCTTCATTCTAAAACCCCTGGAAAAGCTCTATCGCATGGGGCTTGCCTGGTCACTGAAGCATAGCCGCGTGGTTGTTGGCGCGGCGGCTGTTCTTGTTGTGCTGGCGGCGCTGGTTGTGCCACGACTCGGCACGGAGTTCGTGCCTGAACTGGAAGAGGGCACGATTAACCTCCGGGTGACCCTGGCCCCTTCATCAAGCCTTGATACGGCGCTTGAAGTGGCGCCAAAACTGGAAGCCATGCTGATGGAATTTCCAGAAGTGACCTACGCGCTGTCCCGGGCGGGGCGGGCGGAAATAGGCGGCGATCCGGAGCCCGTCAACAACATCGAAATCTACATTGGCCTCAAGCCAACAGCCGAGTGGACCAGCGCCAGTAATCGCTATGAATTGCAGGCCCTGTTTGAGGCGAAGCTCGAACAGCACCCGGGGCTACTGTTTAACTTTTCTCAGCCTATTGCAACTCGGGTTGACGAATTGTTGTCTGGTGTCCGCGCGCAGTTGGCCATCAAACTCTTTGGCCCGGATCTCAAGGTGCTGGCCGAGAAAGGCCAACAGATCGAAGCGGCGGTCCGAACTGTTCAGGGGACCCGGGACGTGGCCATGGAGCAGATTGCCGGTGAAGCGCAGTTGGTGGTTCAGCCAGACCGTCAGGCACTCTCCCGGTACGGACTCGCCGTGTCTGATGTGATGAGTGTCGTCCGGGACGGACTGGGTGGTGCCGCTGCGGGCCAGATCATCAACGGCAACGAGCGGTATGATATCTATGTGCGTCTGGCCAAACGTTTCCGGGAAGACCGGGATGCCATTGCCGATCTCAGGTTACAGGCGCCGTCCGGAGCCTGGGTGAGACTTGGTGATGTTGCCGATATCTCTATTCAGTCCGGTCCGCCTCAGGTGCGCCGCGATGACGTTCAGCGCCGTGTGGTCATTCAGTCTAATGTGCAGGGTCGTGACATGGGCAGTGTGGTTGCCGATATTCAGGATGTTATCGCGTCAGAAGTGAACCTTCCCCCCGGCTATTCGGTGGATATTGGTGGTCAGTTTGAAAACCAGCAGCGAGCTCAGAAACGATTGACCATTGTGGTCCCTGTATCTCTGGGCCTGATTGCGCTGTTGCTGTACTTTGCTTTCAGTTCGGTTGGTCAGGCACTGTTAATCCTTGTCAACGTGCCGCTTGCTGTCATTGGTGGCGTCTTTTCGCTCTGGATTTCCGGCCAGTACCTTTCAGTCCCCAGTTCCGTTGGATTTATCACACTGTTTGGTGTGGCGGTGCTTAACGGGGTCGTCATGGTCGAAAGCATCAATCAGCGAATACAGGATGGGTTGAGCATGGATGCCGCGGTGTTTGAAGGTGCCGTCTCCCGTTTACGTCCTGTCTTGATGACAGCAATAACCTCGGCACTCGGTTTGATACCGATGCTGTTGTCGACGGGCGTGGGTGCTGAAATCCAGAAGCCACTGGCCAGCGTGATTGTTGGCGGCCTTATCACCGCAACTTTCCTGACGCTGTTTGTTTTGCCGGTTCTGTTCGGTCGCTTTTCGAGAGCCAAGGTGAGTGATATCCAACGGTAAAAAATGGGAGAAGCCGCGCTGCGTCATCGACGGTTGCCTTTCTGGAGGTTTTCTAATCCGGAAGTGGCAGTAGAATGACAATGCTGGCTCCTCCGTTTTTTGAGGTACCCATGTTCATCTGTCCGAGGTTGTCTTCGACAATCTCGGACACGATGGACAATCCGAGCCCGAAACCGGCGACCGTTTCATCCAGCCTGGTACCCCTGTTCATGACAGTGGCTGCCGCCTCGGGAGAAATTCCGGGGCCATCGTCCGCTACTTCTATGGAGAGTCCTGATGACGTGCGGGCGATTGTAACGTCGACGGTTGTCTGGCACCACTTCCCGCCATTTTCGAGTAAATTGCCAAGTAGCTCTGAAAGATCCTGTCGCTCCATTGGCCAGCTGAAGTTTTCAGGTAAGTTGGTGTGGAGGCGAAAAACCGTGTCAGGGAAGATTTTTTCCATAACGGTGATGACACTTGCCGTGATTTCAACCGGCATGCACGTCCGTCCCATCTGTCTGCCTGATATGTCTGCTTTGCTCATCCGGTATTTCAGGGATTTGTCAAGCTCCCGCAAGTTAGAGGCCATAAACACAACATCCTCCCGGGACGGAGGCAAGGTATCGATATCCGACAAAATGGCAAGATTGGCAGAAATAGAGGTTTTGACCAGGTGAGAGAGATCGGAATTCAGGCGGCGGTGGCGGTCCAGCCGCCGGTTTGACAGCTCGAGCAAATCATTGAGCTGCCGGATCAGCGGACGAAACTCTTCCGGCACGTGAGGGTTCAGACGACTTTGTTTCCCGGATTGGAGCCGTCTCAGGTCCTCTTTTATCCTACTGATGGGCTTTAACGTCAGATGTGTGGTGGTTCCAATCAGTGCCAGCAGTATCGCCAGAAGAACGGCCGAGGCACCGAGCAATGTCAGGTGGGCCTTCAGCGGTCGTTCAGAGAGCGCCCCCTCGGTTTCAAGAACGGTGATTGAGGCCAGTTTTTCACTGGCGGAGAAAATGCGTTTGAGCCCGAAAAGCGTGTTCGCACCCTGCGCTATGTGGATGAAACCCTCGGGCTTCTCTGCAGCGCCCTGCAGTTGGCTCTGGTCAAAGTTCGGGCTCGCCAGGACGCTTCCGCTAGCCGTTTCGATGACGATGGCATGCCCCAGAAGCATTTCAAACTGATTGATCATGTTGCTGAGGTCGTCGGTTGTGGGGGATTCAGCCTCAATGATTGCCTGAAAGTTTCCCAGCTCTTTGTTCAGGTGTTGCTTCCTGGACTCGTCCGATAGTTGCTTTATCACGTAGGTGTGTGAAAAGAATATCAGAGTAAAATATACGAGGCTGAAAACAGCCCCATACTGAATGGCTGTTCTGCGGATACTTTTCGGAGCAGACATATTTTAACCTGGTTGGTTCACTCGGGCGTTCAGCGGTTAGGATCTTTTTCGAAGAAGTAGCCCTGGCCACGCAAAGTCTTGATTTTATTGCCCCCTATTATTTTTCTGAGCCTGGCTATATAGACCTGAACAACATTTCTGGTGGGGCATCTTTCTATGTTGTAGAGGGTTTCAACCAGGTCGTCCTGGGAAAACACCCGGTCCGGTGAACGGAGGAAACACTGCAAAAGGCGGAATTCCGTAGCTGTCAGTCTGAACTCTTTCTGGTCGGGCGTGGTAAGCGTTCGGTAGGTGGCGTTGAGATGAAATCCGTCGACGCTGATCTGGTCTGTCGTTCTGCCGTCCTTTCTGCGGATAATCGCACTGAGCCGGGCTTTCAGTTCATCAAACTCAAACGGTTTGGGAAGGTAATCGTCGGCACCCGCGTTCAACCCTTCTACTCTCTCAGTCCAGTTGGAGCGTGCGGTCAGAATAAGGATGGCCTCTTTTTTCCCGTTTTTTCTCCATCTTTGCATTAAAGACAGTCCATTTTCATCGGGCAGTCCGATATCGAGAATAACGGCCTGGTAGGAGCTTGTTTCAATCAACGAGTCCGCTTCTTTGCCGGTTTTGGCGATATCGACTGTGTAGTGCGCCTGCGCAAGCCAGTCCGATATTCTTTTGGCAAGTACCGCATTGTCCTCAACAATCAGAATTTTCATTTGTAAGCGCCGTTTTTCGAGGTGGGAAAGTTTCGCCAGTCTGCCATGGATTGTACCAGTAACGGCAACTCCCCAGAAAAACAGCAACCCGTTAAAAATGGGGGGTTACCGGTCGACTTTTCAGTTTGATTTCAGTTGCACCGGGTAGCGTCAACAATCGAGCCACGAACGCGAGAAGCTGTATATACATGGTTTTAGGAGCAACCTATGAGCGATAGACATTTCTATGCAGGTGTGTCCAGGCGCCGCCTTATACAAGGAGCTGCCACAATGGGACTTCTTGCCGGTTTCGACAGTTTGTTACCGGCCTATGCTAGGAGTCTGCGCGGCAGGAGCCACCTTCTGGCATAATACGTAAAAATTCTTCAGCACCGGAGAATCCGATGGGAACCACCTTCCGCCCCTATTCACCTGATCAGGAACTGCTTCTTCCCCCGAGCCTGAACGAGTGGCTGCCCGAAGGGCATCTGGCCTATTTCATCAGTGACGTGGTCGAGGAACTGGATCTGAGTGCCTTCTACGCCCGGTATGAAGGGAGCGGTCGGCGCAACTCGCCTTTCGATCCGCGGATGATGTTGAAGGTGTTGATCTATGCGTACGCGACCGGCGTGTTTTCATCACGAAAGATCGCCCGGAAGTTGGAAGAAGATGTCGCCCTTCGGGTCCTGGCGGCTGGCAATTTCCCCAGACACCGCACTATCTGCGATTTTCGCAAGCAACACCTGGCTGCGTTCAAGGCCGTATTTATTCAGGTGGTCCGGATCGCCCAGGAAGCGGAATTGGTTACTCTCGGTACGCTGGCGATTGATGGCACCAAGGTCCGGGCCAACGCCAGTAAGCACAAGGCCATGAGCTATGACCGCATGCGGGAGGAAGAAGCCCGTCTGTCAAAAGAGGTTGATGAGCTTTGTGGCCAGGCTCGCCGTGTGGATGAATCGGAAGACCAACAGTTTGGCCCGGATCAGCGGGGCGACGAGTTACCCGAAGAGCTTCAGCACCGTCAGGGGCGGCTGGACAAGATCCGGGCAGCGAAGGAGAAACTGGAAGCGGATCAAAAAACGCAAGATGAGGCCAAAGGCCGGCATCCAGACGATGATCGCCGCTCACCCAAGGGTGGCCGGAACTTCAAGAGAGATTATGGAGTTCCGGAGGACAAGGCTCAGAGTAACTTTACCGACCCCCAAAGCCGGATCATGAAAACGAATGATGGGTTCCAGCAATGCTATAACGGCCAACTGGCCGTGGATGGCGAGTTCCAGATCATCGTGGGCAACCGCCAGGGTAACAACCCCAGTGATAACGGCTGTCTGGTGCCGCTGCTGGGCGAGGTAAAAGAAACTCTGGGAAGTTACCCAGGCCAATGTCTGGCTGATGCGGGTTATCGCAAAGAGGAAGACTTGCAGGCATTGGAGACAAAAGGCATAGATGGCTACGTCTCGCTGCGCCGGGAAGGCAAAAAAACCGGAGATATAAACGCGAGCCGGTACCCGGCGACGGCCCGCATGGAGGAGAAGCTTACCACGGCGGAGGGGCGAGCAGTCTACGCTCAGCACAAGCACATGGTTGAGGCGGTGAATGGCTGGATCAAGAATGTCCTGGGCTTCCGGCAGTTCGGCTTGCGGGGCCTTCAGGCGGTGCAGGGTGAATGGGATCTTGTCTGTCTGTCGCTCAATCTCAGGCGCATGAGTTCACTGATGAGGTTGGCATAAGTCGCTGAGGCAGCCTTTGGCTCACGGTAGGTACAGCTGGGGCCCTGCGATGCCCCTTTTAACCGGTTAACTGGCTGGATCGAAAGCGATGATGGAGCCGATCCGATATCGCGAACACTCCTTCCGGCCAGACAATGATCCGGTCTGGCGGAAACGAGGGCTCAAAACGTTTCTGCCGCGCAGACTCCTAGCCCGGATTTCTCATAGGTCCCCGGCAAGTCTCGCAGACTGTGCAGGTTACCGCCACTACCGCTCATTTGCGGCCGCGATTGATTAATAACTGATCAATTTCTGTTGTCCGGACACACGGCCCCCTTTCCCCCATTGAGTCGGGCCGGGGGAGCCCAGGCTTCTATTCCGGAACCAGTTGACGCACCAGGTCAGAGAGTTCGTCTTTGTAAGGATAGGCATCGCTCATCAACACCCGTATGCGTCGAGTGTTGCGAATGATGACCGCGCCCACCTTGATCAGCTTCAGCCGCAGGTTACTGGCGCTCATTCTCTCGAAGGGGGTCTTCTTCAAGTGGGCCCGTAATCGCTCGAACAACGTGTAGGCAAAGCCCGATAAGAGCAACCGCCACTGATTGGTCCACCACCGCGTGCTGGAGGTGCGATCTGCGAACAGACACAACTGCTGATCCTTGATCCGGTTTTCCATGTCACCCCGGGCACAGTATTGCTCGTAGTAGAGTTTAACGCCGTCGTCGTAACGGGAGCTGAGAATGAACCTGGGGTTGGCACCCAGTTCGCCCTCCTCCAGACGCGCGATCACCCAGCGGGGGTGTTTCCAGGTGTGGGCCTGGTACTGGAATCGATAGGTGGCGCAGACTTTTTCACCCAGTTCGTTGTGAGCCTTGCGAACCAGCATCGAGGGTACGTCTACCTCCTTGAGCAGCCGGCTGTTCTTGCTGAGGCCCACCAGATAGTCCACGTTGTTCCGGTCGCACCAGCTCAGCAATCGGGGACGGTAAAAGCCGCTGTCACCCCGGAACACGATGCGGGTATTCGTCCAGTACTGCCGGATGAATTTCACCAGCAGGGCCAGAATGGCCCAGCTGTGGCGGCTGTCGCTTCGGTTGCTGGTGCGCAGGTAGTTCACCAGCAGATGGCGACCGCAGAACACGTACAGTGGGAAGTAACAATGGTGATTGTAGTAGGCGTTAAAGAACTTGCCGGGCTGGTCGCCATGCACCGGAAAGTCGGTGCCATCAAAATCCAGCACAATTTCCTTGGGTGGAGTCTCGTGCTGTTCAATGAAGTGATGCCACAGCAGTTCGTGGGCCTTGACCACGGCCTGCCGGTCTACGCGCTGCTCCATTCGGCACAGTGTTGATTTGCCCGCCAGAATGGCCTCTTCGCCAGTCGCGGTCTGAAGTGCCTGGTCAGCGCGTAACGTTTCGTGATCGTTCAGATCTTCGTATCCGGCGGCTACGCCAAAGACCCGTTGCCGGATCATGGTTTGAAGCTTGTGGCGAACCAGTACCGGATTACGGGCATCGTCCAGCACCGTAGCCAGGCGCTGAGTGAGCTGGTGTTGGTTGTCGACTTCGCGAAGCAAAAGCAGGCCGGCATCGGAGGTGATATGACCACCGGAGAAATCGGCTTCAATTTGACGGCGAGACAGTGGCGAGAAGGTCAGTTTTTCAGGTACCATTTTGGATAGCGGCTGTTGGTGCTTGGTGAACGGTGTAAGGTCCTGAAACTATAGCACTTTCAGCCGCTTTCTTTTATCCCCTCATGAGAAATCCGGGCTAGCCAGGCGAGTAGTCGAATACGTAAACTACGCCGATCAATGTGAAGCAAAGAAATACCCCTGGCCGCGGCGAGTTTGGATAATTGTTTTGCCTAGATAACGACGCAGACGAGCGACATAGACTTCGACCAAGTTAGGCGCGGCGGCATCCTGATCCAATGCATAGAGCTGCTCTAGTAGCTGCTCTTTCGAGTGAATGCGATCAGGATGCAGCATTAAGTAGCGTAGTAACCGAAACTCGGTCGCCGTGAGCGAACGCCACGTTTCACCTTCTAAGCACACGCGTTGACCCGCTTCATCCAACGAAATGCCGTTAAGCGTGATCACTTGAGATAACTGACCAGACTGCCTGCGTAGCAAGGCCTTCAGCCGGGCCATCAGTTCGGCTTCGTGGAAGGGCTTGGTAAGATAGTCATCGGCCCCCGTCTCAAGACCGACAACTTTATCTTCCCAGGTATCGCGGGCCGTCAGGATCAAAATAGGCGTGTCGCGTTTTTGCCTGCGCCACTGGGCGAGCAGATCCAGCCCTGAGCCGTCGGGCAAACCGACATCTAAGATCGCCAGTTCATAATGCTCGGTTGCCATCAGCGACTTGGCCGCTTTCAAGGAAGCGGCCAAATCAACCAGGTAACCGTTGTCTTTGAGACTCTCTGCCAAGCTTTCCGCTAGCAAGTCATCATCTTCAAGTAGCAACAGTTTCATGGATATACGTCAGATTAGAGAGAAAAATTGCCGTACATGCCGGATTCATAATGACCAGGAATGTTACAGGCATACTCTAGCTCGTTAACATTGTCAGGGACACTCCATAATAAAGTCCCGGTTTCACCAGGCGCAATGGTGACACCTGCCATACTCATATTGGCCATATCGTGACCATCGCCGTTTGACATATTGGACATATCGTGGCCTTCACCGTGTGCCATATTCGACATGTCATGGCCTCCGCCATTGGCCATGTCTAGCATCATTTTTCGATGCTCTTCTTGGGCTTCTTTGCTACCAATCACAAATTCATGCTCTAAATTGCCGGTGTTGGTGATTTCAAATTTAACCACCTCCCCAGCCGCCAGTTCTAGCTCTTCAGGGTCGAACCACATATCGCCAGCCTCAAGGCTGATCGTGCGGTCAACGTCAGCCTCGGTTAGGCCATTGTCACCACTGCCTTGGCCGGGCGAAGCCCATGCCGCACTCGTTATCAAACTGAGTGAAAGGGCAAACAAAGACGTTGTTAAGGAGATGTTGCGCATGGTCATTTACCTCAGAGGTTATTGTCACTTGTTCTTTATACGGCGTTAACCTGAAACGAGCCTGAACCTAACGTAAAAATATGGCCTGCTACCCAAAAGCATTTCTAACATGATGATGGATCCTGCCCCCCCTGATTAGAGTCAACGCTGCAGCAATGACTTTTCGTCTTGTTGGTGCAATTGCCTATGGCAGCCTCCGCCTAAACCTCAGCGTAAGGCCCATAAGAAGGAGACCGTTAATTTCGAGCTCTGGAACGGCTCAACAAGGTGGTTGACCTGTTAGTCACCCATTCGGTGATGACACTCTTGTCAGCACTGCCGTGATCAACAAGATAACCGCGACCAGCACCATCTCCAGTGCAATACTTCTCTGTAACCGTCCTGGGGCTGTTGCGTCGCCGCTCTCAAAGGCCGGCACAAGCCGCCACTTGTTCGCGGCAGCAAATAACAGTAGCGCCGCCACAATCAATACCTTGCCGATCAAGAACTGTCCATATGCCGTGGTGAGCAGGGGTGTGAGACCGCCTGTTAGCAGCGTGGCCAAAGTGACGCCCGCCAGTACCAACACGCCAACTCCGCCCATGGCGAGTTGCCCGAAACGGGTCAGAATGCGGGCGGTATTGCCGTGGTTGTAATGTTGCCCCACTAAGTGGAACAGCGGCCACAGCGAGGCTACCCAGAATGCTGCCGCCATCAGGTGAACGATCAGCAAGACAGCCAGAACGAGGCGTGGGGTGTTTACTGTATGCCCCACCTGCACGAATGCCAGCATCACCAATAAAACGCCTACTAGGCTCAAGCTGTTGGCTGTTTTTGAGAGTGTTAAGTTATTGAGCTGAATCGCCTGGACCAACAGCAAGCCAGTTACCACCAGTATCAGCCGGGTCCCGGACGCACCCTCGAACACGATCCCGAGTAGCATTGGGTTGGTTGCAGCCGCTATATTGCCGCCCCCAAGGTAACCAGCTTCTAAAGGCCACTGGAACAGAATCAGGATAATCCCGGCCCAGACAGCAAGGACACCCATGCGGGCGACGTGCCTCCGGTCATGTTCAGGGAGTTGGGGAAATGCTAGACAAAACAACACGGCTCCCGTCGCGACTAGGGCACTGAGGTAAACCCCGGCCGCCACGAGAATCATCGCGACGGTCCAGACGTCGAGGCTATTTACGGAGAACCACCAGGCCATGGGTCAGGGCTCGACCGAGAAGTTAAAACCGTCGGTCATCATGTGCCCGTCATCCGATAGGCCGCGCCAGCGTACCTGGTAGTCCCCAGCCGAAAGAATTTCACCTGGTTTTACGAAGTAGCGTTCGACCTGTTCACTGCCTGGCTGACCATCAAGAGGAACAGAGCCGTCCGGGCCTGTCACTTCAAACTGGGTGATACGCATCATGCCACCAAACTCAATGCCAATCTCTGCTGGGGAATCCTGAATGGTCACGCCATCCTTAGGTGAAGTGCTTGCGCCCCCTTCATGGGCCAGCACTGGGATTGCTAGCGACAGCAACAGCGTTGCTAAGGTAGCGTGAATGATAGGGAGCGAACTCGTCTTCTTTTGCATACCGTATCCTTATATATTTTTAGGGTTGAATGGATGCCGTTACTTCATCGCGGAGGCGCTAAAACTGATTCGGCTGAGCCTTCTTACATCGTTCATCTGCCCTGTTTGGCGAACAAGGCGCATGGCGTCGTGCTTTTCTTCATGGAAATGAGTCGGTGTTATAACGTGCCAACCTGAAACAGGGCTGAAAATGGCGGAAAAAATGATCTGTGACAACACTTAGGTATTGGGATCGGTTTCTCCTTTACCTTTGGGCCACCTATAGGTTGTAGGTTTATAACGAAAGCTAACTCCGCCTTCTTCCATTTTTAATGGATAAGGCGATGTCTCGACCAGCAACATGATAAGAGGAAATATCATGGTTAAGCACAAGATGATCTTTGCCATTGGTCTGGCTGCAAGCCTCAGTGTCCCCAGCAGCGCCATTTTCGCTCAAGGTATGAGCCAAGGCGCCCAAGGTCAGGGCAATATGATGGACGGCCAAGTCGGTATGGGTTCGGGCATGATGATGGGCAGTCAAGAAGACATGTACCCAGGAATGATGATGGGAGGGCAAAGCGGGATGATGCCTTGTCCAATGATGGGAGGCATGGGGAGCATGGGCGGTATGCTCGACGAGCAGCAGATGAGTACCATGCGTGAGATGCGCCAAGAACACCGCGCGGCCCAGCTTGAGCGGATGGGCGAATTGATGAACCTGCGCGACGACATGATGCAAATCATGCAGACTGAACGCCCTGAACAATGGAAAGTAAAGACGCTGCATGCTCAAATGGCCAGCCTTCATGGCGATATGATGGCTGATAACGTGCGCATGCATAACCAGATGCAGGACTTACTAACCGACGAGCAGCGTGAACAGATGAGTGGAAGCATGCCCAGCCACCATGGCCCGCAATAAGCCTTGGCGATTGCCTCTTTTTTTAGGAGTGATGGCATGATGAACGCGGAATGTTTTGCTTTTATGGGGTCAATGGGGTGGCTAGGCTGGTTGATGCCCCTGGCCATGCTGTTATTAATTGGCTTGGCGATCGCTTCGCTGGCCAAGTACCTCTTCAGTCGTTCACGCTAAGGAGTTGAAAATAATGCAACATATGAGCACCAAGCTTTTACTCTCTGGTTCCATGCTGCTTGGGGCGGTCTCCGCCCAGGCGGCGTTACCGCCAGAGGCAACATTGTATAAAAACCCCCAGTGCGGCTGCTGTGACGCTTATGCACGCCATCTTGAAGAGCTCGGCGTAGAAGTGACGATTATTGACGATGTAGAGCTGGGTGATATTAAGCAGCAGGCAGGCGTGCCCTATGGCCTGGGTTCATGCCATACCATTGAGATGGGCGAGTATTGGATCGAAGGCCACGTTCCAATGGAAGCCGTGCAGGCGCTGTTTGAGGAACAACCCGATATTGACGGTATCGGTTTGGCGGGTATGCCCATTGGCACACCGGGTATGCCGGGGCCACAAGAAAGCCCTTACAATGTGTACACGTTTACAGGCCAGGAAGATGAGCCATTTATGACCCTTTAGTAGGGTGATAAAAGCTCGCCTGCTGTCTGCACGCCGTTCTAACGGACTCTTGTAGTACAGCAGGCGCATTCAAGTCATACATTACTAAAACGAAAGCGCTGTATTAAACTTAGGATTTACTTTGCTAGTGCGTTACGGGTCGATTCGTTACGGTAAGCTAAAAATAAGATTGCGTCGTTTTCTTTACACCTACACATTGCCACACTAGCAAGCCTGTTAAAGCTTACTTTGCGCAAAAACCTCCTATTAATATTACGCCTTAATAAAAGGTGAGCATGTTGTATACCCGCGTTAGTAAGATTGGCAGTTCGCATCCCACGTTTATTTCCCAAGCCCGCGTCCTTACTCGTTTTACGATGGCCAATGGGAATGGTGGTCATCGATAACAAAGACGTGCCCATGTGAGCCTGGGGAATGATGGTGGGAATGGCGATGAGGTTCCGGCCCCTCCCATCCCTCATGTTCGTGCTGATGATGTTCATCGTGGTAGTGCAGGTGGGTGTGACTTTGGGCAGCGTGCTCGTGCTCAAGAGCCATCGGGTCATGTGCGTGCCAGATCAGGGCCGCGAGCCCCGTTGCCGCCAGGGCCACCGTTCCCAGCAAAGCGAACGTACCCGTCAGTCCCAGGTTCACTCCCAGCCAGCCTGCCAACGGATAGGTGACTAGCCAACAGCTGTGTGACAACGAGAACTGGGCAGCAAACAGCGCTGGACGCTCCTCCGGCTGGCATGAACGTTTGAGCAGGCGCCCGGTGGGGGTCATGACCAACGAGGCCCCAGCGCCCAGCAGTAACCATAGCCCGACAAGCCCCGCAAACGATGGGCCCAGCCAGCCCAGGTAGAGGCTGAGTGCCATCATAACGCCACCCAGCAGCATGACTGGCCGCTCGGACACCCGTTCCAGCACCTTGGGCAGCAGTAAGGCTATTAGCATGGAGCCCCCGCCTGCGGCGGCAAAGGCCAGTGCGACTTCTTTCTCGCCCAAATTCAACACCGAGCGTACGAGTACCACCGTGTTGACGATCTGCATGGCCCCGGCGGCTGAAACAGCCAGGTTCAACGCCAGTAGCCCGCGCAACCGGGGCGTCTTCAGGTAAATCCGCATACCATGAGTAACGCGACGCCAGACGCCGGGGGCTTCCTCTAGGGGGTGAGACGCAGGCAGGATCACCGATATAACCAGGGCGGCAGAGATAACGAAGGCCAGAGCATCGATTACAAACAGGACATCAAAACCCATCACCATCAGCAATGCCGCCGCCGCCATCGGGCTAAGAAGGTTCTCTAAATCATAGGCGAGACGTGATAGGGATAATGCTCGTGTGTACTGCTCTTCGTCTTCGAGAATGTCAGGGATCATCGCCTGGAAAACGGGCGTAAAGCCAGCTGAACAAGCATTGAGTAGAAAGATCAGCACATAGATCTGCCACACTTCGGTAACAAAAGGCAGTGCGCAAACCACGGCTGCACGCAGCAAGTCCAGGCTAACCAATAAGGTGCGCCGAGGCAGGCGTGATGCATAAGCGCCGACCAAAGGGGCAATGCCCACGTAAGCGACCATCTTGATCGCCAGCGCCGTGCCTAGCACGACGCCCGCCTGACCTTCAGCAAGATCGTGAGCCAGCAACGCCAGAGCAACCGTGGTCAGGCCAGTGCCGATCAGTGCAATGACCTGCGCTAGAAAGAGATGGCGGTAGACGCGGTGGGCGAGTACATCGAGCATAGAACTTCCTCAAATGAGGGGTGCCTAAAAGCGCTTACAGGTAGCGTGCAATCGTCTTGAACTCTTCAGCCCGTGCCCGTTGCGTTTGATTCTGAGTACCCAGGGCTTCGTCTAGGCAGTGGTCGATGTGATCCAGCACTAAGGTGCGTTTAGCTTGCTGAATGGCTTTTTCTACCGCATGGAGTTGTTGAGCGATGTCCAGACAGTGGCGTCCATCCTCTACCATCTGGGTCACACTCGAAAGGTGCCCCCGAGCGCGGTTCAGGCGCTTGACGATATCGGGATGTGACTGGTGAGTATGCATTGTCATTTTCTTTTCCCTTATTATATTCCTATCCCCCCGGAGGGGATGGTAATCTATCGCCGTTATTCTGCCAACGCTATGGTTCAAGGCAGACGGTTATCTATTTTTATGATTTTTACTTTTATCCTGGTTGCTCTACATGCTCAATCGGCTGCGCCACCGCCTTGGCTATCTGACCTTTCTGTTGCTGTTCCTGCCTAGCCTGGTAATCACCAGTGTGGGTGAGGCGCGTGCGCATGGGGCGGCGAGCATGGTTAGCGTTGAGTTGTCTCTCCATGAGAATGTGCAGAAGGGCCATGGGCATACCCATGGCCACGAGCACGAAGATAGTCGCCACCTCCATAATGAGAGTGGCAGTCACTTTCACGAAAAAGCGGATCGGCCTGGGACGGGCATTGCCGTCGAGCCGAACTTCCGCGACGCCCTGCGGCTAGGCGAACGCAGCGGCCTACCGCTGCGTCGTGTCTACCGCTTGGAGCGTCCTCCACGGCCGGTCATCGCTGGATGACTGGGGCCGTCCACTGGACGGCCAACACTTAATGACAAACCCGTGGAGGTTTTATGTTTCCATCCCAACTAGGGGGTGCGTTCGGCTTGCCTGTTTTGGCCCGACGCCACGCGCTGACCCTTTTCACACTGCTGGTGATGCTCCTGGGAGCCAGTGGTGAAGCCCTTGCCCACGCCGTTGCTGAAGGCGACAAAGGGTACATCCAGGAGATCTATGGCGTTCACCTGATCTCATTCGGCTATCTCGGTGCCAAGCACATGGTGACGGGGTATGACCACATCCTGTTTTTGCTAGGGGTGATCTTTTTCCTCTATCGAATGCAGCATATCGCCATCTACGTCAGCCTCTTCGCCATCGGTCACTCTACGACCATGCTGCTGGGGGTGTACTTTAATATCGGCATCAATAGCTACCTTATCGATGCCATCATCGGTCTCTCCGTTGTCTACAAGGCACTCGATAACATCGGTGCTTATCAGCGCTGGTTCGGCTTTCAGCCCAATACCAAGGTGGCGACGCTGGTCTTCGGCCTGTTCCATGGCTTTGGCCTGTCGAGCAAGATCATTGAGTACGATATCGCTTCTGATGGATTAGTCCCCAATCTCCTGGCGTTCAACGTTGGGGTAGAGATCGGCCAGCTACTGGCCCTAAGTGCCATCCTTATCGTGATGGGGTTCTGGCGAAGCACCAATGGCTTCTTACGCCACGCCTATACCGCTAACGTCGCCATGATGTGCGCTGGCTTTATGCTGGTCGGTTATCAGCTCACCGGCTATTTCATCGCCTAATTCAGGAGAGACCCAAATGTACAATACCGATCTTCCTACCCGTGCTGAGTTACCTTCGACGGGTAAATTACTTCGATCTACGTTGCTGGCGGCGGTAATAGCTATTGCCCTGTTGGTCACCGTGGTGCTGCCCGCAGAGTATGCCATCGACCCCACCGGCGCGGGCCGCTTGTTGGGGCTGACCGAGATGGGTGAAATCAAGGCCCAACTGGCCGAGGAGGCCGAGCTTGACCAGGCTAATGACGAAGCCGCTGCCATGCAGGCATCACAACCCACTGCACCTCAAGAATCAGCAAGTGATAACCAGCCCACGGCTGCAAACACTGCTGCTCAACAAGCATCAGATGTAGAGCCGGAGCAAGTAGCCTCCTCGGTATCTGACCAAGAGATGGTGCAGCCCGAGGCTAGCTTAGCGCTTGCTGACGCTTTGGCCGCTGAGGAGGCAGCCTCCCAGGCAACTGAAGAAGCTGCCACATGGGGCGATGAAGTGAGCTTCACCCTCACACCGGGCGAGGGCACCGAGTACAAGCTGACGATGGAAGAAGGCGCTGTCGCGACATTCGCTTGGGCTTCCGATGGGGGGCCACTTAATTTCGACACACACGGTGACGGAAATGGCAACTCGATTAGCTATGAGAAAGGACGCGGCGTGCCCGAAGATGAGGGTGAACTGGAAGCCGCGTTCACCGGTAACCACGGTTGGTTCTTTCGTAATCGCAATGATAACGACGTGACCGTGATGTTGCGTGTTGGAGGGGACTATGGGGAGCTGAATAAGGTTCTCTAAAGCAGTGGCCCCTAGCGCTCTCCTGAGCGTTAGGGGCCTTTGCCATCAGCGTCGCTACATTGATGGGGAAACCGTCTACAGAATTAGATGAGATAGTGGTCGTTGGGTTATCTGATTTAATATAATATTTAGGCATATATGCGAAATATCTGAAAGTCTTCTATTGGCCGGTTAGCGACGGTCTGATTCCTACCATCGCTATACAAACGGGACTATCCGGTATTACTCAGTGGTTACGCGTACTGAAAGCTACATAAAACGTAAAACAAGCGATAGGCCGGGTTAAGCATATCCGCCCTGGCGAATATGGGCTATGTACGCGATTACCTCGTAAGCTTTTCCTTGAGCGGCTAGTTGCTGGGCTGTCTGTCCACCGAGGGCCGAAATGGGATATGTTTGATACCATGCCCAGGCGGAGGATCGAGAGCCTGCCCAAGGTTCGATCTGGTCCAAAATAGTTTGAATTAACTTTTCTCGATCTTGCCTTTCGTTCTGGTAATCGCGGTAGCGGGCCCATACAAGGCCGGCTCCGAACATGAGTAGAGCGGAGAAAAGAATGCCGAGAGGGAGAAGTATAGCCAAAGCATCAGGCGATAAAGATGGCATGTCTAGACTCTCCTTCGGTGTTTAGGGTTCGCATTATGACTTGTTTCGTTAAGATAAAAATTTCCGAAACGAGGGTGATTATCTTTGAGACAGCCTCGTTTAAATAACGGCATCCAGGCCGACCGTAGTTGGATAATCTACGCTCGTCGCGGTTATCTATAAATTTATCATATTCAACCAGCCGTGTGGTTTTGGCCAGGTACTGCTCAAGCCACCTATTGCCCGTCTGGCGCTAGGTCGTGATTCTATCGGCTCCTTTTGGCCTTCAAGTACCACGTGCAACCTGTCGGCGATTAGCGTTAAAGTGAACCAAATCAATAAATTAAGAAAGATAAATATACTTCAGGTGGCTGGCTACGATGGCTATACGAAAAATAAGTGATTTGAACCCGGTTTTTAATGGTGAAAACGTTGTCGAATGGCAATCGCCAGCGGGTACAAGGTTTCGTTACGAGCGGGATCGCTGTGCAGTGGGTCAGGAAATGTTGCCAGGAAGCGAAGTGTACGATTGGTACGTGCTGGCTAAGAGTGATCTTAGCCATGCCAAGAGAATGGTGTTCCGATTAATTAATGAAGATGAGTTCTGAACATTACAACAAAGAGCCATTTCGTAGAGGCCGTTCGGGTCGGCGCTGAATAAGAGCAATCAATACACTAAATTGCGTTGCTCGGATGGAAGTAGATAGCTTTGTGCCTGCTTGAGTATTGTTATGCACGTTGCAGACCTACCGCAAAAATGCCACCTCAAACAACTATCGAGTCACATCTCTCATCGTAGAAACGGCTATCGTCCTTAATTAAATCGTCCCTTATTAGCCTTACGAGGGTTAGGTAAACGTATAGAAGACATCTTAGGGAGCAAGGTTATCGGCTCGCACTGTAATGTCGCTGCGATCCTATACAGCATCTCAATGGTGATGCTCACTTCTCCACGCTCTATCCTTCCCATGTAGCTACGATCAATGCCTGCTACTAATGCAAAGCGATCCTGAGAGAGGCCATTCGCTCGGCGCTTTTCCCTAATGTTTTTTCCGATAGCGACTGCCAGCTCTTCCATATCTGCCTCATTGGTCATGAGGCAGGACTATCGAGCGTTGCGGCCTATCGAGCCACGGCTTATAATCCGTATTTTCACTCCTTTGATGCCCATACCCATGTCCCGTAACCTCCCGAGCATAGATAGGCGAATCATTGAACTCTTACTGAAACCAGAAAATGTTACATTCTGCGTTCAAAGCCTCCGGGATCAGTACATTGAGCAATACGACATAAATCCAGTGCATAAAGCGCCACTGCGTCGCTTTATTTATGAGCGCGTCAGAAAGTTAATTAAGGCCCAGTTTGTAGAGAAGGATAGTGAGATAAAGAGCCGCGGCCAGAAGTACCATGTAAGCTCTATGTTGATAGAAGCTGATCTTGATACTGATGAAGATGACTTTGTCTCATGGCTACAACGTACTCATCCTCAAACATCGAATGAGTCAGTCACCCATGATGCGAGCCAGTCAAATAGCGAAGAGAATAGGCAAGCAGCAAAGGCGCCTGCCGATAGCTACACTGTATTGGAAAAAAAGTTAAATGAGGCGCAAAGCCGGTTTTTGGAATCTTTAGGGGAAGTGGAGGCCTTCCAGCAGCTTATGAGGGACCATCCGGAGCTTAATAATAGCCTTTCAATTGACTACCGCAGTGCTCACGAGCGTAGCTCACGTCTTTTAGGCCATGTCAGTGCTTTAGAAAAGGCCATAAGCCGCCTCAGTGGCTCATGATTGTATTGCGGAAGTGGCAAGCGGACTGTTTAGACAAGGCCAAAGCACACTATCAGTGCCACCGTGATTATTTCGTTCAGGCAACCCCGGGTAGCGGGAAAACGCGTCTTGCCGCCGAATTGGCCAAGTGGTTGCTTGAAGAACAGCTTATCGACTTCGTTATCTGCTTTGCCCCTACGCGGGAAGTGGTTGCAGGTATGCAGCGCACGTTTTCTGCTGTTTTAGATCAGCGTTTTGGAAACGTCATTGCATCCGCAGGAGCCGCTTATACTTACCAATCCATGGAATACCAACAGGAAGAATTTTGGGATATTTTTAAAAAATTCCGCGTATTAGCTATCTTCGACGAAATTCATCACTGCGCAGGTCATGATCCTCTCCTTAGTAACACATGGGGACAGCAGATTATTCGGAATATCCAGGATCAAGCTACTTATACCCTAGGCTTGTCTGGAACCCCTTGGCGTTCTGATGACCTTCCTATCGCGTTGGCACGGTACTCTGATCCAGAAGGGCAGCTGATCTGTGACTATCGTTATGACCTACAAAGTGCTGTGAACGAGGGCGTTTGCAGAGCCCCACGGATTACGCTGATCGATAACCCTTTAATCAGGCTCGTCGAGGAAAAAGAAAACACTGAGTCTGTTCGAGGGTTTTCATGCTTCTCTCAACTACTCAGTGAGTCACCCGTTAGCTACGAAGACCTGTTGCGCCATGTGCGTATTCCGGCGAACGTGACCGGTCATTCCGGTGATCGTGACCGATTTGCACACAGCCTTCACGCTGGAGAGAGTTTTGTACGCTGAGCGGTCACGATGGGTCAACCGATTCCGTTTTT
>NZ_JBANSO010000041.1:0-24841 GCF_037070225.1 Vreelandella indica
ACGACCATAGCACGCGTGAACCACCTGATCCCTTGCCGAACTCAGCAGTGAAACCGCTTAGCGCCGATGGTAGTGTGGGGTCTCCCCATGCGAGAGTAGGTCATCGTCAGGCACCTATACCGCAGAAAACCCAGCCACCCGGCTGGGTTTTTTGTGTGCGTGAAAGAAAAGTCGTTGCTTTTTACAGAAGCGATTTTTTCTTAGCACTCTGAAGAATAAGTTTTTTAAATATATTTATAACAATAGCTTGCGTATTTAGCATGGTATTGTTGCCAAGCAGCATCTAGTATTATGCTGCAGGTGCAAGATTTAAAATCTCAGGAGGAGAAACGATATGACGACGGAATTAGCCAAAAAGTTAGCAATTGCCTTATTTATGGCGTTAATGGCAGGCGGGCTTGTCGCCTGTGATGATCAAGGCCCTGCTGAAGAAGCGGGTGAAAGCATTGACGAAAGTGCAGAAGAAGCCGGTGAGAGCATGGAAGAGCTCGGTGAAGATATGGAAGAGGCTGCCGAAGACTAGGCAGAATAAGCATGTAATTGCTACGTTAGCAAAGCAGCCGCTGAAAAGCGGCTGCTTTGTTTTTGTATCGTGTCTATTATGATTCCAATAATGATAAAAATTAAGGAGGCGCTGTGCAGCTACAACGTGAAAAAAGCCTACTGCTGATGGTCGATTTTCAGGCTGGCCTGCTGCCTGTGATTGAAGGTGGTCAAGAGGCCGTTACCGAGGCGGCTTGGCTAGGTGAAATGGCTTGCCTACTTGAAGTGCCGGTGTGGTTAACCGAGCAGAACCCTGAAAAACTAGGTGGTACCGCACCATCTCTATTGGCCGCTCTAAACGATTATCAACTGTGGCAAAAACAGCATTTCAGCGTGATGGCAGAAGCTGAATTTGAATCAACATTAAAAGCATCAGGAAAGACGCAGATTGTACTGTGTGGAACAGAAGCGCATATCTGTGTGCTGCAAACGGGGTTGGGGATGCTAGCGGCAGGTTACGAGCTGTACTGGCTTAGCGAAGCGTCTGCCAGCCGTCGACCACAAGAGGCTACGATGGCGCGTGAGCGTGCATGTGCAAGCGGTGCTGTGGCTGTGACAGCGGATATGGTGGCTTATGAGTGGCTACACCGCTGCGATACAACGCTCTTTAAAGAGGCGCACCAGCGGTTTTTAAAGCCGCGCGCGTCACGCCCCGTACGTTTTTTCTAGGTTGTACCAGCCCGGTCGTTCGCTTTAGCGATCAGTTTCTTTGCGAGTGAACACGAAGGTATCACCCTGAGACGCCGAGGCGTCAAAACGGTAGCCTGCCACATCGAAGGCCTTGAGCTCATTAGGTTCGTTAATCTGCTGCTCAATTAGCCAAGCGCTCATCAGACCACGTGCCTTTTTGGCATAAAAGCTGATGATCTTGAATGTACCATTCTTCTCGTCTTTGAAGACCGGCGTAATCACCCGCGCATCAAGCTGTTTCGCATCAACCGCCTTAAAGTATTCATTAGAAGCGAGATTAACCAGTACCTTGGAGCCGCTTTCAGCGATGGCCTCATTGAGTGCAGGTGTTAGGGTGGGCTTCCAGTAAGCATAGAGATCTTTACCGGCGCTATTAGATAGCTTGGTGCCCATTTCCAGCCGATATGGCTGAATTAAGTCCAGTGGCCGTAGCAGGCCATATAAGCCGGAAAGTATGCGTAGGTGCGATTGCGCATAACGGTTTTCAGCCTCACTGAAGCTTGCGGCTTGTAGGCCAGCGTAAACATCACCCTGAAACGCCTGAGCAGCAGGTTTGGCATTGCTTAGGGTGAAAGGGGGCTGCCACTCTTCAAAACGTGCAGCATTCAGGCCCGCCAATTTATCGCTGATGCCCATGAGTTCGCTGATTTGCTGCGGCGAATAGTCGCGTAAAATATCGATCAGCGCTTGGCTCTGTTTCAGGAAGTCGGGCTGTGTCACTTTCGTTGTGGTCGGAGGGGTTTCAAAATCCAGCGTTTTGGCGGGAGAGATAACGCTCAGCATCGCATACTCCTGGTCGTGCCCTGGTAAATAAAAGCCGATTATAAGTGGGCTTAGTATACCAAGCCTCGGCGAAGGCCGAGGCTATAGTGACGATAGCTTGGTGAGAGCCGACTATTCTGAAGGACGATTTTTAAGAGCGGCTTTTAAGGACAGGGATTAGGCATACGACGGTGAATATCTTCAATTGCCTCTAGCACGTCGTCATCCAGCTTGAGGCTCTCGCTGGCAAGATTGCTTTCCAACTGCTCCATGGTGGTCGCGCCAATAATGTTACTAGTCAAAAAGCTGCGCGAGTTAACAAAAGCCAACGCCATTTGAGCAGGATCTAAGTCATGCTGTTGAGCCAGTGACACATAGGCTTGCGTGGCAGCTTCTGCTTCTGGGGAGGTATAGCGTTTGAAGCGCTCATAAAGCGTCAGGCGGCCTTTGGGCGGTTGGGCACCGTTCAGATACTTACCTGAGAGAACACCAAACCCTAGCGGCGAATAGGCGAGTAGCCCTACGTCTTCACGATGCGCAATTTCAGCCAAACCCACTTCAAAGGAGCGGTTCAGAAGGTTGTAGGGATTCTGTACAGAGGCGACACGCGGTAAGTCCAGCTTGTCGGCGAGCTGTAGCGAGCGCATGACTCCCCAAGGCGTATCATTAGAGAGCCCAATGGCGCGCACCTTGCCTGCATCAACCAGCTCTTTTAGTGCAGATAGTGTCTCTTCCAGAGGCGTGGCGTCTTCATCTTCGCTATGCACATAGCCTAATTTGCCGAAGAAATTAGTTTGACGGTCTGGCCAGTGCAGTTGGTAAAGATCAATATGATCCGTATTTAAGCGCGCTAAGCTTGTATCGATGGCCTGATGAATATGCTCGCGGGTGAGGCGTGGGCCTCCACGGATATGGTCAAGCCCTGGGCCAGCGGCTTTAGTAGCTATAATAAGGTCGTCCCGAGCGCCACGCTGCTTGAGCCAACTGCCGATATAGCGCTCCGTAAGACCTTGGGTAGTGGCCATCGGGGGGACAGGGTACATTTCAGCGGTATCAATGAAATTGATGCCAAATGCCACGGCTCGGTCAAGCTGCTCATGGGCTTCGGCTTCGCTATTTTGCTCGCCAAACGTCATCGTGCCTAAGCAGAGTCGACTGACCTCCATGCCGGTTCTGCCAAGTGGGCGCGTTTGCATTTTTATCTCCTTACTAAGGCGGCATTGCCAAAAAATAAGCCACCCTGGCAGGGTGGTAAACGGCGTATGCATGGCATGTTAGCGAGGCTCTTGGAAAGCAGCAAATTAATGGGGTTGAGTCGTCGCAAAGGCAGGCGTATGCTTGCCAGCCCATCGACCGGCTAAAGGCCGGTTTCTCGTGTGGTTGGTAGCTATGTTTGATGGCTGCTGGCCCAAGGTTCCAACAGATAGGCAGGGTGGTTTGCCATGCTGCAGGCATCAACGTTGTTTACTCGGCTAGAATTTCGCCTAGCTGAACGGCTGTTTCATAATCACTGGCTGTTGCCGCGTTCACCGCGTACCCAGCGTTTAACGATGCGCTTATTTAAGCGTTGTGCGGAGGCGGGTCACCCTGATGCGCTTTCCGTTTATGGTCATATGCTCTTTCATCGCAGTCAAACGCCTCAGGATAAGGCGCGTGGTGCGCGGTATGTTCTGGAAGCAGCGCATGCAGGAGATGTAAAGTCTCAGTACCAAGTAGCGCAAATCCATGAGCATGGCTGTGTGCAATACCCCCGTCGCGAAGATTATGCGGTGACGTGGTATGCCCGCGCTGCCCAGTCTGGGCATTTTTTAGCCGCCGAGCGTCTTGCCCGAGCTTATCGCCTGGGTGAGCTAGGCTTGACGGTAGATGATGAGCGAGCCGCTTATTGGCAGCGACAGGCCGAACAGCAGCCGCTAGATGACGTGGCCGTCGCATAAGCGCTTTCACGTTTTGATTGAGTGAGGAAGGTTGTGTCCGAGACGCTACCCACAGTACTAGATATTGAAGCCTCCGGATTTGGGCGTGGCAGTTATCCCATCGAAATAGGCATCGCACGGGCTGATGGAAGCTGCTGCGCCTTTCTCATTCAACCGCTAGATGAGTGGACGCACTGGGACCCAAAGGCGGAGCTGCTGCACGGTATCTCTCGTGAGCGCCTCATTCAGGAGGGCTATCCCGTGCGTCAGGTTGCCCACTGGTTAAACGACGAGCTGCGCGAGTTAGGCAAGGCCTACAGTGATAGCTGGGGCTACGACAACACCTGGCTTTCCCTGCTCTTTCATCACGCGGGTATGCTGCCGCGTTTTCGCCTTGAGGCGCTAAGGATACTGCTCAGCGAAGAGCAGCAAGCGTTATGGAGCGACACCAAAGAAGCAATGATCGCCGAACGCGGTATTCACCGTCATCGGGCAGGTGAAGATGCACGTTTGCTACAATTGACTTATCAGCATACCCGCCAGCTCACCGAGCGTATGGGCCGCTAGTAACGTCTCCCTCACTCTTCCCCCGTCAGCACTATAGCTGAGCTTCTAATGCATCAAGCAGTTCATTGGATGTTGCTGCGTCGAGCAGCATGTCACGAGTGGCGGATGCCAAAAAGCCATGGCTGACAGTACTGTCTAAAAAGGTCAGCAGCGGTGAATAGAACTCGTCGATGTTAAGCAGCCCCATGGGTTTTTCATGCAGGCCCAGATAGCCCCACGTCCATATTTCAAACAGCTCTTCAAAGGTGCCAATCCCGCCGGGTAAGGCAATAAAAGCGTCGGCATTAGCCGCCATGGTGGCTTTGCGTTCATGCATATTACGCACCCGAATCAGCTCGCTTAACCCAAAGTGTGCCTGTTCTCGCTCCACTAAGTGTTCAGGCATTACGCCAATGACATTACCGCCTGCCTCCAACACTGAATTCGCCAGCTCACCCATCAGGCCAATGCGTGCCCCACCATAAACCAGCGTGTGACCACGCTCGGCAAGCGTGCGTCCTAGTTTATTGGTCGCCTGCCGGAAAACTGGGCTATTACCCTCACGAGAGCCAAGATAGACACAAATTCGAGCCATTCGCTTTTTCCTAACGCTAAAAATGAAAAGTGACTAATCCGTTACTTAGGGTAGGCAGCGGTCGACCTGGTGGTGTTGATCCATCCATTGCCCTATAACGTTGTTACCGCAAAGGTGATGAGCATACTGAGTGTGCAGACAGCGCACTTGGTGCCAGTTACTAATGCCGCCAATGCCGCGCTCGGTCATTACGTCGGTATAGCCCAACTGAGCGACTTCTTGGCGCTGGGCATCGCTCATATAGTCCCAGCGAGCAGCCACATAATCACGGTGACTTTGCAAATAAGCCTCAAGAAAGTCTGGTTCTTCCTGCAGCCGCTGTTCGAGCGCTTTGATAACGCCCACCGCTTCAATGCGAGAAATTTCTACTTTAAGCACGTCTGAGCAGAGCCAATACAGCGTAGGAAAAGGTTTGCCATCAACGATAGGAGACATGCGTAGCACCAGCGGCGTGCCTTCGCCGTCAGTGGCGGCTACTGCTTCAATGCCACGCGGTGCGCGGCCAAGCTGTTGAGCAATAATGGCGAGCTGACGTTCGTCAGGCGCCTGATTGGTGCGTATCACCATCGGGTTGGTCTCTCACAAATTTGTTTGAGCGGCCAACGGCACGGAAAAAGCAGCGATTGAGCTGTTCGGGCGACGCAACATAGCACCACGTCCGCTCACAGTATTCAGCGGCTCGTGCCATTAGCACATCATAAAGGCGGTTGAAGGGGGCATCATAATCGTAGGGGTCTGCCCCAAACAAGCGGATATGCGGATAGTCAGCGAAGCGCTCAACAAAGTAGTGCTCAAGATCCGCTTCAACGGCACGGTGCTGCGCAACGTTGTCAGGGTCTATCCAGAGGTTGTAGCGGATGGCCATAAGCGTGGCTCCTATTGCCCCGGCAGTGCGGGGCAGCGTCGGTCAGGCGTGTTCATTCAGGGGCATCTTGCAGGTGGGCCGTTAACGCCTCACGTAAATTTCCCTCGATGGGCTTGGCACACTTAGCCTGGTGGTCGTACTGCACCATAACGGTGTGACCCAGGTTGGTAAGTGTGCCGTGTTGGCGCGCCTCTTGGGTCACCGTAAACGAACTGTTGCCCAAGCGTGTTAAATACGTGCGTATTTCGATGTCGTGACCGTAAAACAGTTCAGCTCGGTAGTCGACTTCCATACGCGCCATAATTAAGCGCCACTTCTTCGGGTTTAAATCAGGCGTGAAGAGTTTGAATAAGTCGTTACGGGCCAGCTCAAACCAAGCGGGAAGTCGAGTATTATTGATATGCCCTAGGGCGTCGGTGTCGTAAAACGCTGGCTCAATGGTACGCGTAAACATGGCTTGTCCTTGTTATTAAAAAAACAGGTTATTAGTAGGGGTGATCGCAACGGCAACGCTTAGGATTAACCCAAGCAAGCGCTTGGTCAAGCGGTGCGGCGTTGATACCACGCAATGAGTTGCATCCACCCCAACAGCCATAGCGTGGCAGCAACGAAGCCGACCAATGTGCCCCATAGCAACCCCAGTGTGCTGTAAGTATAGGAAACACATAGCGTGTAACTCAGTAGCGAGCCAAGTCCCATTGGGTAGTGCTTGATCACCGTCGCCACCGGCGCTGCCCCATGGTTCAGGTGTAGGATCAGCAAAAAAGGCAGCATCGTGACGGGAAAGGCGGCCAACGTTCCCGCCCAGGCGGGCGGCAGGCAGTGGGCCAGGCTAGTAATGGTAAATATGATCGCGGTGGCAAGTGCCGCGCGGGCAGCAAGCGCCGGTAACGAAAACGTTCTGCTGGCGGGTATCCTGACATCAGTAATGTTGCGGAATAAGCCGCTGAACAGAGCAATGGCGCATAGCGTCACCAGCGTGCCGCTCAAACGCGTGAAGTTAAACTGAGCGAGCAGCGTGCTAACGGCGAGCCAAGCAACCAAGCCGCCCGCCACGCCGCCAACGACACCTTTAACACCAGGCTGTCGTCCTGCCACCCAATAACCGGCCCCTAGCGCCATTGTGGCCGTAAAGCCCGCCAGGGTATGCACCGCACTTTGGGTCGCAAACTGAGGTGAAATTTCCAAGCCGATAAAAAATAGCGCCAACGCCGTGCCCAATGGATAACCCGCCAGCAGCCCGGCCATACGTGGACTGGCGCGCACCGCAATTGCCCCTAGCCCCAATACCATACTGATTGAAAGGCCAAGCTTTGCTAGCTGCCAAGTGAGCGGAATTTCTATCATGTAGCGTGTTCCTTGCTGTTATTTTTTTGGTGCTATTGGTGTGTCGTTGTTTTATGACGCCATTTAATGGCCTTCACCGTTTCGGTTTTCTAAGCGAGCGTGCTGCCGATTAAACTAAACGCAGCCCTTGCTGGTCGCGCCAAGCGGCTTCTAACGCCTCTTGCAGAGGCGCTTTTAGGTGGGCAGGGAGGGCGTCCTGAGCTGCTTTCAATGAATCAAACGAGCGATTGCGTAGCCAGCAGTATGCCCAGGCGCAGGCTTCAGCATCGCTATCGGGGGTCGGGCGAGCGGGCATTTGATTAAGCAAAAATACCGCGGTGCGTGGCGCCCAAAGCGGCATCTCACCGAGCTCATCCTGGCTCCACTCTTCCAGCGTTGCGCCGCTCGGCGTGGCGTCGGGCGTACCTAATTTGGCAACCCGGGCCGTTTCGGCAAGAATAAGCGCAAGCTGGTCAGTATTCGCTTGGCCAAGCGAGCGCCATTGCCGCAACAGGGCTGATAGCCCTGCCCGCATCTTGGTATAAAAGTCATCTTGCGGCATGCTTGGCATCACCCCTGTTCAATAAGTGAGATTTTTCATGGCCTACGATTTTGCCACGCCTGTGGAGCGACGCCACCCAGAAGGTGGCTGGGCATCGCAAAAATGGCACCGCTACGGCGACGACGTGTTACCCCTTTGGGTCGCCGATATGGATTTTCGCTCCCCGCCAGCAGTCGTTGATGCGCTGCAGTCGCGGGTGGCTCACGGTGTTTATGGCTATGGTGAAGTGCCTGCTACGTTAACAGAAACCCTGTGCCAGTGGAGCGCCCGCCACTATGATTGGCCCATTCAGCCCGAGTGGCAGCAGTGGTTGCCGGGGGTAGTGCCTGCCTTGCACTTGGCTGCGCTCGCGCTGACCGAGCCAGGCGACGGTGTATTAACAGTCACACCCATCTATCCGCCGTTTCTAGCAGTGGCAGAGCGCACCGGGCGTCTACCCCAACAGGCGATGCTTCAAGCGCCTCCGAGCCCCGGTGCGCCTTGGCAGCTCGATATTGCCGCCCTGGAGGCGTCGATTACGCCGCGTACCCGCCTATTGCTATGGTGTCATCCCCACAACCCGACAGGGCGCGTATGGCATCAGGAAGAGCTTGCTGCGCTGGCTGAGCTGGTAGAACGACATGATCTTTGGGTGGTATCCGATGAGCTTCACTGCGACCTGCTATTAGATGAAGGCGCGTGCCACCGTCCGCTGGTGGCAGCATTTCCTGAACTGGCCAAGCGCACAATCACCCTGTGGGCGCCCTCTAAAACCTTTAATTTGGCTGGGTTGACCAGTGCCTGCGCGGTGATCCCTGACCCTGCTCTGCGTCAGCGCTTTGCAGCCGCAGCAAAAGGGCTGCTGCCCGATAGCAACATACTCGGCTTAGTCGCGGCGGAAGCGGCTTATCGGGAAGGTGAGCCGTGGCGGCAGGAACTATTAAACGTACTACGTGAGCATCGTGCGACGCTGGAGGAGCGAGTGGCTAGCTGGCAGAGTGTTCGTTGGAGTACACCGGAATCAACGTATCTAGCCTGGCTGGATATGCGCGAGGCGGGTCTGGGCAATGCGCCCCATAAAAGGCTGCTGAAAGAGGCGGGGGTGGCACTTTCAGACGGGGCTGCCTTTGGCTGCCCCGGCTTTGTGCGGCTTAACTTCGGCACCACCGCTACCCAACTGGAAATGGCATTGTCACGCATGGATGCAGTGCTAAAAAGCAGTGAGACCCGTTAGTAGAGCATGGCAAATAGTTTACGGCGGTAGGTAACGGTCAGCGGGTGATCGGCGCCTAATGCATCGAACACCTGCAGCAGCGTTTTACGCGCTGCGTCATCATTGTAGGCACGGTCGTGTTTCATCAGCGCCAGCAGTGCTTCCAGGCCTGCATCGTAATGACCATCAGCCACTTGGCGCAGGGCGCGCTGGTACTGAGCTTCGCTGTCGGTACGATCGCCCAGGGCTGCGATCTCTTCGGCTGAGAGTGCCTGTTCGCCAAACTCAATGCTGGCGCGCACGCCCCGGGCAGGTGCTGCGTCGCGCTCTTCCGGCGGCAGGTTATCAAGCACTTCACGCGCTTCGCTGCCACGCCCTTCGGCTACCAGTACCCGGGCGAACGCGACTTGATAAGCGTAGTGCTCCGGGTACTGGCCCATCAGGGTTTGATAAATTTCGCGTGCGCCCGCGATATCGCCTGCCTGCAATGCTTCTTCCGCCTGCTCTTCCGGGGTGGGGGGCGCTTCGCCGGGGGCGGGGAAGTAACGATTCAACCACTCGCGTACTTCTTTCTCCGGCAGCGCTCCCTGGAAACCATCCACCAAGCCGCCCTGGCTAATCAGCTTCACATCGGGCACTGAACGCACGCCCAGTTGGCCGCCGATTTCTGCATTTGCGTCTATATCGAGCTTGCCGAGCAGGAAGGCGCCTGCGTATTCCACCACTAGTTTCTCGAGCACTGTGAGCAGGGTGCGACTGCTATCGGTGGAAGGCGAGTAGCAGCCCATTAGTACCGGCACCTGCATGGAGGCTTCCAATACCTGCTGAATATTGCCTGCGTTCAATTCAATGATGACATCTTCAGGTCGCACCGACGCACGCTCATCGGTAGGCGCGGTAGCATCGGTATTTCCAGTATCCGCGGTGAGCGGCTTACCTGAACGGGGATCAATAATCGACATGGGTAGACTCGTCAGCAAAAAATGAATAATAGTTACCCATGATATGCAGGCATGCCCCGGCGGATTCAAGGAAAAGGCAGGAAAATAAAAAGCCATAGGTGAAAAAAACCGTACCTTTCGGTAACAGTTTTTCTGGGCGTTTTTACATAACTAGCGGACACAAAAAAACCAACACCCGTAAAGGTATTGGTTTTTTCTATATTTGGTAGCGGGGACCGGATTTGAACCGATGGTCGGAGCTTTTGCTTACCCTCCTGGCATCCCTTTGTCGCCTCTGGTTGAAACAAGGAAACAGCCATGTCAGCTCTTTTGTAGTGGTCAAGTAAAACTGGCCACCGCTTTATAGTTAACCCAGTACTTTTCCTCTGCCTGGTTCGGACTCATACCACCGTTATGCTGGTGAGGCCTAAGCTGGCTGTAATACCCGATTAAATAGTTCACGATATGATGCTGCCCCTGCAAGAATGAGCGATAGCCATACGTTGGCACCCATTCAACCTTTAAGCTCCTGAAGAAACGCTCCATTGGCGCATTATCCCAGCAATTACCACGTCGGCTTAGGCTTTGTTTTACTTGGCATTTCCAGAGTGTCTGACGGAACTTACGGCTCGTATAATGACTGCCCTGGTCGCTGTGGAACATAACCCCTTTTGGCCGCCCACGGCTCTCATAAGCCATTTTCAATGCGCTGCTGGTGAGTTCGCTATCGGGCGACAACGACATCGACCAGCCAATCGTTTTCCTAGCAAATAAGTCCATGACAACGGCTAGATAAGCCCAGCGTTTGCCAGTCCAGATATATGTGACGTCGCCACACCAAACGCGGTTGGGCGCCGCAACGTTAAACTGACGCGCTAAGTGGTTCGGTACCTCAACGTGTTCATCACCTGTTTTCTTATAGGTGTGCCCAGGCACTTGGCAGCTAATTAGGCCAAGCTTTTCCATCAGGCGGCCAGCGCGATAGCGACTTAACGGCACATCCTGCCTTGTCGCCATCTCTGCGATGCTGCGCGCCCCTGCAGAGCCTTCGCTCTCGCGAAATAGCTCTCTGACCTTGGCTATTTCCTTAGTCTTCGTGGCACACACAGGTCTTTTTGAACGTTGTCTCCAGTATTTAAAGCTGCTGCGATGCACGCCAAACACGTCACACAGTTTTTTACCGGGTAGCTCGTCTTGAGTTTCTCGATTAGCGAGAAGTGTTCAGGGAGTCCGACATCAAGAGAGCGGTAGCCTTCCTAAGAAACCCGTTGGCTGGGGTCTGCTATGGGGGCCAATTCAAAGCCTAATGATTGCGCACGGCGTTGTAAATTACGAACAATACGTTGGTGGTAGCGTTCCTCATAGTAGTCAGTACCAGGATCTTGATAAACCCAGCCGTAGCGCAGGACGTTGTAGAATAAAACGGCAATTTTCCTAGCTGTCGCAGTGACAGCTTTAGCCTTACCTAGCCGACTCGCCAACCGGCGGTAAAAAGCACCAAGGCCTGTTTGAGAACGCCCAATAGTGGTGGCCGCTAGGCGCAGCAAGGCAGCTGCTCGATTCTTGGTTCGTCGAGTGCGTGACGAGAGTACCTTGCCACCGGAGATCTTGCTTCCCGGTGACAACGCTAGCCAAGAGGTAAAGTGCTTGACCGTGGGCCAGCGACTCATATCAGTGCCGCACTCGCTAATGAGTTTGAGTACCAAGTAGGGTCAAAGGCCATGAATCTGGGTTAGGTCAATGCCCAGCACCTGAAATAGAGCACTGCGTACATCAAATACCGGTGCATTAGGATTGGCATCCCGATGCCGAGCGGCAGGCAGCAAGCTTTCCGGCGCTGGCGTTGAAAATGAAAGCCGTTTGAGAGTCGCTTCAATAAGCTGATCGCATTCGGCGACATGCTCATGGTAAGTGTCGTACAAAGTGAGAGACTGACGCAGTGTGAGTAGATGTTCCTCGCGGTAGTGGCCCTCCAAGCTTTGACGAATTGTTTCCTCACTGGCTTTACAGCGCGGATCACGAAAGGAGGCTAGTACAGCGGAGTCATGCTGCCCCTGGACAATAGCGCGCAGAATCCGCATCCCTGTTCTACCGGTGATATCAGACACAACGTGATGAAGTGGCAAATTCATCTCCATCAATGCTTTCTGCATATGCTGAATATGAGAGGCACAATATTCCAGTAACCGTTCCCGCTGGCGTAGTAACGCTCGTAGACTGGCAAGCTCTTGAGTCGGACGAAAGCTGCCACGCAGCAGGCCATAGGAATGCAAGCGTTGTAGCCACTGAGCATCGTTGATATCCGTCTTGCGCCCTGGGACATTCTTGGCCTCACGGGCATTGACCAGAATCACGTCAAAACCGCGTTCTTCCAAGAGTTCGTAAACGGGGATCCAGTACACACCGGTCGATTCCATTGCGATGGTCACGATGTTCTTTTCCGCTAACCAATCAGCTAGGCGACGCAAATCGCCCGTAAAGGTATCAAAGCGTCGTACCGGTTGCGGATCCCGATCAGGGGGAATCGCTACAACATGAAAACGTGAACCAATATCTATCGCTGCGGCATTGGGGTGAACGACTTGTAACTTGTCCCGCTGCCGAGTGGAGCGGGAGGAATGACGAGCCATGACAGCATCTCCTCAGCAACCGAAAATGACGGAAGGGCCAGAGGAGGTGGCGTTGATGACATCTACCTTCCTAACCGGGATCACCTCAAACGGTGTCACCACTTTCAAGTCCAGAACGCCACCCGAGCCACGTTTTTTAACGGGGTCGACCACCAAAAGCCAACGGCTGCGCCCCTGACACCCAAGCTGAGTATAGGGCGCCGTCGGGTTTCTGTACCTACAAGCGGGTGCCAACCCATAACGGGTTTTTTAGGATGTCTTTTTCCATCTCAATGTCACGGATGCGCTTTTCAAGCTCGCGAATCCTGAGCTGATCGGGTGTCATGGGCGTTGCTTTAGGGCTTTGGCCATCACGCTCTTGGCGTAACTGACGAACCCATTTATCCATGCTCGAATACCCCACATTCATTGCTTCTGCCGCTTCACGAACCGTGTAGTTTTGATCAACGACTAGCTGTGCTGCTTCGAGCCGGAATTCAGGGCTAAAGTTACGTTTTGGTCTTGTTGCCATGCTGTCACCTAGTGATGTCTTGGTGCATATTAGCACCTCTAATTAGGTGGCCAAATTCACTATGCCACTACAGGGCAAACAGCGATACAAAGAGCTGCCCTGAGTCCAGCTACTAAGTGAGGTGAAATAATGGCCATCGAGTATTACAACAGTGTGTGGGATGCCATTGAGGATACGCCTGAGGAAGCGTTGAATATGAGGCTCCGTTCCGAGCTCATGGCAAAAATTGCTGGCCGTGTGAGGGAGTGGAACATTACTCAGAAAGAAGCAGCCGACCGATTAGGAATTACTCAGCCGCGCCTCAATGATCTGCTGAACGGTCGCATTAGAAAGTTCAGCCTTGATGCCTTGGTCAACCTGACAGGGCCGGCTCACTTCCATCTCGAGCTAGAGATTGAAGACGAGAAAGAGGTTGCTGCCTGAGAGTGACCAGCTCAGCGCGCCGTGTTTGTGCATTAGCCATCAGTGGATCGCAATATGATGCACCACGTGGCGTATTTTTATTGCGAGCAACTTAATCAGTAGGTCATTGAGCCAAGGTTTACGGTCGCCTGAGGGCAATCATTCAGGCGATCGGGTTTATTGGTTTATCACCCGCTGACTGAAGCGCCATCTGCAGTGGCTTGGAGCTGAAATCAATCTGGATCAGCTCAATAGCTTGGTGGAGGATAAAGATATGTTGGCAGGGAACTTAGAGAACTGGGCTCAACAGGAGCGGTTCTGAAGGCTGTCTCGATGAAGCTCGCGATAATCTTCGGACGCAGCTTAGCTTCAAATTTGGTCAAGTCCCGCACTGGGTGGAGAATCGGATCGAACAAGCTGATCATGACCAACTGAAAGTCTGGTCACGCGATATACTGTTTGCTAGCAACCCTGACGAAATGTTCAAGCAGGAACTCGCCAGCAGTCTGGTGGGGGATAAAGGTATGCTGGCAGAAAATCTTTAAAGCTGGGCTCAGAAAGAGCGTCACCAAGGCATCGCTTGATTAGTTGTCCAGGGTCCAACTGTGCTCTCAACGTCTAAAGCAGCTTTGTTTGCCCTGAAGCGGTAAACTTGCACCCCATGGCTTTGTAGCCTTTCTCGCGTTTTCGGAACATACGTTCAAGCATGGGCAGTCCAGTATCAAGGTAGTCATAGACAGTAACTTCCTGTTTGCCTTCAACCGCTCGGTGGATCCTGCCAGCGTACTGTGACAGCGTTCCTTTCCAGGCGATGGGCAAGGCTAAAGACAGCGTGTCTAACCGAGGCAAGTCAAAACCTTCTCCAATGTATTTGCCGGTTGCAACGATAACCTGAGCCTTATGTAACTGCGCTTCCGCCGCCTGACGTTCTCTGACACGCATCCCTCCATGCAACACAACCGACGTTATGGATGCCGCGGCCAACAGTGCTGCCAGTGTCTCGGCGTGCTCTCGTCGTTCCCTCATCAGAAGACAGCCTGCCTCATTATGCACATAGCTTGCTACACCCTGAACAACGCCTGATTCCAAGCGTTGCTTTTTATAATCTAATGGTAAGCTGTTGATATACAAAGCGTTCAAGGGGCTGAGAGATATGGGTGGGAAGATTAATGACTGCACTTACCGCTTGAATTTATAGCATACAGAAAAACTAATCATCTCGTCTGTATCTTGAAGTTAAAACATACCGCAAGACAAATGAACGCTTATGCATTGGTATATTATACTTATGGATTAATAGCGATAAGTTATCGGTAGATCATATATATTCATTACCGCAAAAATGGGCAGCTGTGTAAGGTGATAAAAAAGTAGTTAACCAATTTTTCTTGTAGGTTAGCTTCTTAAAATGCGCATAAATTTTTGCGTGGTATTACTTGGTAAAATAACAATCGACTAAAGATAGGATTGAATATGTACAAGAACACACAAACTAAAAATAGCTTAAGCTCGCTTATCATAATCGGGTCAGTGTTTTTTTCCTGCGTAGCTAGTGCAGATTATAATATCAAAGTTGCTCATGCATCGCCTGCTGTTGATGATCGCCTAGAAGAGTCATTACAGAGCTTTAAACAAAATGTAGAAGAGCGTACCAATGGAGAGGTTACCATCTCTACCTATCCTGCTAGTCAGTTAGGTGGCGAGCGAGAACAGCTGGAGGGTGTCCAGCTTGGCTCAATCGAAATGGCTGTATTGGCCGGACCAATTCCAGGTATATATCCACAAATTATGGTTTTTGATTTGCCATATTTGTTTAAAAATAAGCAAGTTGCCTATGAAGTTCTTGATGGTGAATTTGGTCAGCGCATATTAGATGAAATGTTGCCACAGACAGGGATCCGAGCTTTGGCCTGGGGGGAGAATGGCTTCCGCCATTTTACAAATAGCTTACACCCAATCGAAAGCCCAGACGATCTCAATGGGTTGAAAATCAGGACCATGGAGAACCCGGCTCACATGGAAATGGTGGAATCTTTAAGTGCAAATCCGACACCTATGGCTTTTGGCGAGGTTTACTCTGCCCTTCAGCAGGGTGTAATCGATGGTCAGGAAAACCCTGTATCTTTAATCGAAAGCATGCGCTTCTATGAAGTTCAAGAGCATCTTACCCTTGATGGGCACGTCTATAACCCATTTACATTTATTGTTAACAACGACTTCTTTACAAGCCTTCCTGCAGAATATCAGACTATTCTTGAAGAAGAAGCGAGAAACTGGAGTGATATCGAGAGGCAGCTCAATACGCAGCAGGTTGAACGTGGCATTCAAACGCTAAAAGACTCAGGTATGAAGATAGTCGAGTTAAGTGATCAAGAAAAACAGGCATTTCGAGATGAAACTCAACCTGTCTACGATATGTATCGTGAGCAGCTAGGAGAAGAAGTTATTGATGATCTTCTTAAAGCTGTTGAGGAAGCAGAGGCCAAGCTGTAATCGAAAATAAGCAGTTTCAGGCAGCGGCGAGCTTTAATATAATAAGGTTTGCCGCTGTAGATACTAAATATTGGGGTATAAATATGGCCCTCTTTAGATTTTTTAGTAAGTTAGATGCTGTATTAACAAAAGTTGAAGAGGTGGTTATATACTTTCTTCTTGCAACTATGCTTATGGTTGTTTTTTTAGGAGTTTTTAACCGTACTTTAATACAGCTGCCTATGCCGTGGTTAGAAGAGCTAGCTCGGTATTTAATGATATGGGCTGCTTTCATTGGTGCTAGCTTGGGAGTAAAGCGTGCTGTTCATATATCAGTTGATGCTTTAATTATGTTGCTTCCCTTAGCTGCCCAGCGACTAATGAATTTCGTTGCTTATATGGCAAGCTGCATCCTTTGTGCTTGGCTTTTCTACATTGGATTTGAGTTTGTAGGTCGTGTGTTAAATACCGGACAGGTTTCTCCAGCAATGCGTATTCCTATGTACACTGCCTATGCCGCTATTCCATGTGGTTTCTTATTAATGTCTATTAGATTTTTTCTTAAATGTGTCTTTTTCTTCGAAAAAGACAATAGTTTAACTTCTAACGAAGTCATGGCCAAAGACGTTGATAAGTTGGTGTTAGGGGGTAAAGAATAATGACAACGACGATGTTTATTGCAATGTTTACGTTACTCATAGTTAACATACCATTGGCTTTATGTATCGCATTTGCATGTGTCATTGCATTTGTTTTTGCTTCAGAGTTACCCACATTTGTTACTGTGCAGAGAATGTTTACTGGTCTCGACTCCTTCCCTCTCATGGCCATACCTTTTTTTCTTCTTGCGGGGAAAATTATGGAGAAAGGAGGAGTGTCTACGCGGCTTGTTAAATTAGGCGAAAGCATAGTGGGGTCGCTACCAGGAGGGCTGGCTATAATAGCATTACTAGCTAGTATGTTTTTTGCGTCCATTTCTGGCTCTGCCCCTGCTACCGTTGTCGCTATTGGCAGTATTATGGTTCCGGCAATGATAACTGCTGGGTATGATAAAGGTTTCGCTATAGCATTAATGGCTGTTGGTGGAACTATAGGTATTATTATCCCACCAAGCATACCTTTTGTTGTATATGGCATTTCAGCTAATGTAAGCATTGGCGATCTTTTCATTGCTGGCATTCTTCCTGGATTAATAATAGGCCTTTCACTAATTTTATACTCTTACTGCTATTCAAAATATAAGGGTTATAAAGGTGCTGAACCTACAAGTTTTGTTAATTTTATTGACAAGCTTAAAAAGTCAGCCCTAGGTTTGGCCATGCCAATCATTATCCTTGGAGGGATTTATAGTGGGGTATTTACTCCAACTGAGTCTGGTGCTATTGCATGTGTATACGGCTTAGTTATATCTTTATTTGTATATAAAGAGATTGAATTTTCTGATTTAAAAGAAATATTTATTTCTTCCGGTTTGACGTCTTCCATGGTGCTTCTAATAATTGCATCAGCCAATATAATGGGTTGGGTATTGACAACTGAACAGTTTCCGCAGCAAGTATCTGACTGGGTTACTAGTTTCGGTGCCGATAAAGTCTGGCTTCTGGTAGGAATAAATGTTCTTCTTCTTTTAATCGGTACTTTCTTGGAGCTAAATGCAGCCATTATTCTTTTAGTTCCTATTCTTTTGCCTATACTGTTAGAACAGGATGTTAACTTAATACATTTTGGCATTGTGATGATAACCAACTTGGCGATTGGATTGCTAACTCCTCCTTTAGGTGTAAACCTTTTTGTTGCAAAGAGTCTGGGGACAGCTTCATTTACACTGATAGTTAAGAAAGTTACTCCCTTGCTTATAGTCATGTTGGTTGATTTGTTTTTATTCACCTTTTTGCCAAAAATATCCTTGTTGTTTGTGGGGTGAGCAAAGGTGTGTAAATATCCGTGTAGTATTAATATGAACTAGAGTTTGATAGGTGAATAATGAAAAACTTTCAATTTTATTTCCCAACAACACTTAAATCTGGCTTTGGCATGGCTAGGCAGGCTGGTTCTCTGCTTAAGCCTTATGTTGAAAATAAACTTTTTGTCGTTACCGATAAAGGGGTTCTTCAATCCAAGGTGTTGGATGGATTCTTTGAATCCTTAGAGGAGGTTGGCCTAAGCTACGAAGTATTTTCTGAGGTGGATCCAAATCCATCTACAGTAGTTTTAGAAAATGCTGTTGATCGTCTTAAGGTATCGGGATGTGACGCAGTTATCGGTGTGGGCGGTGGTAGTAGTATCGATACCGCTAAAGGCGTGGTTGCAATGGCTACTAACCCTGGTAGCATTCTTGACTATGAAGGTTACGATAAAATTGAGAACGCGCCACTTCCATTATTTGCAATTCCCACTACATCAGGCACAGGTAGCGAATGTACAGCTTCAACAGTTTTTACAAATAAAGAAACTTTATTCAAAACTGTAATTATAAGCCCTCTGCTTTTCCCTAAAATTGCAATACTAGATCCTGAGCTTACAATGAAATTGCCGCCATCTATTACGGCGGCTACCGGTATGGATGCTCTTACACACGCAATCGAGTCATATGTTTCGAAACAGGCAAGCCCAATTAGTCAGGCACTTGCCATTCAAGCGATACGCATGATTTCAATTAATATTAAAAAGGCCTATTTCGTAGGTAGCGACACCGAAGCCCGCGAAAATATGCTTGTTGCTTCATTCCTTGCTGGTGTTGCGTTCACCCAATCAAAATTAGGAAATGTTCATGCAATTTCACACACATTTGGAGGTGTTTTCGACATACCCCATGGGATCGCGAATGCTACATTGCTTCCCTACGTTGTAAAATTTAACTTAGAAGCATGTCCTGAATTGTTTCGTGATGTAGCGGTTGCTCTAGGCGAAAATGTTACAGGACTTAGTGACTATGATGCTGGTAATAAAGTTGTTAGCTACATTTGCGAGTTAAATAAATCAATCGGTATACCTTCCAATACTGAGGCTTTGGGAGTAAAGCTAGATATGCTTCCTCAAATGATAGCTGATTCGATGCGTAGCGGGAATGTTCTAGTTAATCCACGATTAACCACATCAGAGGACATTAAGAATATAATTGTTGATGCACATAAAGGGGTTTTTAGCTAATTAGATAGTTTTTTTAATATTGGAGTTGATTGTTATGTATTATGAGATGCGGACTTATACAATTCAAATTGGTAAAATGAAGGATTACCTAGCTCACTTTGAGGAGTTTGGCTTGCCTGCTATTTCTAAATATGCCCAGTTGGTTGCATGGTGGTATACTGAAATTGGAGAGCTAAATCAGGTTATTCACGTGTGGGCCTACGAAAGCCTTGACGATAGAACAAGTCGAAGAGCTGCTTTGTATAAAGATGAGGATTGGCTAAATAAATTCGTGCCAAAAGCTTTTCCAATGATTGTGAAGCAAGAGTCTAAGCTTCTTTTAGCTGCTAATTTTTCTCCTATTAAATGAGCGGATTTTGAAGCCGGCTATATTGGCCGGTTTCAATAGCTATTGAAGATTTATCACCTTCATTCCCCCCCCCCTAAATACAATCTTTAAACTATAAAACATTATTTTAAAGAAAATTTAATTTCTCTATGTCAATAGGATTGAAAATGCATTGTTCTGGACAAATGTTAATAGGTCAGCAGGCAGTCACCGGGAGTAGCTCAGTTATACATGCTGTCAACCCGGCCACAGGTGAACAGATGGAGCCACCTTACCCCGGAGGGGGCACTGCTGAGGTAGAGAAAGCGTGTCAGTTGGCTTTGGCCGCCTTCGATGACTATCGCGAGCTAGCATTGGAAGACCGTGCGTTATTTCTTGAAACTATCGCCAACGAGATCGAAGCTATTGGTGAAGTTCTTATACAGCGCGCCGCGTCTGAGTCTGGTCTCCCCCAAGCCCGTATCGTGAGCGAACGCGGTCGTACTTGTGGCCAGCTGCGCTTGTTCGCTTCTGTCGTACGTGCTGGCGAATGGTTGGATGTGCGGATCGACCCAGCCATACCCGATCGCCAACCAATGCCTCGTACTGACCTGCGTCAGCGTCATATTGCTCTTGGCCCGGTGGCGGTGTTCGGTGCCAGCAATTTCCCGCTAGCCTTCTCCGTGGCCGGCGGCGATACCGCTTCGGCACTGGCCGCTGGCTGCCCGGTGATTGTCAAGGCGCATTCCGCCCATCCCGGTACCTCCGAATTGGTAGGCCGAGCGGTGCAAAAGGCCGTATGCAAGTGTGGTCTCCCGGAAGGCGTTTTCTCAATGCTGTTCGGCTCAGGCCGTGATGTCGGTGCGGCGCTAGTCGCCGATTACCGTATCAAGGCAGTGGGCTTCACAGGCTCACGCAGCGGCGGGACTGCGCTAATGCAGATTGCTCAGCAGCGCAAAGAGCCAATTCCGGTCTATGCCGAGATGAGCTCGATCAACCCAGTATTCCCTCTGCCGTCCGCGCTCAAGGCACGTGGCGAGATAATTGCAGAGAGCTTTGTAGCGTCCCTCAATATGGGAGCTGGACAATTCTGCACTAGCCCGGGTTTGATTGTTGCCAAGAAGGGAGAGGCGTTGGATGCCTTTGTCTCTAAGGCTCGGGACGTTCTTCAGCAGAGTGCATCACAGACCATGCTTACCCGGGGGATATATGAAGCCTATCAGCAAGGATTGGATCGGCTCTCCAGCCACGCTAATGTGAGCGAGGTGGCTCGCGGTCTAGTGGGCGATACGCCCAACCAGTGCCAGTCGGCACTATTTATTACTACTGCAACCGACTTCCTCACTGATGAGGCGCTGCAGAATGAAGTGTTTGGGTCTACCTCGTTAGTAATTGAATGCACCGATTTGGCCGAAGTGAAGCAGGTCGCCGAACAGTTGGAAGGCCAGCTTACCGCTACGTTGCAGATGGATGATTCCGATTTCGACATAGCGCGTCAGCTACTGCCAACTTTGGAACGCAAGGCAGGACGTATACTGGTCAATGGCTGGCCGACCGGTGTCGAAGTTGGACATGCTACGGTCCATGGTGGGCCGTACCCAGCCACCTCCGATAGCCGCACAACTTCAGTAGGAAGTGCAGCGATTTTTCGCTTTTTACGCCCGGTGTGTTACCAAGCGCTGCCTGACGGTTTATTGCCTGAGTCTCTAAAGAAAAGCAATCCGCTGGGCCTCAAGCGGCTCTACAATGGAAAACGCGAGACTTGATTTTTGCCATATAGCTATATGTTAATCGAGCCGACATGAGAAACTCATGTCGGTTTATATTTTAAGTAGGCCCGCCTTAAGTGAGCAGTAATCTCGGCTTCAGTTTCCGTCGACATCTGGTACTTGCAAGCGTAACTATCTATGTCCATCGAAAGGGACGCGCAGAGGGGGCCAATTTGTCCTGCTTGCGTGGCGGTGTCTGTACGGTCAGTCACTAACCTCAAGGTACCGATTCCAAAGCAGTAACCAGTATATCTATACGAAGAAATCTTAGAACACTGTGGTGCTGCAAGGGTGATGCACCTCATCACTGAAGTACCGAACCAAAATTGGTTAGTCGTAACTTTTTTCCCAAATTAACAGCTTGATGACGTCACCATGTCAGTGAGCATGAGAATACAATCCTCAATAGCAGAGCAGCGCTAGAAAATGGCGATACCGAAACGACCGGACCGCTATCTGCATGATTGGGTGGGAACGATAGGCGTGACGTGAGCTAGAGGTCGTTACCCACAGGTCGAGGCAGGGGCTTCAAAGAGGCCTATGGACCGCCGATGACCTTAAATCCCATTTATCGAAGTATCCAGAGACTATACACGAAGGATATAAAGAGGTAAAAATGTACGATTTCATCATTATTGGTGGCGGCATTCTTGGCATGTCCACTGCGATGCAGCTTATCGAAGCCTACCCCGAGCGTAGGATATTGCTGGTCGAGAAGGAGAACGGCCCGGCTAAGCACCAAACTGGAAACAACAGCGGCGTGATCCATGCTGGTGTCTACTATACGCCGGGTAGCCTCAAGGCGCGCTTCTGCCTAGCTGGCAACCGCGCTATTAAGGCGTTCTGTGAAACACACGCTATTCCTTTTGATGAGTGCGGCAAGTTGTTGGTGGCGACCAACGAGCTGGAGATGCAGCGCATGCAGTCCCTATGGGAGCGTACCGAGGCCAACGGTCTGGAGCGCAGCTGGCTGAGTGCTGATGAACTGCGCGAGCGCGAACCTAACATCACAGGGCTAGGCGGGGTATTCGTACCTTCCAGTGGCATAGTGGACTATGCCGAAGTCGCCGCTGCTATGGGTCGTGAATTCGAAATCAAAGGCGGCGAGATCCTCTACGCTACGCCAGTAACTGGGCTGGAGGAGCGTACCGATGAAGTCGTGGTAAAGACTACCTCGGGTGAGTTCGTTGCCCGCTATCTAGTTTCTTGCTCAGGGCTGATGGCCGATCGTGTGGTTCAGATGCTAGGCCTTCCTCCGAAGTTTACCATTTGCCCGTTTCGCGGTGAATATTACCGACTACCACCAGAGCATAGCCGCATCGTAAATCACCTTATTTACCCTATTCCTGACCCAGCGATGCCGTTTCTCGGCGTACACCTGACGCGCATGATTAACGGTAGCGTCACAGTAGGGCCCAATGCAGTACTCGCTTGGAAGCGAGAAGGTTACAATAAACGCGACTTCTCGCTGACCGATAGTCTGGCGATGCTGGCCAACCCGGGAATCCGTAAAGTGCTTAGGGCTAATTTGCGTCCGGGCCTGGTCGAGTTAAAGAACTCGCTGTATAAGAAGGGCTTCCTCGACGAAGTACGCAGATATTGCCCGAGCCTGACGTCAAATGACCTACAACCTCATCCAGCAGGGATACGTGCTCAAGCGGTCTCTAATGACGGCAAACTAATCGACGATTTCCTATTCTACAATACGAGACGTACCGTGAATGTTTGTAACGCACCGTCCCCAGCGGCAACTTCGGCGATTCCCATTGGAGCGCATATTGTCGGGCAGATCCGAGCGCAGGTCGATGGTTGATACTAACCATTTCCCATTTTTCGGTTAGGAGGGTTTCATAATTAAAGATGGGTGTTGGCTCGGGAAACCCGTATCTGGCAGCTGGCAGAAGGCCAGGTTTAGGAGAATTGCACCGGCCCTTGTGAAGCCTCCATATGAGATTTGCCACCTTGATTGGGAGCAAAGCGTAAATGACTTTTCTTTTGCCATACTATCGTGAACTTATAACTGACGAGAACAGCCAAGCTGCCGTCTAGAAGTTCTACCCTGATAAGTCTTATGCTTACGCCGATGCCGCCAACTAGGTTCTGTCTGAAAAGTTGGCTCTCATGCATTGCTCAATGCAAGCCAGTGTCACCATGGCCTTGAAGCTACTGGCTAGTTTGTCATAACGCGTATTGAGCCGACGCTTTTCCTTCAACCAGCCAAACAGACGCTCCACCACGTTACGCTGACGATATTTCGGCCGGTCAAATTGATGCGGAAGGCCAGGCTTTGGGCGTCGATGCATACGGCGCTGCGGAATGATTGGCCGCATGCCGTAACGCGTACAATAGTGCCGTAGCGCATCACTGTCGTAGCCCTTGTCCGCCACGATATACCGGCTGCGTTTTCTTGGTCGGCCAGACCGCCCAGGCAACCGAACCTTCTCTAGAAGCCCCGTCAGGAAGGTCGAATCGGCACGCTGGCCTGCTGATAGTGAAAACGTAATGGGAAAGCCTCGACTATCGCATAGTAGGTGTATCTTCGTGGTCAACCCGCCACGACTACGGCCGAGCGCATGGTCTACCGGCTCTATAGATCCCCCTTTTACCAGCACCACTGGCTGACCGAGTTGCTCTAATGGACGTTGAATCCACCATCCATGTATCGAGGTCCATGTAACCATCTTCACGCAGACGTAGATGCAAGCGCGTCAACATCTGATCGAAGGTGCCATCATCGCGCCACTGTCGGAAGCGCTGATAGACGGTTTTCCAGGGGCCATAACGTTCCGGCAGATCGCGCCATTGCGCACCGGAGCAAAGAATCCACAGAATACCGTTCAGCATCTGGCGGTCGTCCCGGCGAGGACGTCCCATGGTCTGCGGCGGAGAAACGATGTCCTTGATCATCTGCCAACGCTGATCAGAAAGCTCGTAACGGCCTGTCATATCGTCCTCCTGCTCAATGAACGGAGGTAGCGTAACATTTATGACTTTTCAGACAGAACCTAGGGCATTTTCGCAGCAAACAAACATTATACTTTTGTTAGTTGCAATCGTAATAAGTTGAACCCAGGCTAACGAAGTGAAGGCTTTGTTATCTGCCGTGAGTCCATTGTATGCAGTTGAATCTTGGCTACGCCTCATATCATTACCGACATTATAAATTTTAATCTGAATGATTTGTCTTATGACGTCCAAACGGCGCTTTCAGAAAGTGAGGTGCTGCTCAAACAAGTTGTTAATTTCATAATAATATAAACCATCAAGTCATCACAGTTCGGTAAAAAAAATGGTAATGATAATTAAAGTGAGGCGCTGAGAACGGTGCCAAGTAACAAGAGCACAATAATATCGTTTAGTAATCGAAGGTTAAATAATATTTCTAGGTTAGGTAATAGGTTCAGGGGCGTTAATCAACCGCTTGGTAAATAGCTCTGGCAGCTTGGCCTTCCATTCCTTCGTCACTACCATCGGTGATTGATGATGCTACGCCTATTGCAGGATTTGGTGATTGTATACCCAGCAGTTGCGTTTGAATGTTTGTAAGCGCGCCATAAACCCCATCTACTCACCTTATTGTTGACTGATCATACTGGTGGTCTCTTTAGCATTGGAGATCATCATGAGTCGCGACCTCAATTCCACTCAAGCATTTTGGTTAG
>NZ_JBANSO010000042.1:0-18621 GCF_037070225.1 Vreelandella indica
GGGTGCCGCCGCCGACAAGTGGTGGCCGACGCTGCTGAAGGGGTTGCCGAAGCTGACCGCACTGAGCTGACGCTCCTGCGAGACCACCACAGCATCAGAAAGCGAGCGACCGGAGCGGCGGTCGGCGATCACGGCTGCTTGGACGGCCGCCATTGATTCCAAAGAGCTATAAGTAAGTAGGAAAAGGGCTGCGTTCTGGCATTACTCAACAGCCACTCGCGCTGAAGATGCGAATCCTGATAAGCAATGCCAACAGCCAGTACCTTCAGACCGCTCAATCAGCGCCCTCGTGAATAAGGCGGGATTAACGTAACTCTTTCCGCCAATAGACTTGCTGATCACGGTTTGTGATCAGGTCTGCTTTAAGCCCAGAAAGTTTTTATAAATCAATTATCTGTTGGTGTTTCTGAAATGGCTAATATGACTTAAGTGCGCTAGCGAACAGAGGGCCAGCTCAGCATCACCTATCCTAATTGTGTAACCGTTTGTGCAGAAGATTAGCAAACGCGTAACTTAAATTTTGATACTACTAATATACGAACCTTCTATCAACATCCTAAACATGAGGACGCGTTGGTTTATTTGGATTGAAAAAGTTCGATGTTCAATTTCTAGGCCTTTTACGCCAGTGCCTATCGGCAACCTTTTGACGTAAAACATGAAATGGCTCATCAACAAGGACAAGGAGTAGCAGGGAAAATGAGGATTACCATCTTCGCTTGTGGTTATGTGGGTCTCGTAACAGGAGCCTGCCTGGCCGACGTCGGTCATGACGTTATGTGTGTCGACGTGGACAAGGATAAAGTCTCCCGCCTTAAAGCTGGCGAAATACCGATTTTTGAGCCCGGTTTGGAGCGTCTAGTTCGCGATAATCAGGCCGCTGGTCGTTTAAGTTTCACCACGGATGCCGCCGAGGCGGTCAAATTTGGCTTGCTCCAGTTCATCGCTGTTGGCACCCCTTCCGACGAAGATGGCAGTGCCGATCTCAAGCACGTGCTTAAAGTGGCTGAGACCATTGGCCAGCATATGGACGATTACAAAATTATCGTCGACAAATCGACGGTGCCCGTGGGTACCGCCGCAAAGGTGGAGCGTGCGGTTGCTACCGAGCTTGAGAAACGGGGGCTGGATATTGAGTTTGACGTTTGTTCGAACCCGGAATTCCTCAAGGAAGGGGCGGCGATCGAGGATTTCTCGCGCGGCTCTCGGATCATTGTCGGCACCGATTCTGAGCGCGTCAGGGAAGCCATGCGGGAGTGTTATGGCCCTTACAATCGCCAGCGCGACAAGATGATGTTCATGGGTGTGCGCAGTGCCGAACTGACCAAATACGCGGCGAATGCGCTGCTGGCGACCAAGATAAGTTGCATCAATGAAGTCGCCAACCTCGCCGAGCATCTTGGCGCCGAGGTTGAGGAGGTTCGCCACGGGATCGGTTCCGACCCGCGCATTGGTTACAGCTTCATCTACCCCGGCTGTGGCTATGGGGGCTCCTGCTTTCCTAAAGACGTCAGAGCTCTAGCCAATACCGCCGAAGAAGTCGGCCATCCCGCTCACATCATTGAGGCGGTGGAACAGGTCAATTCCCGCCAGAAGAACAAGTTGTTCGAAAAGCTTTATCAAGCCTTCGATGGCCAACTGGCAGGCAAAACCATTGCTGTGTGGGGGCTTGCCTTCAAGCCTAACACCGATGATATGCGCGAGGCCCCCAGCCGCGCCCTGATGGAAGCCCTATGGGATGCCGGCGCGCGCGTTCAGGCGTTTGATCCGGAGGCCAACAACGAGTGCCGTCGAATCTACGGAGAGCGTGACGACTTGGTGCTCGCTGAACAACGCGAAGATACGCTGGAAGGCGCCCATGCACTGGTCATCTGCACCGAGTGGAAAGCTTTTCGCACCGTCGACTTCTCGCTGTTAAGCAAGACGCTACTTGAACCCGTGGTTGTCGATGGCCGCAATCTCTTTCATCCCGAAAGCGTCAAGGCGGCAGGGCTTGCCTATTACGCCATCGGCCGCGGTGACTCCGTGCGACCCGTCCCGGCTTGAGGCATTCCCATGTTTGCTAAACGCCATAAGCACTCCTCTGCCAGCCGTATGACGGAACTGACCACTTTCCTGTTCGGTTTGGCGCTGCTGATCTTCGTCGTTAGGGAGCTGCCAGCGGATGTGTTTTCGCCCGAGTCGCAGAGCTTCTTTTTCATCATCGGGTGGATCGCCATCTGGCGGTACTCGTGGTGGGCGGTGCAGGCTTTTCGTTCGCTGTGGTACAACCGGCTCGTCTTTCCGAGCTTGCGTGCCGAAGCCGATGCCGCCGGTCACCATGAGAAGCCGCCTGAGTTGTACGTGCTGTGTACGTCCTTTCGTATCGATCAGCGTGTCAACTTTCAGGTCTACGATGCGCTGATACGGGAAGCCCATCAATACGGTGTGCCAACGACGATTTTTGCCTCTGTGTCGGACCGTACCGACGTGGATATCATCAATCACGTCCTGGACGACAATGACTGGCCGCAGAATGTCACCGTGCGCTATATGTTCCAGAAGGGGGACGGCAAGCGCTCGGCCATGGCCGAGGTGCTGCGGGCGATCTCCCGGTGCCTGCCCGCGCCGGGCTCGCTGCTGATCTCAATGGATGGCGATATCCTCCTGGAGCCAAACACGCTGTCACGCACGCTGCCTTTCTTTATTGCCCAGGAGGACCTGGGGGCGCTGACGACGAACAACCGCGCCAAGGTCACTGGTAATGATGTTACCCGCGAGTGGTACGACCTGCGCTATGCACAGCGCCACCTGATGATGAGTTCGATGTCGCTATCGCGGCGCCTGCTGGTTCTTACGGGGCGTTATAGTGTCTTTCGCACCGACCTCGCCATTCAGCCGGATTTCATCGAGCTGATCGAAAGCGACCACGTTGATCACTGGCGCTTCGGGAGTTTCAAGTTTCTGTCCGGTGACGATAAGTCATCGTGGTATTGGCTGCTAAAGAACGGCTGGTCGATGCTCTACGTTCCCGATGTCTACGTGACTGGGTTCGAGGAGCTCCCTAATCGACATCGCTTCTTCGCCTCGTCCACGGATCTGATGCGGCGCTGGTTTGGCAACATGCTGCGCACCAGCAATCGCGCCATCGCCCTGGGCCCTCGCCCGATGGGGATGTTCACCTGGTGGAGCTTGGTCGACCAGCGCATCTCCATGTGGACGACCCTGGTGGGCCCCACGGTGGTAACCCTGGTGACGCTTTTCATCAGGCCCTCGTTTTTCTTCATCTACGTGCTGTGGATCATGTTTAGTCGCGGCATTGCGGTGTCTGTTCTGGCTTGGCAACGCGGCCGTTTCAGCTTGCTGTGGATTCCGCTGATTTACTACAACCAGGTGTGGGGCGCGATCCTCAAGACCTATGTCAGCTTTCGCTTCAATCGTCAGCAATGGTCGCGCCAGGGTATCTCCGCTGGTGAGCCAGACGATCCGGTGGCGGCACGCAGGCAGCGGCGCATAGGCCATGCGTTGCATAGTTTGGTCTATGGCGTTCTTCTCTTCATCCTGGTTATCTCGACCGGCGACATAATGCCTCCAGGCCGGACCACTATGCATATCGCTCTCGATCAGGTGCGGGAGCCTGTCCATGGTTCCCAGCGTCTAGATCGCTCGGTCGACACCAACCTTACCGACAAGGCCTGTGAACCGGTCCAGTCGCCTCCCGACTATTTTCTGGTGGAAGGTGGCCTGATCAAGGCGCTGTCACAGAGCGCCAGCACGCAGGCCCGTCAACAGACCACGCTAACGGTGCTCTCAAAGCGCTCTCAAAGACAGTGCAATGAAAGGCTTTGGATCGAGCCTACGCCCACGCTCGAGGTGTCTACGACTCATCCCTGATGCAAGGAGCAACCTTCGGATGAAAGATGATCATTTAAACGGTGCCCACAAGCGGCATGAACCCACTCTCGACGAAAATCAACAAGGGACGAAAGACGATGCGTCCCCAACGTCAGAAAGTGTCAATCAAGAAAACGAACGCCTGATGCAAGGTAACCCACTGCAGCACGAGCGTCGCGATGAACGTGGCTATATCCGGGTGGCGACCCCATTTCGAGTAACCCTCGCCGATAGCGATACTGAGCTGGACGGCAATGATGTCTCCCTCGGCGGCTTCTCTGCCCACAGCGAACGTGCTTTTGAACCGGGCGAGCGTGTTTCCGCTTCACTGATTATGGCGGCGGGTAGCTTTGACGTCATGGTGGCCGTCAACGCCGAATGCCTTGACGCCATTCCCAGAGAGCGTGGCAATGGATATGACGTTAGGTTCAAGATCAATGAGATAGATCCGCAGCACCACGAGTCGCTACGTCAGATCATTCGTAGCGGGTTGAGTGGGCGTTCGCCCAATATCGAAGGCCAAATGGCCAGCGAAGATCCACAGACGCCACGCAAGCGGCAGGCAACCAAACCAACGCCTCCTAAGCGCCAACCAAAGCCTATCGGACGCTACATTCTCCTGTTTCTGGCGATCGGCTTGTTGGTGTTGGTAAGCGCGGCGACGGCCTATCGCAACTTCGTTCTGATTGAGCCCAGCTTCGCCGCTGTGACGGCGCCGCGTATCGATATCCGCGCCCCCAGCCCCGGAATACTTGGCGAGCACGGCTTTACCGCTGGGGACCAAGTCGAGCGCGATCAGTTATTGACCAACGTGATCAATAGCGACCTCGAATCAGACCTGATCCTGGCAGAGGCGGCACTCAGCTATAACGTCCAACTGATAGAGAATCTACGTAACTACCTTGAGGAAGATGCCCAAGAGATCAGCTTGGCCAGCTCCGCACAGCCAGCCAGCGGTGACCTCACCACTTTCGAGACGGTCTCGCCAGATATCGCCGAGGCCCGTGTCGAACAGTTCGAGGAAGTGCGCGATTTCGAGAACTCGCGTATCGCCGCCCTCAAAGAACTTCAGGCCAGTAACGAAATATACAGCCCCTGTGACTGCCGCGTGGCCTGGGCGTTGAGTAGTGCTGCCGGGGTCTACATCGACGAGAGCGAGCGGATCATGACCCTGGTCCGTACCGATGAAGGTGATGTGATGGTCGAGGCACTGGTGCACATGGATGACATTAGCCGCATCGAGCCCAATCAGCAGGCCTACGTCACACTGGCCAATGCCACCCAGCCGATTCGCGCCCAGGTGCGCTATGTCGCCCTTGACGTTGAACCACAGCCTCGCGCCGGTTTCCCCAGTTGGGTACGGCAGCAGCAAAACGTGGCCAGTGTACTGCTGTCGCCAGAGGCGCCACTGCCTCCAGAAAGCGTGGGCCAGCCGGTAGATGTTCGCTTTAGCGAAACACCGCTGCTGAGTGCCACCTCGGAAAAAATATGGCAAGGCGCGAACTGGATAAAACAGTCCAGCTATGACCTCTATGACACAGCCCTGGAGGAAATAAACCACTATAGGAACGGTACCGATGAAACCAGCGATGAAGGGTAAACACCAGCACCCGTGTATCGGGTTACGGCACAAGCGTCTGCTATTGAGCGTGCTAACGCTGCTACCGTTCGCGGTCAGCCATGCCGACAAAGCCGAGGATGCCGTCGTCAGCATTCCACAAGTGGCGCCTTGCTCTCAACGTTATGAGTTGGCCGAAACCCCAAGTCCGGCGCCCGCCGAAGACGCTTATAACGCCGTTCGCCAGGGGTTCGATACCAATCACCACTGGGGAACCAAAGAGAACGTAGAGCGCTTGGCTGCTAACGATACCGGCATCAATGAAGCTGGGCTGCGTGTCCACTATCCCGCTGGCAGCTCCTCACCCAGTGATGAGCCTCTCGGCGGGGCCGGCTTCTACAGCGAACCCCCTTCGCTCCAGGAAGCCGACCGTGCCTGCCTGAGCTACAAGGTGCGCTTCCCTGCCGATTTTGATTTCGTGAAGGGGGGCAAACTGCCTGGGTTGTACGGAGGTGAAGCCCCCTCCGGCGGCGAGAGCGTCGATGGCGAAAACGGTTTCTCTATGCGCTTGATGTGGCGCAAGGAGGGTGCAGGTGAGCTCTACCCTTACGTGGTTGGTTTCGAGGGAGCCTCAGTTGGTCGCGGCTTCTGGCGCTACCCGACTGGATCATGGGTCACTATTGAACAGGAAATCATGCTTAACGACCCAAAGCGGGAGAACGGTGTCGCCCGGATATGGATAGACGGCGAGCCTGTGCTGGAACAGCAAAACATTATTTTTCGTACCACGCCGGACATCACCATTGATGGTTTGATGTTTTCCACTTTCTTTGGCGGGACCGGGGAAGGCTGGCGCACGCCACGCGACCAGTACGTGGATTTTGCCGACTTCCGTTTCTATACCTCAAGATCTTGAGCGCTATTACTTGAGCATAAGTGCTCGAATATAAGTACTTTAACGTAAGTACTTGAGCGCAATTGGAGCAATAACGATCATGCCTCTTGCATTAGCAAAAGGGCGTTCCGCACGGTTTCTGTTTGCCTTGCCCATTGCCTTATTGGCAATGGGCAGCATCGATCTGTCGGCCGATACGAACTTGGACGACACCCTCTCAAGAGAGGAACGCCAAAAAATTGACCTTTCCAACTATCGTGTCACCGATACGAACGCCAGCTATTTCGACGTAAAAGCGCGCATGGCGCTGCTTGAGCAAACCGATAGCACTATTTTGCTGCAGTTAAGCGACAAGCTCTCGATGGGCCCCAGTTGCCGCCAGAAGACTAACTCGGAGCCCATCACGACGCGGGGGGCGATACCCGGTTTCTACCCCCGTCGCACAGAATGGGAGCTGGCTACCGGGCCATTGTTCGATTTCGAAGATAGCGTATCGAACCTGGCCGGTTCTTTCGTTGCGAGTGGCGACATTTACTATGCCGAATGCCTGGTGCATTACTTGTATCGCTGGGCCGAGGCCGAGGCCCTGACCGACTTTGTCTATGATACGGCGCAACCGCAAGCCTGGTTCGCCTCTGAGTCGATGTTGTTCGCGGCGGCCATGGCCTACTCTATTGTGCGCCCTTTCATTGATGGTCTTGAAGAAGAGCGGGCCGACATTGAACAGTGGCTGCAAGGCTTGGCCTTACAGCACTCGGCAGTTCCTGGTCCGCCGCAGGATAGCTGCTGTAATAACCATTTATATCGGCGCGCGCTTTACGCCACCATGATTGGCGTGCTGGTCGAAGACAACGACCTGTTTCGTTTTGGTGTTAGCGCCATTTACTCGGCCCTGCACGATATGACCGAGGAAGGCGCTCTGCCCCTTGAGATGAGTCGCGGACGACGCGCTACTCACTACCAAAACTACGCACTCAATTACCTCATCACCAATATGCAGGTCATCCATCGCCAAGGCTATGACATCTTCAATCTGGAATATGAAGACAGCAACATCCATGAAGGTGTCGACTACCTGTTCCAGATCCTGGACGACCCCGCCGCGTTAGGCGATTACGCGCCACAGGAACAGTACACCGGTTTCTTGCGTGACCCACAGTACTTCACATGGATGGAGATCTACCTTTCGCACTTTGACCATCAAAGAATGGCCAGCCTTATTACCCGGGCACGACCCACCTACAGTCGCAGCGCGGGGGGCCATGTCACGCTTTACTTCATGGATCCCGACGCCCAGGAGCACATCTACACGGATGAACGGCGTCAGGAGACCGAAGCCTTTCGGGGCTTGAGCAACTGAACAGTAACTGAGCCACATAAGGAGAGTGGGGAGCATATGAAGAGGACAACGATCAGGACGCTATACACGCCCACGCTGCGGCTGACCGCAGCGTTAACCTTGTCAGCATGGCTCGCTGGCTGCGCAACCACTTCTGAAGTACCGCCAGTTGGAGAACATGCAGGCCCCGTTCCCGCGCAATACGCTGGCTGGTTCGCCAGCGGTCCGGAGGCCGATACGGATGGGTCAGACTGGGACACGATTAACCTAGCCCAGGAGCGTATCGAAGAGGGCCGTTACAAAGTAGCCATCACGTTCCTGCACCCCTTAATGGACCGCTATGTGCCACCTGCTTTTTATGAGATGGCCAAGCTCTATGAAAAGGGACTCGGCGTCGAACAAGACCTCACCGAAGCAGCACGATTGTATGGCAAGGCTATCAATGAGCCTTCCTCGACACGTGGCCATGCCTCGCTCAACCTCGCCCGGCTCTATCTAGAGGGTCGTGGCGTAAAACGTAACGACGTGCTCGCCTATCACCTACTGTGGCAGGCCAAAGAGGCCAACCTTGGCCGGACAGCAGACGTCGAGCTTGCCAACCTGCTGTCTGAAGGCGGCGAAGGCGTAGAGGCGGACCCCGAACTTGCCCGTCAGCTTTACGAGCAAGCTGCCTCCCAAGACAAGGAACAAGCTCTGCAGGCCCTAGCCGAAGCGTACGCACCCGGTGGTTGGCTGGAAGAGGATGCCGAACAATCGATGGCTTATGCGCAGCGTTACGTCAAACAACTTGAGGCCAACGCTGGACAGGGCGATGTCGGCGCTATGCTTCAATTGGCATCGCTCTATTCCCCTGACGGACTGCTCAGTGACCGGCCCGATCAGCGCATCCAGTGGCTGCAGCAAGCCGCGCAAGCGGGCGACCTTGACGCCCAGGCCCGTGCTGGGCGCGAGTTGGTCAGCGTCGGTGAGTACCGGCTGGGTATGCCTCTGCTGGAAGATGCCGCCCGTCAGGGTCACGTCAAGGCGATGATCTACCTCGGCCAAGCACTGCTGACGCCTGAGAATGAGGGTCAACCGGAAGATCCAAACCGCGCTGAACGGTGGCTGAGCGAGGCCATCCAGGCGGGGTCAGATGATGCCCGGGTCATTCTCGGCCGTGCCCTTGTCGAAGGCCGAGCAGGCCTTGACGACCTACCTCGCGGCATTCGCCTGCTCGAACAAGCGGCAGAGAGCAACCATCCTCTGGCTCTGGCGCAGCTTGGCTCGCTGCTCATGGGCGACGAGCAAGTCGAAAGTCAACCTGCCATCGCCGCAGACTATCTGAAGCGCGGCCATGAGCTGGGGCACCCATGGGCGACCCAGCAACTCGGTGCCGCTTATCTAGAGGGCCGTGGCGTGACACAAGACCCCCAACGTGCCGAGGAGCTGCTGCAAAATGCCGCCGCTCAAAACCAGACCGGCGCGATGCGCCTGCTTGGTGAGGCCTATCTGACAGGTGATGCCTTACCCTTAAAGCCTAGTCGCGGCAAAGAGTTGCTGACACAAGCAGCCCAAACCGGAAACACCACCGCCATGACCACCCTCGGCGAAGCCTATTTGGACGGCACGCTGGAGGGTAATCCATCTCAGGGCATTCGACTCCTCACCCAAGCCGCCGAGCAAGGGGATGACTATGCCATGGTGTTGCTGGGTCGTGCCTATCGAGAAGGCAACGGTGTTAAGCGCGACCTCTATAAGGCCAAGCGGTGGCTGACCCGGGCTCAGGAGGCAGGGCACGCGTCCGCCGCCGATGCGCTTGCCTACGTGCAGCGCGACCTGGGTGCTGAAGGCAATATTGAGGCACTCATCGCCGCAGCAAAAAATGGGCATCCGAGTGCCATGGCCGATCTTGGCCGTGCCTATCTCGACGGTGAGGGCGTTGAGCGTGACCAGCAACAGGCCGAAAGCTGGCTGGAGCAAGCATCCCAGGCGGGACATGCCGGTGCCGCGGCAAGCCTTGGTCGCATGTATCTTGATCGGGGCGACAGTGAGCGCGGCATTGAATACCTGGAGACCGCGGTGTCTAGAGGGCATGCTGGCGCCCGCAATGACTTGGGCGAAGCCTACTTGACCGGCAGGCACACCGAACAAAATGTGGAGCGCGGACTTGAACTGCTCAACGCCGCGGCCAAATCAGGCGACCCCCTTGCCGCCTACGTGCTGGGCGATGCCTATCAGCACGGTAAAGGGGTTGGAAAAGATGCCGAGCTGGCCGAGCGCTGGTATCAGCAGGCGAGTGATGCTGGGGCCGTCTATGCGCGTGCCGAACTAGGCATCGCCTTTATGCGTGGCGAAGGCGCGATTGGCCAGGATGTTCAGCGAGGCTACGAGCTGCTCCGGGATGCAGCCAAGCAGGGCCACGCGGGTGCTCAGGCCTCCCTCGGCCGTGAGTACCTGAGCGGGCGTAACATCGAGAAGGATCCCGAGTGTGGTGCGCGCTACCTCTATCAGGCAGCAAGCCAAGGACACCAAAGTGCCCGCCTCGCTTTGGCCAGGGCCTATCTCTTGGCGCGTGGCTACGAGAATCCCAATCAAAAGCAGGCGCTGCTCTGGCTCGATAACCTAATCGATAACGAGGGCCGGCTTGCCGTCGAAACGCTGCGCCAACTGCTCACTGATGAGGCCGCTTTTGCCGCTCTCGAGACTGAACTGGAAACAGCCTCTGGAGAATGACACTTCTTGTTCGCCGGGTCGTCAGAAGCGGCCCGGTTCATGGCGCGAAGCTGCTAACACAGAGGCTTTCATGGTCGAAGTATAAGCAGCCATCGAACGGCCACTCTGTGATCGTCGTTGCCACCTGATAATGTCCTATCTTTAAGAAAGGGAAGCCTTACAGAAGCGATGATGCTCAAACTGCGCTACTGACATTATAGGGAGATATCAATGCCAGTACTTTGTGATTGCCAGCAAAATGCTTTGCTTGGCTTATTGCCGGAAGAAGAACTGAATCAACTGTTGCCTCATTTAGAGGAGGTGACATTGACACTGGGGCAATCGCTGTGTGAATCCGGACAGCCAATGGACTATGCCTACTTTCCGTTAGACTCCATCGTCTCGCTGCTCGGCGTGATTAAGGATGGCTCCTCGACAGAAATTGCCGTGGTGGGCTATGAAGGGGTGTTGGGCGTCTCGTTGTTCATGGGCGGTGAGAGCACCCCCAACCGAGCGATTGTGCAGAGTGGCGGGCAGGCATTACGTCTCAAGGGCCATCTGCTCAAAAAGGAATTCTTCCGCGCCGGCGCGATGCAGCGACTGCTCCTGCGTTATACCCAAGCCTTGCTGACACAGATGGCGCAAACAGCGGTATGCAATCGCCATCACAACCTTGACCAGCAGCTATGTCGCTTGCTACTGCTCAGCATTGACCGACTGCCAAACAACGAATTGATCATGACCCACGAGTTAATTGCCAATATGCTGGGAGTGCGTCGCGAGGGCGTCACCGAGTCGGCGTGCAAGCTCCAGAGAGCAGGGCTAATCTCCTACCACCGTGGCCATATCAAGATTCTTGACCGGCAGGGTTTAGAGGAACGGGTCTGCGAGTGCTATGCGGTGGGCAAGGAAGAATATGACTGCTTGTTCAATCGACGTCAGCCTATTCTCAGTAGCAGTCCGATTTAGCGACCAAGGGTCACTGTTCGAGCTTTACAGCTAGTTATTTAGCGAAGGTATGAGGAGGCATGCCTTCGCTGCATTCATGAAATAACACTTAACCTTGCCAGTTTTTTTCTCAGACTATTTAGGCGCTGTGTTCTGATTCACAAAAACCACAAGATGATCGTTAGGCGTTTAAAACCATTCGCCGGAGCAATAAAGGCAGCAACAACACCAGTAGCGTGATGCGTAGTAGGTGGTGAGTGGTAACGAAGGCGGGATCGATACCTAAGCTCAGTGCAACCAGGCTTAGCTCTGGGGCGCCACCTGGCATATAGGCGAGCAGCGCCGCCGCGGCAGAGTAACCGGTGAGTAAATGCCCTATCCAGGCGGCAATAATCGCCAGCAGTAACAGTACCAGGGCCTGAATGACCGCCATCAGCATGGCCATTCCCACCTCGGCAATCGGGGCACCCGCAAAGCGCACACCAACGGAAATGCCGATGACCACCTGTGCGAGCGCAATGATCACAGGCGGGACGGCAGCATGCGTGAGGCCCGAGAAGTGCAGCGCTGCTGAGACAAGGGCCGGGCCAAATAGCAGTGGGCTAGGTAGGCGAAGGTGCTTACCCAGCCGCATGCCGACAATGCCAGCCGCCAGCAGCCACGCGATATCCGTGGAGGAGGGCATCCATAACCACTGCGATAAGGCTGGCGCGGTACTGCTAATGTCGACATGGCCGATAAACTGCAAAACAGGCGGGATGGCCACCAGCAGAACCAATATGCGCACCGCATGGGTAATGCCGATGATGCGCAAATCAGCCCCTGAAGAGAGCGCCATCCCGGTGACGGTGGAAACCCCGCCAGGCACGCCAGCGTAAAGCGCCGTTTCCCAGGAGTGCCCCGCCACGCGGCGGGAAAACCACACCGAGAAAGTCATCATCACCGCCGTGGCGACCAGCATAATCGCCAAGCTGATCCCCCACCGTGTTGCATCTCCGGTCATGTCGGCGGTGAACGCTGAACCGAGCATGACCCCAATGACGACCAGCACGCCCTGGCGGCCCTTGCCCGGCGACCTCATCGGTACGCCTGCCAGGGAGGCCGCCGTGGTCGCGATCATAGCCCCTAATAGCCAGGGAAGCGGCAATTGTAGCCAATAAGCTAACCCGCCCCCGATAAGCCCGAGTGCCAATGTTGGTAAGAAACGGCCTAAGGGGGCCAAGTGTATTGCTCGCATCGTTTTCAACATCACAGGTTTGCAAATAAAAGCCCTGGCGATCGTTATCACGGGCCAGGGCTAGCTATCTCTTCATTGTCGGACCAGAAGCATCGTTATCCAGCGCTTAGCTTGCGGGAGGCCAATAGCTTCGGTATCAACCAGGGAAGCACCAATAGTAATACCGCCGCCACCCACAGCCCCAGTGAGATTCCCGATTGCCATAGGATCCCGACGTCGCCGCCGCTGATAGAGAGTGCTCGGCGCAGGTTCTGCTCCATCAACCCACCCAGTACGTAGCCGAGAATCACTGGCGCCAGGGAGAAGCCCAGCTTACGCAGTAAATACCCAAACACGCCGATGACCAGCATCAAGTAAATAGCAAATAGATCAGAGTGCAACTGATAAACGCCGACGAACGCCAGGATAGCAATAGCGGGCACCAGTACCCAACGTGGAAGTGATGATTAAACTTTCCAGCATAAAGGATAAATCAATCCCCAAGCGCGCTATTTCCTTGTCCATTAGCGCCCGCGCCTTTTCACCTGATACATATGGCTATCTGCATGGCTCAGTAGGGTGTCGGCGTCTTCGCCGTCGGTGGGGTAGCAGGCTACGCCGATGCTGCAGGATGGCATTCTGACGTCGCCGAATTCAGCGCCTAGCGGCGCGTTCATAACGGTGAGGATCTGCTCTACCTTTTCTGTGACAGCGTGCGCCGACTTGATGTCCGTTAACAACACCGTGAACTCATCACCGCCCATGCGGGCCACGGTATCCGTCTCGCGCACACAGCCTTCCAGCCGTCTGGCAACTGTGCAGAGCACACGGTCACCCACCGCATGTCCATAAACGTCATTGATGCCTTTGAAGTCATTAAGATCCAGAAACAGCAGCGCCAGGTTGCTCTGGTAGCGGTGGGCCGTACTCAGACCCAAGGCAAGGCGGTCATAGAAGAGCGCTCGGTTGGTTAGTTTGGTCAGGGAATCATGATGGGCGAGGTAGCGTAACTCCTCTTCGGCCTGCATAAGGGCCGTGACGTTTCGCGCGACACCAACTCGCACGCCCTCTTCCTCGTACCAGCGGGCAGACCACAGGATGTGGACGGTAGCGCCATCTTTACGGATATAGCGGTTGCGGAAATCGACGTGGGGCTTTCCGTTCATCACTCGCACAATGGAGTCCCGTGTGGCCGCTAGATCGTCGGGGTGCATGTAGTGGGTGATCAGGGTGCCGATCAGCTCGTGGGGATGGTATCCGAGCAGTGACTCACAGGCATCACTTACAAAGATGATCTGGTTGTCTGCATCGACCACGAAGATCGCGTCCAGCATCAGGTGGATCAGTTTGGGATAAAGCGCTTGTAGGTCAACGGCCATAGGCTGGGGGAATCCGGTTAGCGTGCCTCGACTATAGAACAATCGTGAAGGGGGGCGATAGCCATTATCTCGAAAACGACTACTTAAAAACTACTACTTAAAAACTACTTCGGTAAATGACCGCCCACCTGCATTGCTCATCACGGCGGTTGCTACGACAATGAGCTAGGCGGACTTTTATTTATCCAGCGCGCGGCCGTGGAGGTGTCAGTATGAAAACCTTGTCGAACATGGGGTTTGCCATCTTCGGTGCCGCGTTGGTCGCCATTAGTTACGGGCTGGCGCGCTTTGCATTTGGTCTGTTTGTGCCTTCCATCAGCGCCGAGCTGGCGCTCACGCCCTACCTTATCGGGGTCATTGGGGCGCTGCCGTTTATCAGTTTCGTGCTGGCTACCCTGGTCGCGCCACTTGCTGCGCATCGTCTCGGTGCGCGTAACCTGGCAGTGCTATCGGGTGGTTTCGGGGTTGTTGGCCTGGGGCTGATTAGTCAGGCCTCCGACGCACTCTCGCTCGGGGTGGGGGTGTTTATCTGCGGGATCTGCACCGGCTTGATGATGCCCGCGCTGACCGCCGCTATGCAGGCACTGGTGAGCCGGGCGATGCACGGGCGAGTCAGTTCGATCATGAACGCAGGTACCAGCGTCGGAATTATCGTGGCGGTACCGACGGTCGTTTTCCTGTCTGATGCATGGCGCCTGACCTATGCGCTCTTTGCCGTTCTGACCGGCATGGGAGTGGTGGCGGCATGGTGCTTTATCCCGTCGGTTTCAAGAGTAACGCCAGCCAACGCAGCACCGCCACCGCCCATCACCCGGTTGCAGTGGTCGCGGCTCACCCGGCTCTCGTTGTTCGCCTTCGCCATGGGCTTTGTTTCTTCTCCTTACTGGCTTTTCGCGCCTGACCTGGTGGTTACCCTTGGCGCGCTGCCCCCTGGTCACACCGGCTGGCTATGGTTTGCGGTCGGTATCGCCGGGCTCGGTGGTGCCGTAGTGAGTGATCTCGCCGACCGCAATAACCCACCCATCACCCAGGCATTGATGTTGATGATGCTCTCTTCAAGCCTGGTGTTACTGGCCGCTAGCCCAAGCCAGCTAGCGCTGGCGATGTTTTCCGCGATGGTTTTCGGGCTTGCCTACATGAGCTTAACGGGACTGTACTTGATGACAGGCATCCGGTTACTGCCGGGGCGGCTGTCGATGGGGCCGGTGCTGCCCTTTATGGCCTGCGCGCTTGGGCAGGCAGTGGGTTCTCCGATGGTCGGTGTGCTGGTCGATGGATTGGGCTATGCGGACGCCTTTGCGATCTTCTCCGTGATCGGCATCCTGGTGGCGTTTTTATCGCCACTTTATCCAGGCCACATTGACTACTGGGCCGAGGAGGAAGAGCCGCAGCCGCTACCGGTGGAAGATACCGGCCTTCAGGCCGCCTACGACCACCAGTTGCTGGATGAAGATGGCGAGCCCCTTGAACTTGGAACAGAAGCAACCGATACAACCTAATCGTTGCGTTGAAGGCCGCATGACAAAGCGTAGCGAGTTATCACGCAGATAGTGTGCCGGACAATACGGCTTTGGTGCTGAACAGATAATGGTTGATGACCGTTAATCAACGATTCACTATTCTTGTTTAATTTTTATTAATATTTTTTTCAAGTAAACGCACTTTCTTTTTCTATAACCCATTGGCATCACGCATTAGTGATGCCATAAATTTCAATTTCCCATACTTTATAAGTTTTTCACTAACACCGCGAAGTTTTCTCTATCCGATACTAGCGGACTCTCTGGCGCGACTTATCGGTGGAACTGCTTTTCGCGTTCGGGCTGCCAATAAATGGCATCGATACGTAGCCGTGTTTCGGTATTGTTGGGTAATGGCCATTCGATGATGTCGCCCACCTTGAGGCCGATCAAAGCCGCGCCAATGGGCGCCATCACCGAAATGCCGTCCGCTACGCTTTCCAGTGAGTGCGGGTAAACCAGGGTTCGAATCATCTTAAGCCCACGAGTGAGGTCGGTGAAGCGAACCTGACTATTCATGCTGACCACGTCATCCGGTATATCTTCGGGGTCGCAGACCTCACCTCGTGATAACTCTTCCTCAAGTAGCTGAGCTACGGCCATATCTTTATCGGATGCATTGTCGATCAAGCGCTGGAGGCGTTCGGCATCAAGACGATTAATAATAATAGCAGGACGTGGTTCCATGATGACTCTCCTTAAAGCAATAAGTTTAAACCAATAAAAAACAGCCCTTCCCCAATAAAGGAAGGACTGCATACTTTTTACAGTATAAGCGATTTATAAAATAAAGACGATCAGGTGACACCTTGTTCAATCATGGCATCAGCCACCTTTCTGAAGCCTGCAATATTGGCGCCTAGTACCAAATTGGTTTTATCATCAAATTCGTCGGCTGTGTCAGCGCACTGACGGTGGATATTGGTCATAATCTGTTTTAATTTCTGGTCAACTTTTTCTAGAGACCACTGCTCCATACTGCTGTTTTGCGCCATTTCTAACTGGCTGGTAGCGACACCACCTGCATTGGCGGCTTTGCCAGGTCCATAGGCGATTTTAGCGTTTAGAAACAGGTCGACGGCCTCTTTGGTAGAGGGCATGTTGGCCCCTTCACTAATACACGTTACGCCATTAGCGAGCAGGGTTTCCGCATCACTTGCGGTCAGCTCATTCTGTGTCGCGCAAGGGAAGGCTGCATCGGCTTGAATATGCCATACGGCATGCCCGCCCAGGGGATAGTCACGTACAGCAATGTAGTGCGCGTCAGGGTACTCCTGCAGGTAGTCTTCTAAAGAGGTGCGCTGCACTTCTTTGAGCCGTTTGAGTAAGCCTAAATCAATGCCGTTTTTATCGTGGATAGTGCCACGTGAATCGCTGCAGGTGATCGGTTTAGCGCCCAGCTCGTACAGCTTCTCAATGGTATAAATCGCTACATTGCCCGCGCCGGAAACGAGGCAGGTTTTGCCACGAAGCTCATCTCCACGGGCAGCCAGCATGTTTTGCGCAAAGTACACCGCCCCGTAGCCGGTGGCCTCTTTACGGCCCAGCGAGCCTCCCCAGTTAAGCCCTTTGCCTGTCAGCACGCCTTCATAGTGGCCGGTGAGCCGCTTGTACTGGCCAAAGAGAAAGCCGATCTCCCGCGTACCGACGCCGATGTCACCAGCAGGCACATCGCAGTTGGGGCCAATATGACGGTATAGCTCGCTCATGAATGCCTGACAAAAGCGCATAATCTCGTTATCTGATTTTCCTTTTGGGTCAAAATCAGAGCCGCCTTTCCCACCGCCGATTGGCAAACCGGTTAACGCATTTTTGAAGATTTGCTCAAAGCCGAGAAATTTTATGGTGCCTGAGGTAATACTGGGGTGGAAGCGTAAGCCGCCCTTATAAGGGCCAAGGGCAGAGTTGAACTGTACACGATAGCCTTTGTTGACCCGTACGCTTCCGGCATCATCTACCCAGCTTATGCGGAACATAATTTGCCGTTCGGGCTCGACTATCCGCTCAATAATGCTGTGTTGGTGGTAGTAATCACTCTGCTCAATTAGCGGACGTAGGCATTCGAGCACTTCTTCGGTGGCTTGATAAAATTCTGACTGTGCAGGGCTGCTTTTATTAAGTCGTGTTAACGTATCGTGAACGTAGGGCATAGGGGCATATCATCATCGTTATACAACAGAGTATTGGCTGGCCAGAGCGTTGGAATATTTAACTGGCAGCACTCTTCTGTGCATAGCCTATGCGTGTTCTGTATATGAGAAAATTATATAAAAATAAGACTAAAGTTTAGTGGCGATTGGTTTTAAGCGCTAATTTCCCAATAGCTGTTAAACGGTTATTAAACGATTCATGGTATCTTTTTAATTAAAATACTATGCAGAAAGCTAGGAGTGTTGAATTTAATAAAATAATATTTGAGTTTTAAAAATGTAAAAACTTATAAGTGGCTGTAATGTATTAAGCGAAGCATTAAAACTAACGAGTGTTGTTTTATGAATATAAGTTAATGTTGTCAATATTGCTTTCTTGGAAAATGGCGGTCTCAATAATCAAGAGAAGACTTCCGTTTGATAAATGTCCAATGGCACTTCCTGGGTAATTTTGAGCAGATCCATAAATACTTTTAAAGGTGCCGTGGAGCCTAGCTGACACAAAGGTTTTCTCAAGAACCTAAAGCCAAAAGCCCAAGCAATCGCCAACGGTCGAGTGGGTTTGGCCACGCCGCCCTTGGATGCAGAGTCGGCCGATTCGACCATCTGCCCTATGGTCGTGTCTCGTTTGAGCAGCACCGGGGGTTTTTGAATGACGGCAATCGTGGTGAGGTAAGCGAGCCACTAACCACATCTAGGCAGATGTCGCTTAGACCGGTAATGTCTCTTTCCACTGCCAGGGCAACAGCGTGTTGAGGTCATCATCGTCGAGGGTGGGCAGTGTCGCGAAGACATACTGCAAGTAGTCGTAAGGCGAGAGACCATTGGCTTTGGCGGTTTCGATCAGGCTGTAGATCGCCGCGCTGGCATGAGCGCCGCTCGGAGTATGGCTGAACAGCCAGTTTTTACGGTTATGGAAACACTTCCATAACCGTAATTATCCTCAACCCTCAGTTATGGAAAGTTTCTGAGATAGTCCCTTCAAGATCGCTTTCTTACCGCTGCCTCGTGCCATTGGCAGTGATGATTTGCCTTCCATAATTACTGGTGGT
>NZ_JBANSO010000043.1:0-17586 GCF_037070225.1 Vreelandella indica
CCTGCTCAACGGCCACTCCCCCCAGGAAAACTGGAACGCGCTGTTCAAGGCCGGTGAGCGGGTACGGCTACGCGTGATTAACGGTTCGGCCATGTCATACTTCGATGTCCGTATACCTGGCCTGAAGATGACCGTGGTGGCCGCCGATGGCCAGCCAGTGCAACCCGTGCCTGTTGATGAGTTCCGTATTGGCGTGGCGGAAACGTACGATGTGCTTGTTTCACCAGAAGATGATCGAGCCTATACCATCTTCGCCGAAGCCATGGATCGGAGTGGCTACGCTCGCGCCACGCTAGCCCCGCGTGAAGGCATGCAGGCGGAGATTCCCAAGCGCCGCCAAATTGCCGACCGCGGCATGGAAGCCATGGGTGCCCACGGTATGGGCGGTATGGATCACTCCAACATGGCGGGGATGGATCACTCTGGCATGTCCAACATGTCGGGGATGGATCACTCTGGCATGTCCAACATGTCGGGGATGGATCATTCCAGCATGGCTGGGATGGATCACTCCGGTATGTCCAACATGCAAGGCATGGATCACTCTACTATGGGGGGGATGGCAGCCGAGCAGGCCAAAATAGGCGCAAATGGTTTGCTTCTCGCCGGTGAAGCTCAGCCGGGCTCTCGCTATAACCAGGCGGGAATCGGCATTGATCCTGACGAACGACGCGTATTGGTTTACCGGGATCTCAAAGCGTTCACACCATGGCCTGATCGCCGTGAGCCAGGCCGTGAGCTTGAGCTGCACCTGACCGGCAATATGGAGCGTTATATGTGGTCGTTCGACGGTAAGAAGTTTAGCGAAGTGACCGGCCCTATTCATTTTGAGAAAGATGAGCGGCTGCGCCTAATTCTGATTAACGACACCATGATGGAGCATCCTATCCACCTCCACGGTATGTGGATGGAGCTGGAAAACGGCCAGGGTGAATTGATTCCGCGCAAACACACCTTGAACGTGAAGCCCGGCGAGCGCGTGTCTGCGCTGATCACTGCAGACGCCGAGGGCAGTTGGGCGTTCCACTGCCACCTTCTCTATCACATGGATGCTGGCATGTTCCGCGTTGTTCAGGTTTCTTAAGGAGGCAGTATGAAAACCAAGTACTACGTAACCCTCGCCAGCGCCGCCCTCGGCATGGCCGCCGCCACGACTGCTCAAGCCGAAGACGGCTATGACGCCCCGGCCGGCTGGCCGTCACCGGTCGTGGAGCACCCGATGACCACGGTACGGGTCGATCGCTTGGAATATGCTTCGCCCGACAAGGGGGGGGATGCCTTGGTCTGGGATTTCCAGGCCTGGTATGGCAGTGATTTCAATCGCCTATACGTGGAAGGCGAAGGCCAAAACGTCCAGGGCGATGGCGAAGATGCAGAATTCGAGTCCCTCAACCTGCTTTATAGTCGTTTGATTGCCGACTTCTGGGAACTTCAGGGCGGCATCGGTTATCAGGGCGGTATCGCTACGAATAACTATCCCGAACGCTATTTCGGCGTCATCAGCCTATTGGGGCTCGCCCCCTATCGCTTCGAGACCGATCTCGACTTGATGATAAGCGATGAAGGCGATATCTCCGCCAGCCTGGAAAGCGAGTACGATCTGCGCCTGACTCAGCGGCTCTACCTACAGCCGCGTACCGAAATTGCCGTAGCTGCCAGCGAAGTTAAGGAGTTTGGTGTGGGTGAGGGCCTTAACTCAGTGCGTGTCGGCATGCGCCTGGGCTACGAAGTGACCAGACGCTTTGCGCCTTACGTGGGCGCTTATTGGGAAAAAGAGTATGGCGATACCGCTGACCTTTCTCGTGCTGGCGGGAATAATACCGAAGATACCGGCGTGGTGGCAGGCGTCAGGTTAATATTTTAAATCGTTAAGCACTCTATAACTTGCGCCACCGAAAGGTGGCGTTTTTTTTTGCTAATAAACCACTAAATTCAGCTTCAACTCATACTCTAAGGTTATTATTAAATTATAAATAACCAGCGGAGTAAACCACCATGAAAATTAAAGCAATTGTTTTTAGTGCAGTAGTAGCAAGTATCCTCTCTACACCTGTATTAGCGAGCTTAGGCAATACAACACAGAATCTTCCCTTACTAGAAAGAGGCGTATCTTCTACACAGATGCTTGTCCAGGGGCAACCTAAGCGTTTCAATATTAATATTGAACAAGCGACTACACTGAAAGTAGCGAGTGAGCACTTCCCAGGTTTTACCAGCACTGGCAACCGCATTTCAGCTGTGCTTTATGACAAAACTGGAAAACAAGTAGCAGAAGCGTCCAGTCCACGGGGTCACTTTGAACTTGTTCGTCAGCTGCAACCGGGCAATTATCAGCTTGAGGTGACAGGTAGCTCAATGGGGGGCACTAAGGAAAATAGCAATAACAGTTATGAACTACATGTCGCTTACTAAGCGACATTATTAATTATAACTAATTCAAAAGGGGTTCGCAAGCGAGCCCCTTTTAGATATTAAAAAAAGCAAACACCAACATTTGAAAGCCTCAGTTAATGTATATAACCCCCTAGAAAATGACGCCCAGCCGAAGCGCTCGCCCCGGCTGGCTTGAAGCTTAGCTGGCCATTGCGGCACATTCTTCAGCGCAGCGATGACAAGCTTGAGCACACTCTTGGCAGTGAGGTGCATCATGTTTTGCACACTCATCACCACATTTCTTACAAATGTCGGCACATAGACGGCAGATCTCGTGTGCAAACTCACTTTCTTGTGCCATAAATGAGGCGGCTAACCGACAAATTTGAGCACATTGCATGTTAAGGCGAATACATTCCGCCATCATTTTTACGTTGTCTTCTTTTAGACACTCAGTTGCACACTTGTCGCAATAAGCAGCGCATATGTGACAAGCTTCAATGCAGTTTTCGTATTTTTTGAAGTCCATCTCGGTTCTCCATTTATTAAATCAAATTTTATTTACCATAGTTCTTGCTTGGCATAATAAAGCTAGAACAACCTAAAAGATAAATCAAGGAAAGGGAACCTGGTAACTAATCAAAAAATATAAAAATAAACCAGGTAGCTGTGCGTTACTTGCCGTAATTTTTATTATTCAGCTAGGATTCAGGAAGGCCTACTATAATAAATTTTTTGTCAAAAAAACACTGAAACGTTCGCTGCGCTTGTAAGTTACCTCGCCACGAGATCCTAATTAAAATTAATTAGGTGAAAGAACTAAATTAACAGTGAAAGAAATTAAGTTCTAAGCATTATAAAAATAATCTCCTTTTAGGAGACTAGCTCAGCCTAATAAGCTTCTTAAGGAGTCAGTATGAAAAGTAATCTCTACTTCTCTGACGGCCTGGCTACCCCAGGGTCGCCAGGGAGGGAAAAAGGTCGACCATGATACTGGAAAGCCGCGTCATGGTACCCGAGACGATGGCGATGCCCATCAGGATCACAACCGTGCCCGCCACGGGGCGAGCATAGGCGCTCCACCTTCCTAGGCTTTGCCGATGCAGAGCGAATCGGTTAATCAGTAAAGTGCTGGCAAGAAAAGGTAGCGCTAGGCCAGCCGAGTAGGCACTGAGATATATCATTCCAGCCTGGGCACTAGCAGCATTGGACGTGGCCATCAAGATGGCGCCCAGGATGGGGCCGATACAGGGCGTCCAGCCGATGGCAAAAGATACCCCGAACACAGTAGCCGAAAGCGGAGAGCCACCCTGGACATTGGGGGTGAACTGAAAGGTACGCTGGAAAAGCGGCAATCGGAACACGCCGGTCATGAAGAGGCCCAGCACGATCACCGCCGAGCCGGCAACCCAGTTGAATTCTTGGCGATACCCTCGCATCAGTTGCCCGATACTACTGGCGCCGAGCCCGAGTAGGATGAACACGATGCTGAAGCCGAAGACGAAGAAGGCACTGAGGGTCAATGCCTCTAACCGCCTGTCGGCTTTACCGGCACTACCGCCTGTGACCACCGACAGGTAGGCCGGTAACAGGGGCAGCGTGCAGGGCGAGAAGAAGGAGACCAATCCGCCGATAAAGGCGCCGACCAAGCCGATGGAAGAGAGAGATTCCAATGTGTTATCGCAACTTAAGTTATGGAGACGGCCAACAAGGGTATTGATACCAATCCCATGGTGCTACCTCCTATCATATCCATTTTAGCGCCGTAAGAATTTTAAGGCTTACAGCTGCTTTAAGGTCAACCTTTATTGACAAATTATTTGTCTCCTATCGAATTGCAAATATTACACATCAAGCTTGACCTTAAAGTTGACTTCAAAGTTATGGTGGCTACTCAATGAATGACATGAGGACATTTCCATGGCGCTACAACTGGGCGAGACAGCACCAAACTTCACGATCGAATCCACGCAAGGCACGGTCAACTTTCACCAATGGCTTGACGACAGCTGGGCGGTGCTGTTCTCGCACCCCGCTGATTTTACGCCAGTATGCACCACAGAACTGGGCGCGTTTGCCAAGCGAAAGAACGAATTCACCCAGCGGGGTGCCAAACTGGTTGGGGTTTCGGTGGATCCCCTCAGCTCTCACCACGACTGGGCGGGGGATATTGAACAGACTCAGGGCACGGCCCTGAACTACCCCTTGCTGGCTGACGAAGATCAGGTGGTAGCGAAGCTTTATGGAATGATCCATCCCAAAGCCGACCCCAAACTGACGGTGCGTACGGTCTTCATCATCGATTCTGACAAGAAAATTCGTCTCACTTTGACGTATCCACCCAGCACAGGACGTAATGTCGACGAGATACTGCGGGTTCTCGATTCGCTTCAGCTAACTGACAAGCACAAAGTGGCCACCCCCGTTGACTGGCAAAACGGTGACGATGTCATCATCTCGCCATCGCTATCGAATGATGACGCTAGGCAACACTTTCCCGAAGGCTGGAACACCAAGACGCCCTACCTTAGGGTCGTGCGCCAACCGGAGCAATAGGAGCCCCGACCGGTAGATTCGTTGAGTCAGGCTGCCAGAAGCTTAGATTAATAATGTCGTGAGGTAACGCTATGCAAACACTAAGTATCGGCGAGCTTGCCGAACGAAGCGGGGTCGCTAGCCAGGCGATTCGATTCTACGAAAAAGAGAAACTTATGCCTCCTCCGAGGAGGACCGATGCCAACTATCGGCGTTACCCACTGGAAGCTGTGGATCGGTTGCAGTTTATCGTCCATGCCAAGCAGTGGGGCTTCACGCTGCAAGAGATTCGGGAGCTGCTAATGCTTCAGGATGCTAATGGCGACCGGGCGCAAGCTAAACGCATCGCCGGGGAGAAGCTGCACAAGGTGCGCGAGCAGATCAAACACCTCACGCGGATTGAAGCCGTATTATCGAAAACACTGAGCGAGTGTGCAGGCGAAGGGCCTATGCAGGAAGGCTGCCCGATTGTTGAAGCTATCGCTGAGCAGGCTGAATGATCAGCACTTTCTCGACAGCGAACATGGGGAATCAAGCTCGCATATCGGGTCGTCAATAAATAACAGGAGATCTTCATTATGGCGCAAAACGTCGATATCGAGATTCGTGGTATGTCCTGTGCTTCCTGTGTTGGACGTGTGGAACGTGCACTCAGCCAGCAGCCAGGCGTGATCAACGCTCAAGTGAACCTCGCCACCCAGAAGGCGGCTATCCAGGTCGAAGCAGTTACCACGACCACTAGCCTACTCGACGCCATTGAAACAGCGGGCTATCAACCGGTAGTGGAAAGTATCGAGATTCCTGTTACCGGCATGAGTTGCGGATCTTGTGTCTCTCGGATAGAGCGAACGCTAACGAAGCTGCCCGGCATGGTGGAAGTGAGTGTTAACCTTGCTACCCAGAAGGCCTTCGTTCGTTTCCTGCCAGGAGCCGTTTCGTTAACGCGTATTCAGCATGCCATCCGCGAAGCAGGCTATGAACCGCAGGATACCGATACGCCGCCACCAACGGACAGCGAGGATCGGGAAAGAGCCGAGCTTCGCCGTCGAGTCGTGCTCGCGGCAATATTTACGATTCCGGTAGTCATCATCGCCATGGGGAAAATGATTCCCACTTTTGACGCGCTGTTAACGAGTCTAATGCCGCATCGCGGCTGGATGGGCGTCGAGTGGTTATTGGCCACACCGGTGCAGTTCTATGCTGGTGCACGCTTCTATCGCGTCGGCTTCGCCGAACTCCGGCATTTTAATCCGGGCATGAACAGCCTCGTTATGATCGGATCGAGCGCTGCCTATTTCTATTCGGTCGCCGCCCTGCTGGTGCCCGGACTCTTTCCCGTCGGAACCGCCGTGAGCTATTTCGAAGCGGCGGCGGTGATCGTGACGTTAATTCTGCTCGGTCGCTATTTTGAACACATTGCCAAGGGCCGCACCTCCGAAGCTATCAAGAAGCTTCTGCAATTACAGGCGAAAACTGCCCGCGTCATCCGTGAGGATGAAACCGTCGAGCTGCCTATCGACGCCGTCGTCACGGGCGATCGTATTTTGGTTCGCCCAGGGGAGCGTGTTCCAGTCGATGGCATTGTTGAGGAGGGTCACTCCTACGTTGATGAGTCGATGATCAGCGGTGAGCCAGTGCCGGTCGTCAAACAGAGGGATTCCGAAGTCGTCGGTGGCACCATCAACAAGAACGGTGCACTTACCTTCCGGGCCACGCGAGTCGGTGCCGACACCGTGCTGTCGCAGATCGTCAAGATGGTGGAAACGGCCCAGGCGGAGAAGCCCCCAATTCAGCAATTAGCCGACAAGGTTGCCGGTGTGTTTGTACCCGTGGTCATCGCTATCGCCGCGATTACCTTTGCACTCTGGTTCGCTTTCGGACCGTCGCCGTCTTTGTCCTTTGCCTTCGTCACTACCGTTAGTGTACTGCTAATTGCCTGCCCCTGTGCGATGGGCCTGGCTACCCCAACGGCCATCATGGTCAGTACCGGGAAAGGGGCCGAGATGGGAGTGCTATTTCGCAAAGGGGCGGCGCTTGAGACGCTGGCCAAGATGAATACGGTGGTGCTGGACAAGACCGGCACTTTGACCCAGGGGCGCCCCGAACTGACCGACTTCGAAGCAATTAACGGTCATGAAAACGACGTGCTGCGACTGGTCGCGGCAGTGGAAGCTCAAAGCGAGCACCCCATCGCCGAAGCTATTGTACAGGGCGCCAAGGCCCGTGGGCTGGAATTACCCTCGGTCAGTCGCTTTAGTGCCGAGCCTGGCTACGGCATTGAAGCCGAGGTCGACGGCCACTTGGTACATGTGGGAGCTGATCGTTACATGCATCGGCTGGAAATCGAGCTCGGCCAGGCAGAAACACGCGCCAAGGTGTTTGCCGAGAACGCCAAGAGCCCGCTCTATGCCGCGGTAGACGGTCAGCTTGCTGCAGTCATCGCGGTGGCGGATCCCCTCAAGGAGGGCTCTGCCGAGGCTATCACAGCACTCAAAGCGCAAGGGTTGGAGGTGGCCATGCTCACCGGCGATAACCGTGCCACTGCCGATGCTATCGCCCGACAGGTTGGCATCCAGCAGGTTCTCGCTGAGGTGCTGCCCGACCAGAAAGCGGCAGAGATCCGGCGTCTCCAGGCGGAGGGCAAGCGTGTCGCTTTTGTGGGGGACGGGATCAACGATGCACCCGCTTTGGCCCAGGCCGACGTGGGCATTGCGATCGGTACTGGCACCGATATCGCCATCGAGTCCGGCGATGTGGTGCTGATGAGTGGCGATTTGCGAGGCATCGTCAATGCCACGGCGCTCTCCAAGCGTACCCACCGGACCATTATCAGCAATTTCGTCTGGGCCTATGGCTACAACGTAGCGCTAATCCCCGTGGCGGCGGGCATGCTCTATCCGTTCATCGGCGTATTGCTCAGCCCCATGCTGGCGGCGGCGGCCATGAGCGTTTCCAGTGTCTTTGTGCTGACTAACTCGTTGCGGCTACGCCGTTTCACGCCAGATACCGGCAATGCCACACCACGTCCAAACGATGCTGTTCATCGCGCCTAAACCAAACACCGTAGTGTTAAAGAGGAATTCAAAATGATGGGAAGTGAAAGCTGCATGTGGGGTATGGCGGGGATGGGCCTAATAGCTATCTTGTTGATTATTGCACTGGGGCTTGGTGTTGCTGCGCTTATCAAGTACTTGTTTTTTAATAAGAAGCACTAAAACCAGCAAGTAAATGTGATCGACCTAATCCCTTGTAAAAAACAGTAATTGATAAAGAGAGCATCCATGAGGCATATCCTACATTTCACTTATTACCTAGCTGCTGCAGGTCTGTTAGGTCTTATTGCGTTGCCTGCGTTGGCGCAGGAAGCAGGAACCGATGCCAATGAGAGTTATCAGGCCAGCAGCGTCATCGACACTGGGCCTCCCTTGCCCGAGACGATTACCGTATTGGTGGATCAAGGGTTCACATTCCATGGCACCTTCGAAGCGCCTGACGATCTCCAAGGCTATGCCTTGTCTTACGATAATGAGCCTATGGCGGCTTATATCTCCTTCTCTTCCGACTATGCCGTCATTGGTACGTTAATCGACCCTCAGGGTAATGCCGTCATGGAAAGCCAGCTTCAGGCTCTGGTGCTGGAACCCATGCGGGAAGCTACCTGGAGTGCGTTTGAAAACACACGTTTTATCTCGGAGGGGAATGATGATGCATCACATGTTGTGTACACACTAACAGACCCCAACTGCCCTTACTGCAACGCACTCTGGAAGAATTCACGTCCGCTAATCGAGCAAGGCGTGCTACAGCTTCGCCACGTGCTGGTTGGTGTGCTATCAGAGGACAGCCTTCGCAAAGCTGCTGCAATCCTTGAATTCCACGATCCGGTTAGCGCTCTCGAAACTCATGAATTGGAATTTCGCAATGGCGGCATAAGGCCGGTGGAGCCGTCGGAGGAGAGCCAAGCGCTTCTCAGAAAGCATGCCCAGATCATGCGTGAGGCCGGCGCTACGGGGACGCCGACCAGCTACTACCGTGATGAAGCCGGGAAAGTGCAGCGTATCAGTGGTGCAGTGTCGACCGACCAGCTTCGCGAAATCTTAGGTGTTGAATGATACACCATAACGGTACAGGGCTGAGATGACGTGTCTCCCCACTCCCACCACTGAGATGAACATGGCAACCAAGCTTAGCGTAAAGCAAACGCTCTTTTTGGGGCTCACTCTATTGATGGGCTTGGCGGCCCTCTATTGGATCCTGATGGAAACCGGCGCCTTGTCGGTCTTGACCGACAAGCAGGCCTTGCGTGAGTGGGTTGATAGGCTGGGCGTCTGGGGGCCATTGGCCATCATCTTTATGATGATGGCTGCCATTGTCATGAGCCCGATCCCCAGTGGTCCGATTGCGATGGTGGCTGGTGCGCTTTACGGCCCAGCTTGGGGGACGGCCTATGTCGTTATCGGTGCCGAAGCCGGTGCTCTGCTCGCTTTCTGCATTGCTCGTTTTCTCGGCTATGAAGTGATGCAACGCTGGCCCCGTACACGGCCTATCCTCAATTGGCTGGGAAAGGAGCGCTCTCAAACCGGCTTGATGCTCATCGTTTTTGCATCCCGATTGGTGCCCTTCATTTCGTTTGATGCCATCAGCTATGCGGCAGGTATTACGCCCCTGTCCTTCTGGCGCTTTTTGATCGCCACATTGGCCGGCGTAATCCCCACGGCGTATCTGATCGTCAAGTTCGGCGAAGTGCTAATTACCGCCGACTCCCGTGGTCTCATGATCGCGCTGGTCCTCATCAGTGGCATCACATTGCTGCCGCTGCTGGCGAAACGCCTATGGGCTCGAAAGCCATGACCGATGCAACCTAGTGCTCCAAATCAACTTCCGTAAGCACTAACAATGCTCAGCAGGCACTTACCCGCTACTACCTGTGAGACGTATACGTGAAATCTCGGACATTGCTATTTTTACCCCTATTGGGCTTTTTTGGTTTGAGCTTTTTCTTTTATCAGGGCTTATCAATGGATCCTAGCGCCAGAGATTCCCCCTTGTTAGCTCAGCCGTTTCCGGCCTTCAACCTGACGACGCTGGAAGACCCCTCAAGGGTCGTTGATGAATCTCTTTTTAAAGATAAGGTGACATTGGTCAATGTTTGGGGAGAGTGGTGCCCCACTTGCAAGCATGAAATGCCGCAGTTATTGGACTTAGCCGCGCGAGGCGTTCGCTTGGTTGGCATCAACTACAAGGATACCCAGGCAAAGGGACTCGAGTTTCTTGACGAGTTTGGGAATCCTTTTGAAGTCAATATTTTTGATCCAGAGGGTAACCTAGGTTTTGAGCTAGGTGTTTATGGCGCACCCGAAAGCTATCTGGTCGATACCGAGGGCACTATTCGTTACAAACATACAGGTTACATAACTTCTGAAGATGTTGAACGAGTCATCCAGGAAGTCGAGAAGTGGAAACGATAAAACGGCTCTTAAGACGCAATAATTTTTGTTGATGACTCCAACAGTAACGATTGATTAAGGAAGATATATGCTGCAATACCCTCAAATCGACCCGATCGCCATCGCCATAGGCCCTCTTCAGATTCACTGGTATGGCTTAATGTATGTAATCGGGCTAGTGGCAGCTTGGTGGTTGGGTCGGCGTCGCGCCTACCGACTCGGCCTAAGCCACGATGATATAGGCGACCTGATCTTCTACGCCGCCATCGGCATCATCGTTGGCGGCCGCCTTGGCTATGCATTGTTTTACGGGCTCGAACAACTGCAAGCCAACCCCCTTTGGTTACTAAAAATCTGGGAAGGAGGCATGAGCTTTCATGGCGGTCTTGCCGGTGTGTTAGTGGCTGCCTGGCTGTTTGCTCGCAAACATCAACTGGCTTTTATTCAACTGACCGACTTCATTGCTCCGTTAGTCCCCATCGGCCTGGGAGCGGGTCGCCTCGGGAACTTCATCAATCACGAGTTACCGGGGAGAGTTAGTGATGTACCTTGGGCAATGGTGTTTCCATCCATGATGGAGCTGGGCCCAGAGCCACGGCATCCTTCGGCTCTCTACGAGTTTGCCCTTGAAGGTGTCGTGTTGTTTGCCGTGCTGTGGTGGCTATCGCGCCGACCACGTCAGCGGGGCCTCATCTCTGGGCTGTTCCTGCTTCTGTATGGAGCCTTCCGTTTCATCGTAGAGTTCGTGCGCCTCCCCGACCCTCAGTTGGGATTCATCGCTTTTGGCTGGTTAACCATGGGGCAGCTACTGACACTACCAATGATCGTCGCGGGCTTTGCTCTGGTCGCTTGGTCCAGAGGTCAGCCAATGGATAAGCCAAAGGCGGCGTTAAACTCATGAAACAAGTCTTCGCTTTTCTAACGGTGGCACTCTTTATAGTCACCCCGGTAGCGGCACGTGAAGAGATGTTTGAGGTTGGTGACAAAAGTTCCCCCTTTAACCGTTCGCCCCAACGTGACTTTCTACCGGCTAAAGAAGCCTTCCGAACCACCGCCTGGCGAGACGATGATCGAGTTTATATCGGCTTCACCGCCGCCGAAAATTACTACCTTCACCGGCATCAGTTCGCGATTGAGAGTCTCTCTCAAGATATCAATTTCGGTGAGTTGGCTTTGCCTCCTGGCGAGCCAATGTCGCACGCGTCTTTAGGGAACATTAACGTTTTCTACGATCAGGTGTTGGTGAGTGCGCCCATAGAGGCGAGCGACACCGTTACCGGGCCGCTGGCCATCATGGTGACCTTTCAGGGCTGTTCCGACCAAGGACTCTGCTATCCACCCGAACAGGTCGAAATCGTATCACCGTACGGTTCGCCTCCGGCGGCCTTCACCATCAGCCCCTCCCGTGATACGGCGGGTAGCTCCAAAGGTGCCCCGTAAATGAATCCCGCCGACATGAGCCTGCCGCCGCTGGCGGCGGCCTTCGTCTTCGGCTTGCTGGGAGGCGCGCACTGTATCGGCATGTGTGGCGGCATCATGAGTGCCCTGACCTTTGCTGTGCCCCCCAGCATGCGACAGCCGAGGCGTTTAGCAGGTCTGTTGCTCGGCTATAATTTAGGTCGTATCAGCAGCTACATGATCGCTGGTGCCTTGGTGGCCCTGCTCGGTTCCGTGCTCAACCATGCACTGGACAGCTTCGCCCTGGTGTTGCGTATCCTGGCGGCGGTCATGTTGATACTAATGGCACTGTATATCGCCAACTGGTGGAAGGGCTTGCTACGTATCGAGGCACTGGGGCGCGTCCTGTGGCGCCGCATCGAACCAATAGGCCGTCGCTTGATGCCTGTTGTAAAAGTACCCCAAGCATTCGCACTTGGCTCGCTATGGGGCTGGATGCCCTGTGGGCTAATCTATTCGATGCTGGCCTGGAGTCTTGCTGTAGCCGAGCCATTGCGTGCCGCCGCGATGATGGGGGCCTTTGGGCTCGGCACCTTGCCTGCCGTCCTAGCGACCGGAGTGGCAGCGCGCCGTGTCTCAATATGGATACGTAGCCCCGCGACTCGTACGCTGGCAGCACTGCTGATTATTACGTTTGCTGTCTGGCAACTCTGGCATCTGCAGTCCATGATAGGGATGGAGGATACGCACAGTGCCATGACTTCGCCGCATCACTAATGATCACTTCGCGAATCATTAGCCTCGAAAACTAATTTACCTGTCCCAAGCGATTCGATGAGCTCCTTCAGGCTGAAACTTTCAGTCATCTTGTCTTGATTCATATTATCTATCCAGCGCGCTATCACCTGGAACTCTTGAGCCCGCAAGTAAAGACGTCCCCTTTGAGTGGCGAGTGGTACTGGTTCAATAAACTCTGCAGTGCCTTGATCCGCCCAAGATAATATTTGCTTGATCTCTGGAAGACTAACACCCAGCGAACGCAGGCAATCGATAAAACGTAGGCGCCCCAAGGACTCTGCATCGTAGAGTTGATAACCGTTGCGCGGGTCGCGGTGCGGTTGCAATAACCCTTCCCTTGTATAGTGGCGTACCGTTTCTGCCGTTACCCCTCCCGTCTGAGCCAGCTCTGAGACTCGCATTGGCTTATCCTCATTCGTTTATTCGTAGCCAGCTTACAACCGTTAGGCTGCCCAAAGGTCAAGTCTTCAGCTGAGCGCTCATGACAAACATTTAGGTTGTATAACGAAATTTAAAATGAGGCCTTGACCTTAAAGTCTGCTTTAAGGATATCTTAAAAAAGCACTCCTGCCACAGGATAAAAAACCGTAATCAAGTCCTACCACTAGCGCGTTTGGCAGAGTGACTCACATACAGAGGAGAGTGTCATGCGTAAACGTAATACTGCGATCCTGTTTACTGCCATTGTTGCTGCCAGCAGCTTCGGAGCTAGCTCGCTTTTTGCCCAAGAAGAGAATCAACAGAAGCCGATGGAGGGCAACGCCATGCATAGCAATATGATGCAAGCAGGGGGTATGCACGACATGATGGGCGATATGAAGTCCATGATGGAAAAATGTAACGCCATGATGGAAAACATGCAGCATGAGAACGACGACGCTTAAAGCGGCTCGGATAGGTTGCTTGTACGCAAGCAACCTTTTCATCATGCGGGTAGCGTCGCTTGGACCTTCCTATCTGATATCTAACCGGACACACAACATATGAAACATTGGAAAGCGCTTGCCGTTACGTCTTTGCTGGCTTTTCCCATATCGGGATTGGCGGCTGATATATCAGCGACTCTCTACAAAAATCCCAATTGCGGATGTTGTGCCGAATATGCCAAGTATTTGGAACAAAACGGCTTCGACGTGGAGACGATCGACACCCATGATCTCGTTAAAATGAAAGCCGAGTATAACATCCCTGAAGAACTGCATGGCTGCCATACCACGGTCGTAGGAGACTATCTCTTCGAAGGGCATGTGCCTGTTGAGAGCGTGACCCAAGTGCTTGATGAAAAGCCCTCTATCATAGGGCTGAGTGTGCCGGGAATGCCGCTTGGCTCACCGGGCATGTCGGGAGAAAAGCGTGGCCCGTTGGAAGTCTATGCCATCGCCTCGCAATCGACTGAGAGCCCCGACATTTACGCGACTCACTAAAGGATAGTGCGGCGATGAAACACCCCATCCTGACAGGACATTTCGTAGCTGTATTTCTGATGACTGCCACATCCCTTGCCATGGCCGCCCCGTCAGAAAGTTCAGGGCCACAGGGGTTTCTTCTCTGGGCTACCCCCAACGATGTGGCACAAATCAGCTTCGAGGATAGCGACGGTACCCCTTTCACGTTGGCTGACTTTGAAGGAAAGCTGATTCTACTCAACATCTGGGCAACATGGTGCGGGCCTTGCCGAGAGGAAATGCCCACTTTAGATGCCCTGCAAGATGAGCTTGGCAGCGATGATTTTGAGGTGGTCGCCTTATCGATCGACCGTAAGGGGGTCGAGATTGTTAATGAATTCTATCAAGAGATAGGCATTGAACATCTGGCTCCCTATATAGATAAAACCGGAATGGCTAGCGCAGATCTTGGGGCCGTAGGTATTCCCACGACGCTTCTACTTGACCGCCAAGGCAAAGAAATTGGGCGCCTCGTGGGGGAAGCCGAGTGGAATACTCAAGACATGATCGACTTTCTTGCCGAAATGATTGCAACCAGATAATGAGGTAGCACCATGAGTTGTTGTGACGACAAAACCCAACAGGGCAAACAAAAATCGGGGCTAAATGGCTTTTTGACAGGGTCACGCGGCCTGATGTTGCTGGGTAGCGTGGCAGTGGCTGGCGGCCTTGCTTTTGGCTGGGATAATCTGGTTTTGCTAGGCATTGCGCCTATTCTATTGAGCCTATTGCCATGTCTCATTATGTGCGGATTAGGCCTATGCATGATGAAGTGCAAAGACAAAAAAGGTGAAGCGACCGAGCAAAGCGACGCTACCAATGTTCAGGCTCGGGTAGAAGACGCTTCAGAAGTGAATGCCGGAACAGCGCCTACCACTCGCCAACTAGTCGATCAAAGCGAGTCAATCAAGCAGTCCTCATCTAAATTCCAAGCCTAGCCATGGGTAAAGGGTAATGCTTGAAGTAGCCAATATAGGACTGGTCACTGCCTTTCTGGCAGGCCTGATCTCGTTCATTTCGCCCTGTGTTTTGCCACTTGTGCCTGGCTATCTTTCTTTCATGACCGGCCGCTCGCTCGGACAATTACAGGAAGCGGATAGACGAGAACGTCTGAGGGTGTTAACCCAGTCGGTATGGTTCGTGCTCGGTTTTTCAACCGTTTTTTTGTTGCTGGGAGCCAGCTCCACTGCCATTGGTCGTCTGCTGCTGGTGTATCGCCAAGAAGCAAACCTAGTCGGTGGCCTTATCGTCATCCTGTTTGGCGCCTTCATGACCGGGCTCATGCCATGGCGCTGGTTTCATCAAGAATGGCGGTTTATGGGTCGACTGAAGGACGTCGGTGGAACCCGCAGTGCAGCTTACTTACTTGGTTTAGCGTTTGCATTTGGCTGGACCCCCTGCATTGGCCCAATTCTGGGTGCCATTCTTACCGTCAGCGCCTCCACGGCCAACGCCTGGAGCGGGATGGCGTTGCTCGGCGTTTATTCTTTGGGTCTGGGCGTGCCCTTCATGCTGAGTGCCCTTTCACTTGATCGCTTCATAAAGCACCAGAAATTCCTGCGTCGCTGGGGGCATTTCATACATATAGCGGCTGGGTTGATCATGATTCTGATGGGTAGCTTAATGATCACAGGCAAACTATCCGAGCTGTCATATTGGTTATTGCGTACTTTCCCTGCCCTAGGTGTTATCGGCTAATCGTTATTTAAGGAAATATTGAAATGCACATGATCGTGAGTCGTTTTTTACGTGTCTTCTTACTGACAGGCTTGGCCGCAGTCAGCTTTGGCAGCGCCATTACGGCCTTGGCAACTGAAGAAGGGTTGCTTGCACTGCAATATGACGTAACAGGCAAACGACTGTTTAAAATTGAGGCTAACCAACTATTCCAGCGTGCCGATGAAGGCATGACCTGGAATGCGATTCCCTTGCCCGAAGACGTGAATGAAGGCCAGTTGCGCGCGGTATCGGTCCCCTCCACTGATCCGCAAGCGCTCTATATCGCAGGCCCCTCAATCGGGGTGCAGCGTAGCACCGACAATGGAGAAACCTGGCAAGAGCTTAGCGCTAACCTACCTAGCCGAGAGGTTACTGCGCTAGCTGTACATCGCCGTCAGAACGAAACACTTTATGCGGTAATTGAAGAAGACGGCATCTACCAAAGCGAGGATGCTGGCACCACCTGGAAAAAAATGGACAGTGGTCCTTCACAAAAGATTAACCGACTCGTCCACTCTGACATGGAAGGCAGCATGCAGACCGGCTGGCTCTACGGGGTATCGGACGATGCGGTGCGTCTATCGATGGACTGCTTTTGCGGTTGGAGACCGACCGGAGCACTTGATGCTGGCAGCGTCTATGATGTGGCTTATAGCCTTGGCAACCCAAAGCGAGTCTATGTGGTTACACAGCAAGGACTATGGCGTAGTGAAACGGGTGGTCAAGAGTGGCAACAAGTAGCTGGTGACGGCACAGAGCTCGTTGCACTCACACTCTCCGCCAAAGACACTCTCTATGGTTTAAACCAGAAAGGGGAACTTCTACACAGTGAAGACGAAGGCCAATCCTGGACTTATCCCGATGCGTAAGCACTGTTTTTTCACTGCCTCATGGCTGACGCTAATGGTTGTGGGGCACGCCATGGCTGAGGACCGTCCTTTTTCAAGCGATACTCCTCAGCTGGAAGACGGAAAAAGAGTTTACCGACAATACTGTGCTAGTTGCCACGGTACACAAGGCGAAGGCATGCCCAACTGGGAAGAGCAAAATGCTCTAGGCGAGTTACCTGCTCCACCACATGGGCCAGAGGGCCATACCTGGAAACACTCTGATGCCATGCTCTACCGAATTATTGCCGAGGGTTGGCGCGACCCCTGGAATAAAACCGATAGGCTAACGATGCCAGCGTATCAGGAAGTTTTGGCTCCCAGCGAGATACGAGATGTGGTGAATTATCTCAAGACATTATGGACACAAGAGCAAAGGCGTCACCAAGCAGACGAAAGTATTGAGAACCCCTTTCCAATACAAACTGGAATACCCCCAGAGTAAATAATAGTGTCTATGCCCTATAACAAATTTTCTTAGTCACCTTATGGGTCACCACACTGTTAGCTACCGTCTCAACCGCCCACTTGTGTTATTAAGTAGAAAACAACCTCTTGGTCCTTTTAACTCCGACAAACCTGCTCCCGGCGAATGCTAGCCCTTACTTAGAAAACCAACTTCGCATTGTCAGCGAATAAATATACACTTTAGCGAATCTCAAATGTTTATGTTGAGACATGGAAGTTAACAAATTTCATATAAAATAAACTTATTACCTAACGACTGAGGCGCCTTCAGGCTTAGTAAGATCGACTGGCTCACTTCACAATAAAGTTTTCGTCGCGCCACATATTTGATCTGAAGGCTGTGGAAGGGAGTTAGATTATTATGTTAGGTAAGCAATATAGTGTTAATAAACAACGGGTAAGCGGATTAAATGGTTGATCTTACCTTTGCATGAGAGTGAGACAGACCGGCATCTCATCGGATTATCTGGTTGATGCTTCACCTACTGCTGGTGCATGTTTCCTTCGCTAATTCCA
>NZ_JBANSO010000044.1:0-15488 GCF_037070225.1 Vreelandella indica
CTCGGTCACGGGCACGTGGCTACCGGAACGAGGCCAACTTTATCGCCATGATCTACCTGATTGGGAGCCCGGTGGGCCGCCTATTCGATCAGGCCAAATCCACGTGAAGTGACGAAGAACCTATATTTTGCGATCTAGTACGTAAGGGAAAATCGCTATGAAGGAGCCAAACCGAAGCAGTTTCTGATCGTTTATTTCACTCAGAAAGAGCTTTTGCGGTTCGGAAAATCACCTCAATCCCCTTCGCAAGCTTCTTGTAGTCAGTCCATTCCTCAGGCGCATGAGAGATACCATCGCGGCTCGGGACGAAGATCAATCCCGTCTGCGTTATTTTCGACAGGATCATAGCGTCATGCCCTGCGCCACTGGGCATCCAACGCCAATTTATTCCACTGGCATTGGCATCTTTAGCGAACTGTTCCTGAATCTCTTTGGCCATTGGCGTGGACGGAATGGTTATCTTTTCGTTGATCTCGAACGTAAGACCGTCATCCAGAAGTTGCTTCAACTCTGTGCGAAGCTTGCCCTTGATCTCGGCAACGTTTTCCGCCTGCGGCGACCGGATATCAACGCTGAAAGAGACACTATTAGGAATGACGTTCGCACCACCCGGTTGAGCTACTATACGCCCGACAGTGCCAACAGCTGCCTTATCCACCTCTATAACGATATCAGGAATCCGAGCGATAACAGCTGCTGCCCCGACCATCGCATCTTTTCGGGCATTCATTGGAGTCGTTCCCGCATGGCCCGCCGCACCAATCACGGTCACCTCAATCTGTGACAGCGAGACAACCTCGGTGACAATGCCGATGTCTTCCTGGTTTTGTTCAAGAACCGGCCCCTGCTCAATGTGCAGCTCCAGAAAGGCGTGGAGAGAACCTGCTGACAGCGCCACTTCGTCAGACCTTGAAGGATCCAGCCCAAACTCTGACATTGCCTGTGCAACGGATATGCCGTTTTGATCTTTCAGTTCATACAGTTCCTGCTGTTTGACCTGGCCCGTCAGAAGACGAGAACCCAATAGCCCACTACCGAAACGGCCACCTTCCTCCTCAATCATCGCAATAATCTCGACAGATCGTTCTGGTTTCAGGCCAAGTTCTTGAAAAACAAAAGCCGTTTCAAGCCCGGCGACCACCCCAGCGGGGCCATCAAAGTTACCGCCGTTCGGAACAGAGTCGAAGTGCGACCCCACTAACACTGGCGGAAGGGCCGGGTTTTTGCCCTCAATTCGCCCAAAAAGATTTCCGACGGCATCTTCTCTCGTCTGCAGTCCCGCCTCTTTCATTTTCGCCAGTAGATAATCTCGTGTATCTCTGTGCTCTGCGCTGTAGGTAAGGCGGGTAGTTCCTTTACCAGGTGTCGATGTGAACCGTGCGATACACTCGATCATATCCTGAACTCGGAATTCGTTAATATGCTGCTGTGTCATTAGATCAATCCTGTAAAAATACCTGCTATAACAACGGATACCATAGTCACCGTGACAAATCCGGCGACCAGCATGGAAGGCATCATATGTGCGGAGAGGGCTGCGCGCTCTTTCTCATCGTCGGTAAGCGTGTTTACCACCTCGTTAGTAATAACGTAGTCCGCGGGGAACCCATAGAGCGCTGTCAGTGAGCAGGCAAAAGCCATGGCCGGCGTCATCCCCAAAAGTTTGCCCGCAACGTATGAAAAAATGTACATGCCGGAGATGCCGATAATGATCGCCCCGAACATTGGGCCAGCGAGACCAAGCAGCATTTCAGGTGTTGCCCGGTTGAGGCCGCCAAAAATAAACAGCATCAAAACCATGATGACAAAGCCGAAAGAGTTCGCCGACTGCAGTGGCTGGCGTTCAAGGAAGCCAAAAGAGGATGCGAGTACCCCACCAATCAAACAAAGTACAAAGGGGCTTATTTCGAAAACAGGTTGAATTAGTTGAGCCACGCCCCACGCCAGAAAGGCAACAACTCCTAGCCGGAAAAGTTTGAAGTACACCGTGTTGTAGGCAGGTGGCATCTTCTGGAAGAGGCGCGGCAGAGGATTTTCGCCCAATGTCGAACCGGTTGCAGCATCATCAGTGACTACCCATTGTCCAGCCCGATAAAGGTTGAGAACGCGACATCCTTCTCGCTGAAGCATCAGCGACGTTAACGGATAGCCAATGAAGCCCTGCATCACATATATCAATATAGCAAGCACCGCGAGGCTCTCAAGTCCGGCCTCAGAAGCTGCTTGCGACATGATCAGTGACGACACAATGCCGCCTGTTAGTGGAGGAGTTGCTACAATTACTGTTTGGTAATCAAGAAAAAGCCGTCCCACAGTGAATAGAATTGCTGCTATACCAGCGATCCCGCAAAGTGCAATGACGACCGTTCGCCATTGCCGCTTCAATTCATCGATCGACAGCAAAGTGCCCATATTGGTAATAAGCAGGTATATAGCGAGATAAACCACAGGTGTTGGAATGCCCGCGATCTCAACTATATTTGCGGGAAAAAAAGTCCAATAGCCAATTAGAAATAAAACGGCACATACAAAAACTGAAGGCAGCTTTGATTTGGTACGTAAAGCGGCCACATCGCCGATATAAAGAATGAACGCGAGTATTGCGAAGGCTGCGAGTTGTGACATGAGAACCCCTTTTTTCGGTTTGAACGCAGCCCGCTAAGTAGCTTTAAACTTGTAATATGCTGCGCGCTAAAACTCAATATAGATCCATATGGATTTATATTGCAACAGGATGGTGGTATGTATACCGTTGAAAGAGGTATCAAGGATGACTGACAAAAGGTTATCAATGCTTGAGGAGACCTTCTCCTCAGATCTGTGCTATCTAATGGCAATGAGCCACATCGTACTGGCTAATAACCAAGTAACTAGCCGTTTTATCGAAAAAAACTATGATATGCCAGTAAATGCGTGGTCAACGCTTTATGCAGTCAGCTATTTTCCAGGCATTCTCGCAAAAGACGTACAAATCCTCTTCCCACGACCACAGAACTCGATCAGCAGGGCAATCAAACTGCTTGAGGATCGTTGCCTGATCAAACGTGAAGTAGATAATAATGACACGCGCGCTAAGCAACTTTTTCCTACCGCCGAAGGCGCCGCCTTGCTTTCGGAGATCGAAAATAAGGTGGTTCGGCGTCAAGAAGAGGTATTCGGCGCGCTGACAGACTTAGAACGAAAAACGTTTCTGAGCCTCTGCCGAAAGATCATCGATAGTGGCGAGCTAAATAGCTCATCAGCGCTCGATGTATTTTAGTGCTGCCGTTGATAGCAAGCATTTGAGAAGGTGACGGCATTTTTTCAATGGCCGCAAACATAAAGATATCCATATGTGTCATGTCCGAAGCAGAAGCTATCATCTTTAATGAACGATTATTGCTGTTGTCAGAAGATAACAAGGACAGTCAGCAGGAGGCTCGCGTCTATGGGCTAGGTATGTCAGTTAAGAGAGGCTGCATAAATGTTAATGACAGTCACCGATCAGGATGAACAACGCTAAGCCCTTAACGGCAACGCAGCCCCGATAGCAACAAAGATACCGCCGCAGGTGCGGTTGAATCCGCGGCCGACGCGTTTTAACCAGTGACGAATGCGGTTGGCCATATTAGCGAGCAGGCCTTCCACGATGCATTCGATAACCACAAAGGTGCCTGCCAGCACCAAGAATTGCAGCATCAAACTTCCCTGTGGGTCGATAAACTGAGGTAGGAAGGCGCTGAAGAACAGCAGCACCTTGGGGTTAGTAATCGATGCCAGTACGCCTTGGCGATAAAGGTGCCATCCGCTCGCTCGGCTTGCATTCACATCAATTTCGCCTGTAATCGGCGGCGAACGCCACACTTGAATACCCAACCAGACAAGGTAGGCACCACCGACCCATTTCAGCACCGTTAGCCATACCACTGACGACTTGAGCAGCGCACCAATCCCAAACATGCACAGGGCAATAATCAGGAAAAAGCCTGTGGCACCGCCAATGATGGTAAACAGCGTTTTGCGGCTACCATGCATGGCGCCATGGGTCAGCGCCAACAGGCCGTTTGGCCCTGGCGAAAGCGATAGACCAATGCAGGCGATCAGGTATAAAAGCCATGTGTCCAATAACATGTTAATGCCTCACCCGTGGAAAATGCGTACGTTGTGCCAGCATGTCACCGTTGTTTGGCGTTTTCCATCCGTTAATGCACCGACAATAAAAAAGCCTCCTGGGCGTATACCCAGGAGGCGTTCGGCTTCTTACTTTATTAATACGTTCGCGCGTCGTTCGTGCGGTTACATAACGCTTATGCGAACACTTCCGTCCACTCGTTGCGCTTGGCCAGCAGGTTGCGGGCCAGTTCCTGGGCACCTTCCAGGCTGTGGCTGGCGGCCCAGCCGCACTGCATTTCATTGCAGGCAGGTACTTCGGTAGCGACCAGCACATCGTTGAGCGTTTGTTCGATGATCGTCAGCACGCCGTCATAGTCGTCGTGATTGATCATCGCGATATAGAAGCCGGTTTGGCAGCCCATGGGGCTGATATCGACCACTTTATCAGTGTGATTGCGCGACAGCTCAGCCATCAAGTGCTCAAGGGAGTGCAGCGCTGGCATTTCCATGTGATCTTTATTGGGCTGGCAGATCCGCAGGTCGTATTTGTGGATACGGTCGCCGTTCTGGCCTTCTTTGATGTCGGCTAAACGCACGTATGGAGCTTTTACCTTAGTGTGATCCAGGTTAAAGCTTTCGACGTTCATCTTTTTATCGGTCATGTTAGCTCCTTTTTACTTAAAACTTTTCGCTTAAACCATTTCGCTTACACCTTGGGCGCGTCAAAATTCCATGGCTCATCGGTGTAAACACACACGTTGGCATCTTCAATATCGCCATCGGGTGACTCAACGTGCTTGGCGAAGAAGTCTTGAATCTCTTTACGCTGGCAGTGCGCTTCAAACTCTTCACGACTGGCCCAAATTTCATGAAACACGATCGGATAACCGGTGCCCTGGGCAAAGGGGTTGTCAATCTGGCGCGTTACCGTGTAGTGAATGCAAGCATCTTCCCGGTGCGTATTCGGTTCTAGGGTCTGAAGTGCTTTAAATACGGCTTCTTCCTTGCCTGGCTTGGGTTTAAAGCCGGCAACACAGTAAATTTTTTCTGACATGCTCATATCCTAAGTCGTTAAGCGTGCGTCATTATGCGGCTTGTCTACGCAGGTTCACAACCTAGCGAATAATGCGTTCTGCTAGTGCTTCTAGATCGGTGACTGTCATATCAGGCTCAATACCCCATGGGTCAAACGGAGCATCCGAACTGCGCCGTATCCACGCACTTCGTAACCCGGCATGGGTGGCGCCAATCACATCGAAGGGATTGCTGGAAATTAGCCAGGTGTGTTCAGGGCGGGTTTCCAGGCGGCTACGCAGATGGGAATACACGGCGGGGTCTGGCTTGAAGCGCTTTACTTCATCCGCGCTGATGACGTCATCCATATGGCTCTCAACGCCCGCACGCGTCAGTAGCGTCGAGACGGCATCGGCAGTGCCATTTGAGAACGCCACACAGCGAATGCCTGCATCGCGCAATTGATCCAAGGCGGGCACGACATCATCAAACGCAGGTAGCTCAGCATACACCGCCATTAAGTGATCGTGATCGTTATCGGAAAGGCCGGTTTGTAGCGCCCGGTCGATAAAGACCAGCGCTTCGCGGGTACATTCAGAAAAGGGCACATAGGCGCCCATCAGGCCGTGGCGGAAGCTGTATTCAAGCTGCTTCTCCCGCCAACGGCGGGCAAATTCGCCTGCTTTGGAAGCATCGGCCAAGCGTCGTTCCAGCTCAACGGTCACTCCCTGGGTATCAATCAGCGTGCCGTAAACATCGAAGGCTAATACCGGCTGCATCGTGGGCCTCTCCTTTACTATCAATTGGCTAACAACTGTATTCAGCATAGTCGTGGCCTACAAAAACAAAAGCGCCGCTGCACAGGCAGCGGCGCTCAAAAGGCTAATATAGGTGATTAAACCGTAAAGGCAGCCTCCTGCTGGCCGGTTTTAAGGTCGCCGGAGCGCACTAGTTCATCAGTTACGCGGTCGATGGCGCGTTTGGCGCGGCCAATCATTTCGTCCACTTCATCGCGGTTAATGGTCAGCGGTGGTGCAAAGCCGAGAATATCGCCTTGGGGCATGGCGCGGGCAATCAGGTTTTCTTCCATTGCCGCTGCTGCAACACGCGGGCCGACTTTCAACGCGGGGTCGAAGTGCAGGCGTTGCTTGGCGTCTGGCGAGAACTCCAGCGCCGCCATCAGGCCGACACCGCGCACGTCGCCCAGTAGCGGATGACCTTCAAAGTTAGCTTTTAGCTGCTGCTGGAAGTAAGCACCGGTTTCCGACGCGTTACCCACCAGGTTTTCACGCTCAATGATATCCAGGTTAGCAAGCCCTGCCGCACAGCCCAGCGCATGGCCTGAGTAAGTCCAGCCGTGGCCGATGGGGCCGTATTCGCCGGTGCCTTGCTCAAGCACTTGCCACACTTTCTCACCGACAATCACGCCGGAAAGCGGTTGGTAAGCACTGGTTAAGCCTTTGGCGATGGTGACCAGGTCAGGCTTCAAGTTGTAGTGATGGCTGCCGAAATCAGAACCGGTACGGCCAAAGCCACACACCACTTCATCGGCAATCAGCAGCACGTCATACTTCGCCAGCACGGCTTGAATGGCATCCCAGTAGCCTTCCGGCGGCGGTACGATACCACCCGTACCCAGTACCGGTTCGCCGATAAAGGCGGCGACGGTATCCGGGCCTTCTTCCAGAATCATCGCTTCCAGTTTCTCGGCGCAATAGGCAGAGAACTCAAGCTCAGTCATGCCGTGCTGCTCAGCGGCGCGCAGGTAATAGTGCGGCGCTTCGGTATGGCGAATGGTGTCAATCGGCAGATCGAAGTGATCGTGGAACGCTTTCAGACCGGTCAGCGAGCCAGAGGCGATACCGGAACCGTGGTAGCCACGCATACGCGAGATGACCTTTTTCTTCTGCGGGCGACCCAGTACGTTGTTGTAGTAGCGCACGATCTTGAGCTGGGTTTCGTTGGCGTCTGAACCGGACATACCGTAGTAGACCTTGGACATGTTCATGCCCGCGATCTTCAGAATACGCTCGGAAAGCTCGATCTGCGGCTCGTTAGAGTGGCCTACGTAGGTATGGTAGTAGGAGAGTTCTAGCGCTTGCTTGTAGATCGCCTCGGCGACTTCGGTGCGCCCATAGCCGATGTTGACGCAGTAAAGCCCGGCAAAGCCGTCGATAAATTCGCGGCCGTCTTTATCTACGATGTTGATGCCTTTACCGCCGGTAATCACGCGGCCCGGCAGGTCGCCGTGGGCAAAATCGCGCAGGTGGGTAGAGGCGTGGAAAGTGACTTTACGGTCGCGTTCGATCAAATCCTGATGCAAGCTCATAGCGTTCTCTCTGTACGGTAAACCTCCCCGCATTGCGGGGAGGATGTTTTAAATTATTGTCAACTTGGCGATTAGCTGCCTGAGACTGAACCCAGCGCACCCAGGCAGTAATATTTCGTTTCCAGATATTCATCAATACCGGTGGCACCACCTTCACGGCCAAGGCCGGACTGCTTCACGCCGCCAAAGGGTACCGGCGGGCCGGTCATTTTGACGGAGTTAACGCTGACCATGCCGTACTCAAGTGCGCGCATCAGCTTCCAGATACGGCGGATATCGTGGGTATAGATGTACGCGGCCAGGCCGTACTCGGTGTCGTTGGCCATTTCGATCACTTCGTCATCGGTGCTGTAAGCGGTAATCCCGGCTACCGGAGCAAAGTTCTCTTCCCGCCATACCTTCATTTTTGGCGTCACGCCGGTCAGCATCACCGGCATAAAGAAGTTTTCACCCGGAGCCTGGCTTTGGTCACCACCAATCATCTTGGCGCCTTTGGAAATGGCGTCATCGACAATCGAAGCCGCTTTTTCCACCGCCTGACGGTGAATCAGTGGGCCCAGATCAATTTCACCCTGCAAGCCATTACCCACAGTAAGTGCGGCCATGCGCTCGGCGAACTGTTCGACGAATTCATCATGAATGGATTCGTGTACCAAAATGCGATTGGCGGCTAGGCAGTCCTGCCCGGCGGTTTGGAACTTGGCATCGACTGCTGCATAAGCAGCCTGCTTCGGATCCATATCCGGTCCAACGATAAACGGCGCGTTGCCACCCAGCTCCAGAGAGAGCCGCTTGACGGTGTTGGCGCTCTGTTCGATCAGCAAACGGCCCACGCGGGTGGAACCGGTGAAGGAGAGCGCACGAATACGCGACTCGCCACAAAGAATTTTGGAGACTTCCGCCGGGTCACCCAGCACGACGTTGAAAATCCCTGCCGGAATCCCCGCCCGCTCGGCAAGCTCCGCCAGCGCCAACGCAGAGAACGGCGTTTCATTGGCAGGCTTTACAATCACCGGGCAGCCAGCGGCCAACGCAGCCGCGGCTTTGCGGGTAATCATTGCTAGCGGGAAGTTCCAGGGCGTAATCATCGCCGCGATGCCGACCGGCTCTTTAATGGTGCCGAGTGACGCATTCGGGATATGACTGGGAATAGTTTCGCCGTAGGTACGCTTGCCCTCTTCCGCGAACCAGCGCACGAAGCTGGCACCGTACTCGACTTCGCCACGGGCGTCGGGCAGTGGCTTGCCCTGCTCCAGCGTCATGATGGTGGCGAGGTCTTCACGGTTGGCTTGAATCAGGTCGTACCAGGCCAGCAAACGCTCGCAGCGTTCATCAGCGCGCAGTGCCCGCCAGTGTACAAACGCCGCTTCGGCAGCATCCACAGCGGCAGTGATCTGCTCGGCTTCCAGCAACGGGATATGGCCAATGGCTTCATTGGTGGCGGGGTCATACACCGCTTCTTCGCGACCGCCTTCCCCATGGGTCCATTTACCGTTCACGTAGGCGTACTGCCGGAACAGACGCGGATCTTCCAGGCGCTTGGCCAGCGTGGTCGATAGTGTGGTCATGGAAACCTCCCTCAAATGCAGTCTGGCTAACCGAGCGCTGCAATAACTGTGTGGCATTGTCAGCAAGCTCATTGCCTTGCCGTCGAATGCACATAGGTTAACGGAGAGGCGCCACGAAGTGTTTTTGAAAACCGAGGCTTATCACGCGACTTTTTTTGTCAGCGGACGTTTGGCAGTGCTTTTTTTTGGTTGTACTTGGTAATAGCTTTTGGTGGGGCTTAAAGAATGTCGTCGGTATCGATGCCGATAGGAACCCGCTTGACGGTTTTGGTCACGATATAGGTGAAGTAGCGCTCGATACCGGCTTCGGACACCAGCCACTTATCCATCAGGCGCTGGTAGCTATCGATCGTACGCGCTTCAAACTTCACCAGGTAATCGACACCTCCCCCTACCGCGACACACTCGGTGACTTCGGGGGTTTGCATCACCAGCGCTTCAAAGCGGGCGAAACTTTCGGCGTTGTGTTGTTTAAGTTCGATCTGCACCCATACAGGATTGCGCGGCACCAATACCTCGCTATCGATGCGCGCGCTGTATCCCTGAATAATACCGGCTTTTTCCAGCCGTTTTACCCGCTCCCAGCAGGGGCTGACCGAGAGGTTGATCGCCTCGGCCAGCTTCGACTTGGTGATCCGCCCATCGCGGGAGAGGATATCGAGGATTTTGAGATCAAAACGGTCAAGTTTCATCATGCCGGGGGCTACGCCTCCAGGCGTTCGACAACATCGGCAATCACCGCCAGGGTGTCGCCCATATTGATGAGCGAGGGCGCGCGGCGAGCCATCAAAATACCGTCGCGCTCCGCTTTATAGGCGACCGGATCGGTACCGCTGCGGGTCATGTCGTACACGTAGGCAATCGTCTGGCCTTTTTTCACTTCATCACCCAAGGCCACCAACAGCTCTAACACGCCGGAGTGCTGGCTCTGCACATAGCAGCTGGCATCGGGCATATCGAGATACATCTGCCCGCCTGCGGGCATTTCGACTTCGCCTTTGACTAGCCCGTAGTGAATCAGGAAATTGCGCACGCCGCGTTCGGCAATGGCGATACTTAAGGGAGTCGACGTGCCGCCGCCGCCAAGCTCGGTGGCCACAAACACTTTGCCCTGGCGCTCGCAGGCGGTGTCGAAGAGTTTTTCCGCATCCAGCTCAAACATCACCATGGCGTAGGGGGCGCCAAACGCTTTGGCGCCTTCCAGCGCGGACTGCTGCTGCGCTTTGTTATCCAGTACGTGAGACGCACCAAACGGCAGAATATCCAGCGTACGGCCGCCAGAGTGCAGATCAAGTACCACATCACTCATCGGCACCAGCACACGGGTAAAGTAGTCGGCAATCTGCGGCGTGACGCTGCCGTTAGGGTCGCCGGGAAAACTGCGGTTGAGGTTGCCTTTATCCATCGGCGAGGTGCGCTTGCCCGCCATCACGGCTGGGGTGTTCATGCATGGCACGATAATCACCCGCCCTGTTACGTCTTCTGCTTTAAGCGTTGAAGAGAGCTTCAGCAGCGAGGTAATGCCTTCGTACTCATCACCGTGGTTGCCGCCGGTCAGCAGTGCCGTGGGGCCGTCGCCGTTCTTGACCACGGTCACCGGAATCATCACCGCGCCCCATGCAGATTCGTCAGTGGAGATGGGCAGTTTTAAAAAGCCGTGCTGCACGCCATCGGCATCGAAATCAACGGTGGCGGAAATGGGGCTTGGCCGCAATTGGTTCGCTTGATCAGTCATTGGATATTCCTTTTTTACAAACCACTACTTAACAAACAGCTGGCGCGGAAAATTGGCCAGGGTTTCGCAGCCGTCTTCGGTAATTAAGATGCTTTCGGTAATTTCCAAGCCCCAGTTTTCCTCCCAGAGCCCGGGCATAAAGTGGAACGTCATGCCCGGCTCCAGAATAGTGTCATCGGAGGGGCGCAAACTCATGGTGCGCTCACCCCAGTCGGGGGGGTATGAAATACCGATGGGATAACCACAGCGGGCGCCGCCGCGGTCAAAACCGTATTTATCCATCGCCGCACCCAGCGCCATGGCAATATCCGCCGTGCGGTTACCGGGTTTGGCCACTGCCAAGCCGTTTTCAATGCCTTCCAGCAGCGCCGATTCGGCACGGATAAAGTCAGTGGGCGGCGTACCCAGGAAAACCGTACGCGACATGGGCGCATGGTAGCGCTTAAACACCCCGGCAATCTCAAAGAAGGTCCCCTCGCCTTTGCGAAAAGGCGTGTCGTCCCAGGTCAGGTGCGGTGCAGCGGCGTCTTTACCGGTAGGCAGCATGGGCACAATGGCGGGATAGTCACCGCCAAAAACCTTGCCATTCCCATCAACAAAGCCTTCAATGCCTACGCGGTAAATTTCCGACACCAGCTTGCTCTTCGGCAGGCCGGGTTCAATCACTTCCAGAATACGCGTATGCATGCCTTCCACGATTTTGGCGGCAATGCGCATATAGGCCACTTCCTGGGGCGATTTGATCGCACGACACCAATTGACCAACGCATTGGCATCCATAAAGCGTGCATGGGGCAGCTCTTTCAACAGGCTCAGATAGGCCTTGGCGGAGAAGTAGTAGTTATCCATCTCCATACCCACCACACCCAAGTGCCAGCCACGATCAGGCATGATCGACTGCGCCAGATACTCCATTGGGTGCATATCCGGATTTTGCACATAGTAATCCGGGTAGTAGGTGATGTTGTCGGGATCAATCCAGCAGGTGCGCAGGGCACCGTTGGCATCCATGCGCCGACCAAACCATACCGGCTCGCCTTCGAGGCCCACCAGGACACACTGATGCACATAAAACGACCAACCGTCGTAACCGGTTAGCCAGGCCATATTGGAAGGGTCACTGACGATTAATACGTCAATGCCACGACTGGCCATTTCAGCACGCACTTTCCACAGGCGGGTAGCATACTCTTCGCGTGTGAAAGGTAGGGAAACCTGAGTCATCGGGCAACTCGCCATTAAGGATCACCAAGAACCAACGTGCTGCCTACTGTTAGGCACACAACGCTGGGCCACAGGATCGACCTGGCCACCACCGATCAGGCGTCGGGGTTGCATCTGCTGCGGTTGCAGCAGGCCCGCCAATGTCGTCTTAAGGCGATACTAGCACCGACCCTTGGTTAGCGGTCAAAGGCTTTATGACAAAAAGTGCATAGAACATCATTATTTAGGCTGAGCGAGCTTGCAACAGTCCCCATCGCTCACCATGATAACGGCAGTGAAGACACTTTTATCGAGAGGAGGCGGGATGAAAATTATTGTCCATATTGACGAAGCTGCACAGTGGCAGGAGGCGCTTTCACAGGCACTGCCCCAAGCCACAGTGCTAACTAGCGAAGCACCCGCGGAGGAGCGCAAACAGGCTGACTACCTCGCCATTTGGAAAGCGCCTGCGCATTTGCTGCAAGAACAGACTCAACTAAAAGGGATTATCAACTTAGGCGCCGGGGTGGATTACCTGCTGAAAACGCCAGGGCTGCCTAGCGATGTACCGATTGTGAAGTTACGCGATGCGGGCATGGGCGAGTTAATGGCCGATTACGCCCTGTATGGTGTGCTGCATTTTTACCGCAGCATGGACCGTTACCGGGAACAGCAGCAAAGCGCCACCTGGCAACCACAGGCCGTGGTAGAGAAATCGCAGTGGCCGGTGGGTGTACTAGGCCTGGGGGCTATAGGTGGTTTTGTGGCCAGCGCTTTGCAGCAAGCTGGTTTTCCGGTGTTGGGCTGGAGCCGCTCGCCCAAGCAAATTAGCGGCGTGCATTGCTTTCACGGCGATGACGGGTTAACCGAACTGTTAGGTCAAGTACAAAGCTTAGTCACTATTTTGCCTGACACGGAAGCGACCAAACACATTCTTAACGCCGAGCGTCTTGCCCAATTACCCAAAGGCGCCAGCGTGATCAACCCAGGCCGGGGCAGCTTGATTGATGAACAGGCATTGCTGGATGCGTTGGGCAGTGCTGACCAGCCGGGCCACTTGCGAGGGGCACTACTGGATGTCTTTCAGGAGGAACCGCTGCCGACAAACAGTCCGCTATGGCAGCATCCCAATGTGGTCGTTACACCGCATATGGCGGCGCCTACGCCGCTGAATGATGCCATCGACCAGGTAATTTCCTACTTACATGCCTTTGAATCAGGTGAAAAACTCTCCACCGTCAACCCGGACGCGGGCTACTGAAGCCCTCCTCCACCGCGGTTATACTAGCGCGCTGGGAACCAAGCGCTGGCTAAAGGCTCTTAGGAAGACACCATTTTTGGAGGGACGGCCTTGGTCAATGTTTTCGCACGACAGCCTAGCCGCATGCTTGCGGGGATAGGGTTGAGTCTTGCCGCTTTCTGGTTGAGCGGCATGGCGTTAGCAGCAGACACACTCAAAGACCCACGCCCCTTTGAGGCCCAATACCGGCTTGAAGTGCGCGGCTGGCCTGGGGCCACCATCACCCACCGGCTCACTAACGAAGGTAGCCACTGGTTAAGCGACATGCGTTTTTCCATTACCGTGGCACGCGGCCAGGAATTCAGCCGTTTTGCTGTCAACGGCGATGAGACCCAGGCGCTGCTCTTTAATAGCAGCTACTCAGTGCTAGGCGTCGGTGATAGCTATGAATTAAACGAAAACGATATTCCCAGCTTAGATCGGCAAACGGCGCTGTTTGATTTATCGCGCCGGGCGGGGCATGAAAACTGCATCGAGAGCGCCCCCTGCGAGATTGAGTTTGTTGATCAAAAGGGGCGTGATGAGCACTTTCAGTATTATGTTACAGAAAAAAATACCAACGCCCCTGACACCATTAGCGTCCCTGCCGGTGAGTTTGAAGCGCTGCAGGTATCCTTGATTGATATAGAGAAACCTGACCGCCTGCTGCAACTTCACTTTCACCCCGACTGGCCCGGCTTGATTCTGTCTGCGGTGTACCAAAAAGAGGGCAGCCGCGAAACGCAGCTGACGTTAACCAACTTCAACCCAGACGGGGGCACGACGCCCTAAATGTTTTCAGGCTTATTGATTGTTTTGTTACCGCTGGTTCTTGGCTACTTGGTACCGGTGCATGCCACCCGCATTCAGCAGTTAATAAACCGAGCCGTTAGCGGCTCGGTTTATTTGATTTTACTGTTCATGGGCATCAGTTTGGCGGGTCTAGAAAACCTAGCTAGCCAATTTTCACGCTTAGGTGGCAACGCCCTACTGCTATTTAGCATTACCACCGCCTTTAACCTAGCAGCGCTTTGGTGGTTATCATGCCGTTTGCCCCTTAAGGCAGGCAACTCGCCGGTGGTAAAGAATGCACCCACCAGTAAATTGGCCGCCATGCAGGGCTCGCTGTTGCTCGTTGCTGTGGTGGCGGGCGGCGTTATCGTCGGCCTGCTGGCAGGGCCTCTTGTGGGCGAAGGGCTTTTCAGCACCGCCGATTTACTCGCCGAATGGGTGCTTTACCTACTATTAGCACTGATTGGTTGCCAGCTGCGCAACTCAGGCATGCCTCTTAGACAAATCCTGCTTAACCGTATGGGGCTGATGATTGCAGTCACCCTAGCAATCAGCTCATTACTGGCGGGCCTAGTTGCCGCCCCGCTGCTTTCACTTAGCTGGAACGAAGGGTTGGCGATGGCCTCGGGCTTCGGCTGGTATTCGCTTTCGGCGATTCTAATTGGCGATCAATTAGGCCCACTAATGGGTGGCGTGGCATTCTTCAACGACCTCACCCGCGAGCTGCTGGCGTTTATCCTGATTCCGTTGGTGATCCATCGCCATACCGCGCTGGCGATTGGCTACGGCGGGGCGACCTCTATGGATTTCACCTTGCCCGTCATTCAGCAACATGGCGGCGTGGCCTGCGTCCCTATCGCCGTGGTCAGCGGGTTTATTCTTTCGCTGCTATCCCCCCCGCTGATCCTGTTTTTTCTTTCACTATCGGCTTAAATGCGGCGAGGCCATGCTTTTTTTCGCAGTGGCCTCGCCCCCTGCCCTAAGCGATTAATAAGCAAGCCAAAGTTACTATTTACTTTTGTTAAAAAAACAGCCTAGCTCACTAAAGATACAGGAAAATTCAACAAACAAAAATAGAAAAAACCCTCTTATCTTTTATTAAATTTTAAACATAACCCTTTAAAGCCAAAGCATTTAACGGACTTAACCGCTCTTCCATTGTGCCTCTTTAGCTCTTCCGATACTTATTTAACACGCATATTGATGTAGGTTATGGTTGCCCCCCATTTAGCTAACCTATGATTCCTCAACTATAGTTTTTAAGTAGCGCCTGCTCTTAAGTAGCGACTTCCGATGCAACGCCTAGAGGCATGGTAGCCGAGGGTAAGGAAAGGAAGTCATTAAAGAGTAATGAGCTAGCCCGGATTTCTCACAGGGTATAAAAGAAAGCGGCTGAAAGTGCTATGATTTCAAGAACCTAACCAATCCATCAAGCACCAACAGCCGCTTCCAAAATGGTACCTGAAAAGCTGACCT
>NZ_JBANSO010000045.1:0-13356 GCF_037070225.1 Vreelandella indica
AAAAACGGAATCGGTTGACCCATCGTGACCGCTCAGCGTACAAAACTCTCTCCAGCGTGAAGGCTGTGTGCAAATCGGTCACGATCACCGGAATGACCGGTCACGTTCGCCGGAATACGCAGTTGAGAGCATTGGTCTACCGCTTAACTCACCTTCTGATAAATACGGTCGTTTTGTACAAATGCAGATACCTGTGACGTTTGCGACGTTGACGGCATGGGATGGCGCAGGCTGGCAAGGGGCACAGCCTCAAAACGGATTCTAAGGGTACAGGCTCACTTAGTGCAGGTGATGATATGGCAGCGAAGATGACACCAGCGCAATGGAAGAAGGCCAAGCGCCTATGGGAGGCGGATCCCAGAGAGGGGTTCACTTGGTTAGTGCGAGAGCTATCGCTACCTGTATCGCGGGTGGCTGTTAGCCGTAGGGCCAAGGCGGATGAATGGCAAAAGCGGGCACAGCCTATAGACCAAGCCAGCAACACAGAGGAGGAGGTTACGCATGGGGTTGCGGTTACGCCCCAGGTTACGCAAGAGGTTACGCCCGTAACCAACGATCGAGGCCGACCCAGTGAATACCAGCCTGAGTATGCAGAGCAGGCTTATCGCTTGATGCTGCTGGGCATGACGCGCAGCCAGGTGGCGCAATTCTTCGAGGTGAGCGAAGCCACAATCTACAACTGGTGCCGTGAACAGCCTGAATTTTTAGAGTCCATAAGGCGAGGGGCAGCGCTGGCCGATGCTGAGGTGGCCGAAGCGCTCTACAGGAGAGCTATCGGGGTGGTGCTGCCCGAGACTCACGTATCCAATTACCAAGGTGACGTGACGCTAACGGATCTACACCGGCATTACCCACCGGACACCCAAGCCGCTCGCATGTGGCTGAAGAATCGACAGCCAGAACTCTGGAAAGACAAGGTAGAGATCGAAGAGAAGCCGACCATTGCCCTGGTGGATCGTGAAGCCATGCGTAAAAAACTTGAGGCCGCGTTAGAGCATGCTGCTGAAGTCGAGCGAAATATGATTGGCAGGGCTAAGCGCCTTGGCTTACAGCATGACGATGGCACCTATCCCGGTGAAACCTATGAGAGCGATTACACGGAGAGCGAAGACAGGGATAATGTAGAGGGGCATCAATAAAGAACGCCCCGATAACCCCGGGTACGAGTCGGGGGCGGGGCGCTCTACCACTACTTCCGACGGCAGGGCTGCGGTATTAACCGGAGCTACCCGCTTGGTGAGTGGCCAACCTGCTAACAGTGTAGGTAATTATCGCTTTTTGCGAGCAAGACTGCCTAGTGAAAAGCTGCGCGTTGTGCGACGCGGGTTATACAACGCGCTCTTGTCGCCACCGATGCGACGTGACAACAGTATGGGAGACCCATAAACAACGTGAGGTCTGCCAAATGCGCGATCGTCTCGAACTACTCCATCTTTTGTTGATGCTGCTGACCACTGCCCTGGATCTTCTCCAGCGCTTGGCCGAGTGGTGGCCGTTTTGAGGAAGCCCTTAAATACGCCACTGAAGTCGAGCAAATATAATAGGTCGGGCTGAGCGCCTTGGCTTAAAGCATGACGATGGCAACCGGTGGCACCTATGCAGGCGATTATACGGAGAGTGCAGGAGGGATGAGGCAGAGATGCGTTAGTGAGTGGCGCGCTTCAAAGTGAGCCTGAATCACTTCTACCGAGAGCGGCAGAATAAAGAGGCGGCTAAGGTTTGCTATGGTGCTTTTCAATTCCCACTTTCTCCACAGAATCTCCCCCAAAAAAAGGCCCAGCAGCCAGCACCGTGTATGCCCTGGTGTATGCCTAACTGAGAAAACTTATTTAAAACCATTTAATAACAGAAACTTAACTATTGAGTTCAAACGACGCCGCCACCAGACACCCCTACAAATCAAGCACCTACGGGTGCTTTTTTTGTTTTCTGATCCTAAATACCCACTCAAGCTAAAATTCGCTTGATGTTGTTATGATGGGAGATGAATAACTAGCTTTTTCAATACTCAATACTTTTTCAGCATCTTGAGTCCAAAGCCATGGCTGAGGAGTAAGCCAGCATTCCAAAAGCACCCCCATCAGCCCGCTATGTTCAGCACATCAGCAGCCTCTTAATACCAGCCCCTCGGACGCACCAAGGCACCAGTAGAGTGTCGTTATCCTTATGACAATTTTGGGAGGTGAGCTACTGGGAATAGACCAGGAAACGCACTGAAGCCACTGCTTTCTTCAAAATAGGTTAAAAGCGTCTTACGCTTATAGCCAATGAACCTAGCAACGGGCATTTCAGCACCATGAGTGTAAAAACCACATTAAAAGAATTTGTCAGCATCCTGGACAAAGCCTGGGAAGGTAAGCGAGCTGCTCAAATGGTTCAGTTCGTTCTCTATCTGGATCTGGCAATGATTTTTGCTGGTCTCATGGGGCTAGCAGAATGGGATAGTAGAAACACCCCCATTCTCAGTAATTTAAACTTTGTGGTCATCGTGCTCGCTTCATTCACGGTCTGGGCAGCGTTCTTAACGCCTATGGCAAGCATAGTTTTTAGGGCTTTCATTCTTGAGATGCCGGGCCTCTTTCGCTTGACCCCCTCTGCAAGCCAAGAGCAGCCAAAGGGTTATGTGCATATTGCTTATTATGGAAAAATTGCCTATAAGCGGAATGATCCGCACATGATTGACTACTACCTAATGCGCCAAAAACGGGCGCGCGATTCAGAGGCAGAGCAAAGACGGTCGGGCAATATCCTGTTCGGTACCGCCTTAATCATTCTGTTCAACTCTTTTCCGAACATTATCGGTATTGAAACGACGTCTACTTTGCTACAGGAAGTAATGGCGTTTATGGGTCTCGAAGTCTATCTAGCAATAGGTCTTCTATTCTACTAATTCTATTCTTTTGGCGGGCAACGACGGCAGCATGGTTTGGCGTGCCACTCACGTACATCGAACAGCCAGAACTCTATCGACAGCAACAAGAAGGGGCTCAAGCAGAAAGCAAAGATAAGTCTCCCTATCCACACGACTAGTACCCTTATGCTCAACAGCCGAAACAGCCGACCCCGACGAAAGCTTGGGAAGAATCAACTTATCGCAGGCAATAGCCATCACCTGGGTGATGGCATATTTGCAAAGCATGGGAATGACGCGGGGTTGGAGAGAGTGGAGGCTGCTTAACGCTTTTCCCTCCACTTACGCGGATCAATGCGGCCTTCATACATGGGTAATTCCAGCACAGGATCATTCTCTCGGAACTGAGACCACATACGGTTCAACCCCGCCGTGCCGAAGGTACGCACACGCTCAACTTCGTCCAAATTGAGTACGTCGGTCAGAATGCCCGAGGTGGCGCCGGGCATTTTCGCGCGGATGCGGCCTTCGGGGTCGACGATCAGACTCTGACCTTCCCCCGCAGGTGCGGCTGAATTAGCGCTCACCATATATACCTGATTGAAAATAGCATTGGCCTGCACAAGGATTTGCTCCTGGGCGCGGTCACAGGTGGTGGTGGCCACTTGGTTGATGATCACCTCCGCCCCCAGCCACGCTAGCTGACGCACCATCTCGGGAAACCAGATGTCGTAGCAGATGGCTAGGCCGACCCGGCCTATGCCTGGCACCTCGAACACTTCAAAGCGATCTCCCGGCTGATAAGGCTCGTACGGTCGCCAGGGGAAACACTTGCGGTAGGCAGCCACTCGCTCACCTTCGGGCGAATACACCGGCGCGGTGTTGTACAGATGCCCGTCCTCTCCCCGTTCGCATACCGTGCCGGGCAGCAACCATACTCCCAGGTTACGGGCGATTCGTGACAAGTGCTGGTGACGGGGGCCATCGATAGGCTCAGCAGCAGCTTCCAGTTGCTCCTTGCGCTGCTCCGGCGTACCCGTGGCACCACATAAATGTAGCTCTGGATAAACCACCATTCTTGGCTGTTCAAAATCAGCACCGAAGTCGCTCAGGTGTACCGCCAGCTCAGCCTCGAAGTCCAGCAGTTCGGAGTCAATGCCGTGCGGCCGCGAGGCTTCCTGCACCACAAGGACAGGCAAATATCTGGACATGGTAGATCTCCGTTTAAAGGGGCGCTTTTAATGGGGCGGTTGCTGACTCGGGGTCTGATTCATCAAAGGCCACTTCCGGCGGCTCGCGACGGAAGAATCGGGTCAGGTAGGCCAACTGGGCGAAACCGATGGACAGCCAGATCAGCCCAAGAATAAAGGCGTTGATATCCAGTTTACTCATCAGCCAAAGGTTAACCAAAGCACCGATAAGCGGCACCACCATCCCTCTAATCACACCATACTGGCGCTTTGCGTCGGCGTCTTTGCTCACCAGAAAGATCACTGACAGGTTAACCATCGTGAAGGCGATGAAGGCACCGAAATTGATAAACGAGGCAGCCGATAATACATCGAGGAACAAGGCGATAATGCCAATGGCGCCCGTTAACACGATATTGAACACTGGCGTATGGAAGCGCGAGTGCAGCGCACCGAACAGCTTAGACGGCAATACCGCGTCTCGTCCCATAGCAAACAGCAACCGAGAGGCACTAGCTTGAGCGGCCAGGCCAGACGTGAACTGGGCGAGCACCATCCCGGCCAGAAAGATAGCGCCAAAGAGATCCGCACCGATGGTGGTGGCAATTTCAAAGGCGGCGGAGTCAGAGTTTACGAAACTGCTGCCCGGGTGAACCAGCTGGGTGGTGTAACCCACTAGTACGTAGATACCGCCACCAATCAGCGCGGTGAGCATAATGGCTTTGGGGATATTGCGCTTTGGGTCGATGGTTTCTTCGGTTAGTGTGGTGACGGCGTCGAAACCAAGGAAAGAGTAAGCGGCCACCGCTGCCCCCGCAGCAATCGCGGTGAAACCAGCCTCGTCACCCAAGAACGGCCCCAGGCTAAAAAGCGCATCAGTGCCACCGGTCGCAAATACGTGACGAATTGAAAGCAGTACGAAGAACGCGATCACCAGTATTTGGAAGACCATCAGCAACGAGTTCACTTTGGACGCGAGCTTGATGCCGTAGATATTCAAGAAAGTGGTGATGCCAATGAAGCCCAGCAGGAATATCCAGCTCGGCACTTCAGGAAAGCGCGCATTCAAATAAGCAGCGCCGATCAACCAAATCACCATGGGCAGAAAGAAATAATCCAGCAGCACGCTCCATCCCACCATAAAGCCGACCCGGGAGTCGATAGCTCTGCTAGGCAGACCCGGCTACCGGATAAGTACGCGCCATAATGCCGTAGCTGTATGCCGTGAATAGCATGGCAACGGTAGTGATGAGGTAAGCAGTGGGTACGGCGCCATTGCTAGTGCTGGCAATCACACCGAAAGTGCCCAGCACGATCAATGGCGTCATGTAGGCGAGGCCAAACAGCACCACGGCTTTTAGGGATAGCGTTCTTTCCAGTTTGATATTGTTATCCGTCATGATCCATCTCCAGGAAACGTTGGTACCGACAGCGGGCAGTCCGCTGAGTCGGCACAAAACGAAGAGGTGGTTGATCAAGCCAGCCGCCGAGGCTAGACCAGCTTGCTACCGTTAATGGTCGGCTAATAACCCTCAGTTGCTGGCGTTACAGCTGTCCAGCTAGACTGAGATGCTTAGTCGCCAACCTCTTTAGAACGGTATTGGCAGCTCATCGGATCGTATATAACCCTAGCGTGGTATGGACTTGCGGATGTGGAAGCAGTGACTCAAAGCGAAAATGACGAGGTTCTGGCCGATACCATCAGGGCGTTGGGAACGCCTGCGTTACCTCAACACTTCTCTAGATTGGTGAAACGACTCGCAGCCTTCGATAATCTAATAATCATCGCTTATCACGGCGAACACCGACCGGCGGTACTCTATCGGGAATACACCGACCCTGTCGTTTACTTACCGATGGATAGCCAATATCTAGGGGGAGATTACCTGCTGGATCCATTTTACCGCGAGCACCTTAGAGATGAAGTACAGGGCATACGTCGATTGAAGGACATAGCCCCCGATCACTTTCGACGCACGCATTACTATAAGAATTACTACCAGCAGACCACACTACTTGACGAGGTAGCAGTTTTTGCCAACGTTACCGAGAGTGACACCATAACCGCCTGTTTTGGTAGGGATCGCTCAAGTGGCAAGCCTTTTAATAAGCGTGAACTTGAGAATTTGCATCAGTACGAAAACATCCTCAGCTCGCTACTGAAAAAGCATTGGCAAGATTACCGCTTTGAAGGTGTGAGTAAAGCGGCGCCAGCGCCTCTAGAGGAGCGCCTTAGAGAAGCATTGAATCAGCAACACTGTATTCGGCTGAGCCCACGCCAGGCAGAAGTGGCCCTGTTTATTTTAAGAGGCCACTCATCTCTATCCATCAGCCTTCACCTGGATGTCAGCCTCCAGACGGTTAAGGTCTTCCGTCGCCAGCTCTATGCCAAGTGCTGCATTTCGTCTCAGGCGGAACTCTTCGCGCTACTGATGCCGCTGTTTGCTCGGCTGGCCGAGCACAGTTGACGCATCGTCTTATCAGCCTTTTAAGAGCTAAAAATTAATAATTTAAAGCCGCTCATTGACGAGACAAGAACACCTTTCAGCGCGAGCAGCTAAGATCGCCCTCTTCACATTCAGCATGTTCACGTAGCGTTTCAGTTCGTGCTTCTGTCAGCGCTTCAAGGCAGCCGTTACGCACCATAGGCTGCGCACTACCACCCTCAACGGCGCTACTTTCGAACGCACACTCGGCATCGCGAAAACCGATCCAGGCGCGCTGAGCGGTTCTAAGCTTTTCCAGTGAAGCAGAGTTGCTGCTTAATTGATCCACCAGTACCTGATAAGCCTCATTGAGCTCATCGTCAGCCGATTGGTACGCCTGAGCCGAGCATTCGGTTAGCTCAGCCTGTGTCGTAGCGCTATCACAGGTATCGCCCGCGTAGGCAAAGCTGTATAAAGCCAACAACCCTATGCCCATAAAAAGTGAAGACAAACGCATAATGCATGGCCCTATTTGATTTGGTAAAAAATATGGAAAGAGTACAGCCGCTCTACTCTAAACCCTATTTTAACAGTGCCAATAACAGCAAAACGCTGGCATGATAGCCAGCGCTTTTTCAATCACTGAAGTATGCTTAATACAGATTAATGGGCCAACATCTCTTCAACAATGTCTTCGCCACTTAGTTCTGACGCGTAATAGGTCGGCCAGTTAGTCACTTCTTCTAACAGCGCTTCACGATCATCGCCCCAGTAAAGGTGGTAGTGGTCTGCGTCAGTTGGGTAAATACCGTGATCGCTGAACTGAATATACTGAGGAAGATCGTCAGCCCCCTCGCCTTCGAGCTCATAAATAAAGCGAACACCCCGGTTGCCCGCCTCGTAATTTAAAATCTCGTAGCCATCGTACTGATAGTCACCTGACATCTCTTCACCGTCCGCAAAGAAAGTGACGTTGCTGCCGTCGATAACGATACGATCTACATCCGTTTCATACCCTATCTCGTAATACGCTTTGTACTCTTCGGCGGTTTTATCGCCGTGCTCTGCTTTATCAGCAAACACTTCATCTAGCGTTCCATCTTGTAGGTACGGATAGACGGATTGCCAATCACCTTCCCAGTCTGAAAGTGAGCGATCCTCGATCTGCTCATCCTCAAAATAACCCGAATAGATATCGTGGTCGTGGTCGTGGTCGTGGTCGTGGTCGTGATGAGCATGATCTTGATCATGGCTGTGGTCATGGTCATCAGCACTGACGTATTGAGCGCCAGCGAGCAGTAACGTACTGAATGCAAAGGCACTGACAGCCTTTAGCGGCGACACGATCTTTTGCCTATCTTCCATCTTGCTGGCTCGCATGCTTCTTTCTCCCTTGTGAGTTAACGCCCAAGAAAGATATATTATAACATATCATTTAATCAAGCTAGTTGATTAATGCATAATAGAATTGTGAGGAAAGTGGCAACGGATGGGGTAGTAGCGCCTGCCGGCAAACGCAACGATAGTGGAATCGTGGATTTATTGAAGACACAAACGCATCGGGCCCCGCCTAAGCGGGGCCCGATCATCGAATCTAAACGATTCGAGAACTTAAATAATCACTAGGATTAAGAAAGCAGCTTAATGTTTGAAGCTTGAAGGCCTTTCTGACCTTGGGTAACGTCAAAAGAGACGTTAGCGCCTTCAGGCAGAGTTTTGAAGCCATCAGACTGAATTTCAGAAAAATGAGCAAAAACGTCATCGCTGCCGTCAGAAGGAGCAATGAAACCGAAGCCTTTAGAATCGTTGAACCACTTAACTGTGCCAGTTGCCATGATATTAAATCCTTTTCGCAAGTCGCGAATTGTAGAAATCCTGGTATTACCCAGATAAATAGTGAGTAGAACAAGGAATACAATTACAGACTACCGAAAGAATTCGAATGTTTCTGGAACCATGCTTGCTTGCTAACTTACTAACTGCGCACATCCTGTCACGTAGTTCACAGCAGGTCAAAGCCTTTATGGTTTTTTTTATTTTTACCCGACTTTTCATAGCCATTTAAACCGCGCAAATTTACATAAATAGTCTTAATCTTGCCAAAGAGCTGGGCACTACTAATCCGATCGCCTAGCGCGCTCTATTGGCCAGGCAAACCCTGCATTAATCGCAGCCTGACCAGTACTATGGAAGAGGTTTTAACATGCTATATGGACTTAGTTTGTTGGCGGGTATTGCGCTGCTCACCCTGGGTGGAGAGTCACTGATTCGGGGTGCTGTTGCTGGCGCAAGAAGGGTGGGCGTTTCGCCCCTACTGACCGGACTGGTAGTTGTCGGTTTCGGCACATCGGCACCCGAGTTGGTTGTTTCTATTGATGCTGCTATAAACCAACAGCCTGACATTGCTATTGGCAACATCGTGGGTAGCAATATCGGTAATATCTTATTGATTTTGGGCATGTGCGCCGTGATTTGCCCTATGGTGGTTCAACCCTTAGCGCTACGCCGGGATGGCTTGGTGGTGGTGCTAGCCAGCCTACTATTTATTGGCCTCTCATTTGGTGGAGCACTGGGGCGTGTTGATGCAGCAATCTTTATAGCCTGTCTTGTGGGCTACCTTGTTTGGGCTTACTTAAGCGAAAGTCGGCAGCATATTCCGGCGGCAGATATGCATGCCTCAGAAGCCGAAGAGATGACCAAACTCCCCACCACGGGCTGGATGATCGCCTTAGCGCTGGTGATTGGTTTAGGCATGCTAATAGGAGGGTCACAGCTACTGCTCTTTGGCGCTATAGGGTTAGCCCAGGCATTGGGTATTTCCGAAGCAGTCATTGGGCTAACCATCGTGGCTGTTGGCACCTCACTACCTGAAATGGCCGTGTCGGTGATTGCAGCGCTGCGCCGTCATGCTGATGTCGCCGTTGGTAATATTCTAGGCAGCAACATATTTAACCTGCTGGGCATCCTCGGTATCTCAGCATTTTTACAACCACTGCCCCTTGCACCACGCGTGGCCCTGTTTGACCAGTGGGTGATGCTGGGTGCCGCTGGCATACTGGTGCTGTTTTTGTATACCGGTATGCGCCTGTCGCGCTGGGAGGGAGCCGCACTGCTCGCAGGCTATGCCGCTTATATAGCGTTAAGCTTTACGATTTTTTGAGATGGCCTAATCGTTGATTGCGCTGAGCCAAAAACCCACCGTTTTTGGCTCAATGACTTGATTGTTTATCGTGGAGAAACGTCACCGTGCACATTGCTACCCTGGGTCCTAGCGGCAATAACCACGAATTGATTGCCATGCGTTATTTAAAACAACGCTGTTCAGGCGAAGGCAGCCTGACACTCTTCAACCACTTTGAAGATGCCTTTCAGGCGCTTATTGCTGGGCAGGTTAGCCACGTGTTGCAGTGCACCGCCCACGCCACCCATAGCGACTGTGTCGGCCGCTATATGCATCAAGCCTATCCGGTCGACACCTTTATTGCGGGTAGCAAGCCGCTGGCGCTGATCGCACAACGTGCCACTGCGCAGCCCACCCAGGTGGCACTGCAGCCAGCCACCCGCTATTACACTGATTTAACGGGCTATGCGGAGCTTATTGATGCCCCCACCACGGTGGCAGTAGCAGAAGGCCTGCTCGCCGGACGTTTTGAAGCAGGCATCTGTGCTGAAGAGGTGCTCACCCAGGCACCCGAGCAACTGCGGTTGGTGCAGTCACTGGGGCCTGCGCTGGATACCTGGGTGATGTTTGCCACTACCCCGCTGCCAGCCTCTTCGCCGCTACGGCTGGATGCTGACGATTCGTCCCAGGGCTAAAGTAAGAAAATCAGGATGCCTCCTGTCGCGACTAGCGCCGCACGCTGCCACAATGCTTTGCGCGCGATCACTCCGTAAGAGATCGCCCCCAGTCCCAGCGCCACTTTCAGCGCATTCAGCAGGGCGCCTGACGGATTAAAGGCTAGTTGGATTATTTCCGGGTTGGCCACCATGGCTAGGGGAATAATATACAGCCCGATCCCCAGCGCCATGGCCTTGAACGCCACCTTCAGCCAGCTCTCCCCCACCATGCCAGCGGCAATAAACACACCGCCACACACCGGCGGCGTGATAGTTGAGAGCAGCGCATACCAGAAGACGAACAAGTGCGCTAGAAGCGGTTCCAGACCCAGCGATGTCAACGCCGGCCCGGCGACAGAGACACAGATTACGTAGGCGGCGGTGGTTGGCACCTCCATGCCTAAAATCAAGCAGGCGAGCGCCGTTAGCAGCAAGGCTGGCCATAGCATGTCGTTGGAGAGCGACAGGATACCTGAGGTAATCTTGACGCCCAGCCCTGTTAGCGACAGCACGCCGACCACCAGCGAGGCGCACAGGATAATCGCGCCGATCACGGCAATCTGGCGCCCGGCAGTGACCGCAGCAGCGGCTAACCGACGGCTAAAGCCAGGAAGCGAAAAGCGCAGCGTCACATCAAAGAGCAACAGCGCAATGCCTGCAAAAATCGCAATACTGGCAGCGTACTGAGGGGTATAACCACCGTTGAAGATGCGTTCTAGCAGCAACACGAACGGGATCGCAAAAAACAGCGAGGTAATGACGACTTCTTTCGCGTGGGGGCGCTCACTTTCCGCCACGGGCTGCAAGTCATGCCGGGTCGCGTAGGCATTGATGCCCACCCAGACGGTCAAGAAATAGAGCACTGCCGGCAACATTGCCGCGGCCATAATTTGTGTATAGGGAGTCCCCGTTAGCTCCACCATGACAAACGCCCCAGCCCCCATCAGCGGCGGCATGATTTGCCCGCCAGAGGAGGCAACCGCTTCCACCGCACCGGCGAGCGAGCGCGGGTAGCGCAGGCGTACCATGGAGGGAATGGTGATTGCCCCAGTGGAGGCCACGTTAGCTGACGCCGAACCGGAGATAGAGCCCATCAGTGCCGAGGAAATCACCGCCACCTTGGCCGCGCCCCCGGTCAGCCGCCCTGCCACCGCGCCAGCGAGATTCATGAAGCCCTGACCCGCTTCGCCGGCATTGAGTACCGCACCGAAAATCACAAAAATCGCCACTACACTGACACTCACGCCGGTCAGCGACCCCCACAGCCCGCCTTCGGCAATGGTCAATGTGCCCACCATGCTAGGCAGCGGGAGCCCCGGGTGGCCAAAAGCACCAGGGATGTATTGGCCGAAAGCGCCATACATCAGGGCCAGCAACGCGACCAGCGGCAGCGGCCAGCCAATCGCCCGACGGGCGGCCTCAAGCGCCAGCGCGATTAAAAATAGCCCGATCCCCATCTGTAGGTGGGTATCAATAAAGCCATACTGATTGGCTAGCGCGGCCTCATTGACGGCGATATAGCCACATGCGGCCACGCCCAGCACCGTCAGCACCCAGCCGCTGATTCGCTGCGCCGGTGTATTGGCCATATAGACCAGCACCCAAGGCAACAGCAGCGCCATGTGTAGCGGCCGACTGACGAGCGCAGGTGTTAAACCATAAAAAATCAATCCAAGATGAAACACCACACTCACCGCCCCCAGCGCCATCCAGCCTGGGGCTATGGCGTCATCATCGATGGGGGTCGCCGCTGGCGAAGAAGTAACAACACGCATGCCAAGTTGCCTATTATCAATACTGCATCAATACCGCATCAACTCTGCATCAATACAGAACTGCCACAGCGCGAGCGCCGTGGCAGTAGGAAGAAGGGAGAAAGTGACTAACGTAGAGAGTCAGGCACCTCGAAGCCCGCTTCTTCGTAATAGCGCAGTGCCCCTGGGTGTAGCGAGCCGGTCATGTTTTCCAGCATTTCAGGGATAATACTGCCCCACCAGGCGGCCTCTTCGGCCATGGCATCACGACGCTCCCAAAATGTTTTGGTTAGCGTGTAGGCGGTATCGTCATCCATATAGGTGGTGGTGTAGGCAATCACCGGCAGCGATGTGGTTTCGACATCTTTATCAACGCCGGGGTAGGTACCGCCGGGGATCGTTTGGCGCGCTGCGCCGGTTTGTTCGATTTGCTCATCGGTCAGACTAACCAATGATATAGGCATGCTGGCGGCGGTCTCGATCACATTGGGTGATGGGAAAGAGCTGGCGGTGACAAAGCCGTCAATCTGGCCATTTTTGAGCGCATCGGGGCCGCTGCCAATCGCCGCATCGGCGATTTTGACGTTCTCTTCCAGACCAAACAACTCCAGGTAACGAGCCGCTTCCCGGGCGCCAAACGTACCTCGGCCAATTAATAAGTGCTTGCCTTCCAGGGCAGACATGTCAGCCACCCCTTCGTCACCCGCCAGTACAAAGTGCATGGTGATAGAGGGGATGGGGAACAGGCCACGAATTTCCTGAAAGCGAGGGTTCTGACGCTCTGCAAAGGCGCCCTCTCCTGCCATGGCCTGTTCGACTAACGCAGGCGGCGTGGTAAACACGTAGTTGCCTTGACGAGCCATGACCTCCATGACGTTTTGTACCGAGCCCTGACTCTCTTCAAGGGTCAGAATAATCGCGTCATCCGTACCCTGGCGGATTGCTTCTGAGAGTTCTACGCCCATCTGATAGTAGGCGGTACCTGCAGAAGCCGATTTATAGGTCACCCGCGTTTCAGCGTGGGCGGAGAAAGCGGTACTTACCAGCGCTAGCGTAGCAGCCGTCACGCCAAGCGAGCGGCGAAGGGAGCGAAATGAATTGCGCATCTTAATCTTCCTTAGCGTATCCAGCGGCCGTTTTCTAACGGGCCTCGTTTTTATGTTACCCAGCAATGGGCCTAGCCCGGATTTCTCACAGGGTATAAAAGAAAGCGGCTGAAAGTGCTATGATTTCAAGAACCTAACCAATCCATCAAGCACCAACAGCCGCTTCCAAAATGGTACCTGAAAAGCTGACCT
>NZ_JBANSO010000046.1:0-12751 GCF_037070225.1 Vreelandella indica
CTAACCAAAATGCTTGAGTGGAATTGAGGTCGCGACTCATGATGATCTCCAATGCTAAAGAGACCACCAGTATGATCAGTCAACAATAAGGTGAGTAGATGGGGTTTATGGCGCGCTTACATTTGTGTGGAAAACATCCCAGGTGCGCGACCTGATGGATTCGTTATACAACGGCTATCCGGTGGGCTACCTGATCACTTGGCAGTCTGTAGGCGCCAAGCTGAAAGGCGGCGACGTAGCGGCGCATCAGCAGATTCTGATTGACGGCCAGCAGCGCGTTACCGCTCTGCGAGCGGCTATTGCTGGCCAACCCGTAGTGGGTAAGCGATATCAAAAGAAGAGCATTGTTATCTCTTTCAACCCATTGACCGAAGAGTTCGCCACACGTACGCCAGCGATCAGTAATAGCCGGCAGTGGATTGACGATATCAGCGAGCTGTTCTCGGGAACCAGTCAATTGACATTTTTGCGACGTTATTTTGAAAAAAATCCCGATGCCGATGAAGGGCCGGTTGAGTCGGCGGTAGCAAAGCTCGCGGGTATTGAGCATGCGCAGGTCGGGGTGATTTCTCTCAACGATGATTTGGATGTAGAAACAGTTGCGGAGATCTTTGTGCGTATTAATGCCAAAGGCGTGCCGCTTTCCAGCGCGGATTTTGTGATGAGCAAGATTGCCACCTACGGTGATGAAGGGCGTAACCTGCGCAAGCTGATTGATTATTTCTGTCACCTGACTGTCTCTGGCCATGCCTTTGACGATATCCGCGAGAACGACGAAGAGTTTGCCGCCTCCCAGCATCTCGAAAAAATTCAGTGGCTCAAACGTCAATCGGATGAGCTTTTTCAGCCGGAATATACCGATGTGATCCGCATTGCGGGCTTGGTGGGGTTTAGCCGGGGCAAGGCCGGAGCAATTGTCAGCGAACTCTCCGGGCTGGATCCGGAAACCCGTAAGATTGATGAAAGCCGCATTCCCGATGCCTACCAGCGCTTTTCCAATGCGTTAGATCAACTTGTGCGCAAGACCCATCTAGAACGCTTTGTGATGATGATCAAGTCGGCGGGCTTTATCGACGCTAGCATGATTGGCTCCAAGAACGCGCTGAACTTTGCCTATGCGCTGTATTTGCGGCTGCGCAACGACGATCAGCTGAGCGAGGGGGCGCGGGCGCGTATCGTCAAACGCTGGTTCGTGATGACGCTACTCACTGGCCGTGCCGTGGGCAGCTTTGAATCAACCTGGGAAACCGACCTACGGCGCATTAGCGAACACGGCGCTGATGGCTACCTGCGCATTCTGGAAGAGTCTGAGCTTGGCGATGGTTTTTGGAAAGTGGCTTTGCTGCAGGAACTGGTATCACCTAGCAAGCGTAGTCCAGCGTTCCAAATCTACTTAGCAGCGCTAGTGAGTAAGGGGGGCCGTGGTTTTTTGTCGAAGTCGATAAATGTTGCTCAGATGATCGAAGGGCATGGTGATATGCACCATATTGTCCCTAAGAATTATTTGATTAAGAATGGCTTCCCGAAACAGGGTGACTACAATCAGGTGGCCAATTTTGCGCTGACGGAAACACCCATCAATATCGTTATTAAAGACCATCCTCCGCAGACCTATATGGCCAAGGTGAAATCACAATGCGACACCGGTAAGCTATCGTTAGGTGAAATTACTAATCTGACAGACCTTCAAGCTAACCTGATAGAGAACGCCATACCGGACTTTATTGACACCGTCACCGCTGACAATTACCGCGATTTTCTTGCTGCGCGTCGCAAGCTGATGGCGCAGATGATCCGTGATTACTATGAGGCTTTGTGAATTCCTAGCTCAAAATAAATTTCGCCGAGCTAATTACTCGCTTTAGTGCAATGTTGGCTTACTTCCGCGTCAACAATGAACAACTAATCTCCAGCAACAATATGACAACAGTTGAACCAGCTATGACCGAAAAACCAAATATTTTTTCGTTTGCCACGACAGAGCTATCGCAGGACGCCTTTATTGCGTGGCTGCTGGCTTGGGCCGATTTGCGATATGAATCAGTCGATCCTCAGCTTCATAAGTGTGCCAGAAAGCTTATCGGCGCATTTTTCGCAAAGCATGGCAAACCCATGCCGCACTTTACCGAAGTTACCGTAACGCGCCAGAGCAAAAATATTGACGTGCTGTGCGTGCTTGATGGCACGTTTGCGATTGTGATTGAGGATAAGACGCACACAGAAGCGCACTCGAACCAGCTGGCTAAGTACCTTGCCGACATTCAAGGCAGGGGTTACCAGACCGATAATACTCTGGCGATATACTTCAAAACAGGCGACCAGACCTGTTACAAAGCCATTTATCGTAATGGGTTTCAGCCGTTCACGCGGCGTGATTTTCTGGCCGTGCTAGAGGCAGGAGTAGGCACAAGCAACGCTATTTTTCACGATTATTTAGCGTGGCTGCAGCATTGGGATACGCGGGTAGAAGCCTATCGAACAAAGCCATTCGGAGAGTGGGATGGGTACGCTTGGATAGGGTTCTACAAAGCGCTCAAGGAGCAACTTGGTGAAGGCAACTGGGGCTATGTACCAAACCAGTCTGGCGGGTTTCTGGGGTTTTGGTGCTGCTTTCAGGATATCTTGCACGTTCAGTTGGTGGACAACCGAGAGCTTCGTTTCCGAATTGATGTGCCGGATGTCACTCAGAGAGCAGCGTTAAGACGTGAGTGGTTCAATAAGATTGTTAAGCATTCAGAGGCCTTTGGCTTGAAAACCAAAAAGCCGGCCAGGTTTGGTAACGGTCAATCAATGGTGGTCGCCGTTTTTAACGGTGAGGATTTTCGGCAAACGGATCAAAATGGGCATGTGGATCTGGATGCTACCGTGCGCTTGATCAACCAAGCAAAAGCTTTGCTGACAAGTTTAGCTCCCGAGCCTGTCAAATAGGCAGGATTTCAGTTTCCGACAAATTGAGTTCCTTTTGACATCCGCTAGCAGACCGATGTCATACACTGACGCAAGCGTTGCCGTTGAGTAGCTTTTGTATGGGTGGTACGCACAAGCATGTATTTAACGTCGCTGTGCTTAAGTCGCTCCTACAGATGCGCAGGCGCTTGCTGCTACTCGCGTGGTAGAATTTCACCTTAAACTTATGTTTTTGTTAACCATCTTTCAAAATACATAGATGGAAAGCGAAAGGTAATTGCTACCACGGTGTTTAATGGTAAAGAGGGTATATGCAGCTCGAACAACTCCAGCAGGGCTTACAACACGCCTTCTTCACCGACCATCATCGGATTGTGTTCTGGTACGACGCCCCCGGCCACTTTGCCGAGTCGCTGAGTGAGCTCGCGCTTGAAGGCGTTCAGGTGATCGCGATGGCGGGGGAGTCGACCCTGGGCGTAAAGCTACGTTTGGAGCTGGAAGAGCCTGATACGCCCACGTTGCTCTACCTTCCCTATGCCGAGCCAGCACCGGAAGATGACTGGCTGCTGGATATAAAGCTCTACTCAGGGCGGTTCTATGCGGATCGCGTTTCGATGATCTTTAATGAGTTGGGCTTAACGCGCCATGTGCTGCGCGAGCATCTAGCACAGCGGCAGGCGTTTTTAGCCAGCCGGAAGCGTATTGAAGGGTTAAAGCGTTTAGTCACGCCTTCCATGAGTGAAGATGAGCTGGATCTTGCGATGTTGGCCGTGGTGGTGGGGGCAGCGTCAATAGAGGTGGCGACGCTGCTGTTTCATCTGGCAGAAGAGGCGGTGACCCATGAGCTGGGGTTAGAGGCGAATCCGGCAGCTTTAGTGGAGGCCGAGAAATACGCCCTGGTGCCTGCTTTTATGCGTGCCCTGCAGGCCGAAGTCGGTTACCCCGCCAGCCGAGAAGAGTTGAGCGGTGAAACGCCTCTGAATTTCGGTCAGCTAATGTTGCGGTTACTGATTACTGGCTATTGCGAGAGTATTTCTGATATTCCTGACTGGGCACGCCAGGTGGCGATTCCCTCTGTTAATGCCCGTGCATCTTCGCGTGCGTTGCTGACTCGCTGGCGGGATAGCTCGCGTTTTTACCCCGCGTTCGATGTGATCTCAGGTTGGGTAGCTGATGCGCAGCGTATTGATGACAAACTGCATAATGTGCCGCTAGAGCAGCTCAGTAATGTGGCGACTTTTGAGGTGGTTGAAAAACAGATCATTGTGGATCTCTGCCAAGCGATTCCCGCCGCTGATGTTCGCGACCTGCGGCTATTCGATAGCATTATTGTTGAGCGGTTAGATGGCTATTGGGCGTCTCGGCATAAAAACGATGCCCGCCGCGAGCGTTATCGGCAGCTGTACGCAGCGCTCACCGCGGCTATTGCACTGTTCAGCCTGCGCCACCAACATGCCAAAGGGTTTCACTTTGAGAGCGTCGAGGCGCTGTACCATGCTTACCAAACCGATCTCTACCGTTTTGATACGGCTTATCGCCACTACGCGGTGGCATCCGACGCGACCGGCGTTGAGTTGCTGAAAAACCTGGATGCGGCCGTCGAGCGTTGTTACGACGAGTGGTTTTTGGGCCAGCTGACCCGCAACTGGAGCGAGCGAGTAGAGGCCGAGCAGCGGCTGACGCACTGGAAGCTGCCCAACCTCCCTAATCAACAAAACTTCTACCGTGACTGGGTGCAACCTCAGCTAGCCGCTAGCCGCCAAAAACGCGTGGTGGTAGTGATTAGCGATGCTTTCCGTTATGAGGCTGCCGAAGAGCTGCGCGAGCGCATCAACGCCAAGCGTTATAGCGAAGCGACGTTGAAAAGTCAGTTGGGGGTAGTGCCTAGCTATACCACGCTGGGCATGGCCTCGCTGCTACCGCACCGTGAGCTAAGCTATCAACCAGGCAGTGATACGGTGTTGGTGAATGGTCAATCAACCCAGGGCACCGCCAACCGTAGCAAACTCTTGAAGGAAGCGCTGGGTGGTGAGGCCATGGCGGTCACCGCCGACGAGGTGAAGGGGTGGTCTCGGGAAGAGGGGCGCGAAAAAATCAAAGGCCTCCAGCTGATGTACGTTTACCACAATGTGGTGGACGCCCGCGGGGATTCCGCTAACACCGAAAGCGAGACGTTTGCGGCGGTGGAAGATGCCATTGATGAGCTGGATCAGCTGACCCGCAAAATTTTGATGCACTTGAACACCAGCACGGTGCTGGTGACGACAGACCACGGTTTCTTATTTCAGCGTAGCGCCTTGGATGCCACCGATCGTACGGCGCTTACGGACAAGCCTGCCTCTGCGTTCAAAAGCAAAAAGCGCTATGTGCTGGGTGAATCGCTGCCCGATAACCCCAGCGTTTGGCATGGGCATACCCGCGATACCGCAGGCACCACCTGCGTGACACAGTTCTGGATACCCAAAGGCGCTCACCGTTTCCATTTTGTGGGCGGGGCGCGCTTTGTGCATGGTGGCATCATGCCCCAAGAAATCGTTGTGCCGGTGCTCACGATACAGCAGCTGCGCGGCGAAAAAGCCGAGAAACGCAGTACCCGCAAGGTCGAAGTGATCTCACCGAAGGCATCGCTGAAGATGGTCAATAACATTCAGCGCTTCGATCTGCTGCAAACTGAAGCGGTGAGTGAACGCTTGCGGCCTGTCACACTTTCAGTCGCGATTTATGAAGGCAGTAATGTGGTCTCCAGTGAAGAGGTAATCACCTTCGATAGCGCGAGCGACAACATGAACGAGCGCATAAAGTCGGTGCGTCTTTCGCTTTCTGGCACCTCATTTGACCGTAAAAATGACTACTTCCTAGTGCTGCGTGATAAAGACCTGGGTACCGAGCGCGAGCGCTACCGCGTGGTGATTGACTTGGCGTTTACGGATGATTTCTTTTGAAACAGGGGCATGTATGCAGTTAGCTAAGGATAACCTGGGCGTCAATATTAATGGAGTGCAAGTCAGTTGTAATGATAACGGCTTTTATAACGCACACGCCTTGCACAAATCTTCATCTGGTGAAAGAGCTAAAGGGCCAGAAGAGTTTTTGTTACATTTCCCTGAATATGAGGCAGAAGCTAAGCATCTTGAAAGAAAATTTGGTAGTAGACCAGGACTGTTTTTTTCGCAGTGGTTGTCAGTCGTATATGCTTCATGGATATCAATTAAGTTCTTCAATTTAGTGGTAAATAAAATTGAAGAAAATATTGTGACGCAAGCATATACGTTAGGTGTACAGAGTAATGAGAGCGAAGATATTAGGCACCAAGTTTTTAATCAAGGCTTACTTAGAGGGCAAGAAGTTGAAAGAGAGAAGCTGAATCAAAGATTTGCAAATATGCCTGATCATCCTGTGCAGAAAAAATCGATAAATACGCTTGAACTTTGGAAAGAGGCTACATCACAAGAAGAAAGCACACCCTCTGACTTTGTGAACTATATGCTTTTGGCTGCACAAGTGTATAGAGATTTAGGGCGCGATGATGTTCTCTCAAACTATGACTGGAATGCTGAAAGCTACTGGGTAACGCCGGAGTTTGCTTTCTACATACTATCTTATTTTCCTTTTGGTTCGTCACAGCGAGCTAATGGGCTAAGTTACTTGAACAAGATGTCCAATGGACGAGTGTGGGCCAACTCTGTTGGATAGTAGCGTGTACTGACAAAATAATGGAATTTTTCTTATGGACAACGAATCGCAATATGATCTCGACACGCTACTCAACACTCACTTTGCTGGCCGCGTGGTGCGCAAAGACCTTACCCAGCGCGTGAAAGAGGGCGCCAACGTGCCGGTGTACGTGCTGGAGTACCTGCTGGGTATGTACTGCGCGTCTGATGATGCGGAGGTAATTGCGAAAGGCCTGGAAAACGTCAAAGCGATTTTGACCAATAACTACGTTCGGCCTGATGAAGCGGAGAAGGTGAAGTCCATCGTTCGGGAGCGGGGCAGCTTCAAGGTCATTGATCGTGTCACGGTGCGACTGAACGAGAAGAAAGACCGCTATGAAGCAGCTTTTAGCAACTTAGGCATCAAAGATGCTGAGATCTCCGCAGGCATCGTCAAAGAGAACGAAAAGCTGCTAGTGGGCGGTATTTGGGTAATTGCAACGCTAAGCTACTTCCATGAAGAGGGGCAGACAACATCACCATTCGGAGTCAGCCTGCTCAAGCCGATTCAAATGCCGCACATGAATATGGACGAGCTATTTGAAGGGCGGCGTGGGTTCACCAATTCGCTGTGGCGTGAAGTACTGATCCGCTCAATTGGCATGGAACCCGCTGAACTAGATGAGAGCGTGCAGTGGCACTTGCTGGCTAGGATGATCCCGTTCGTTGAAAACAACTATAACGTTTGTGAGCTAGGGCCACGTGGTACCGGTAAAAGCCATATTTATAAGGAGTGCTCGCCCAACAGCATTCTGGTCTCCGGCGGGCAGACCACGGTAGCTAATCTGTTCTACAACATGAGCTCACGACGCATTGGTTTAGTCGGCATGTGGGATCTGGTGGCGTTCGATGAAGTAGCGGGTATCTCGTTCAAGGATAATGACGGGGTACAGATCATGAAGGATTATATGGCGTCTGGTTCATTCGCCCGTGGGCGTGAGCAGATGGAGGCATCGGCCTCGATGGTGTTTATAGGCAACATCAATCAGAGCGTTGAGTCGATGGTGAAAACTAGCCATCTGTTGACGCCATTCCCTGATGCGATGATCGATGCGGCATTTTTTGATCGCTTTCATGCTTACATTCCCGGCTGGGAAATCCCCAAGATGCGGCCCTCGTTTTTCACTCAGCGCTTTGGGTTTATCGTTGACTACCTGGCCGAGTTCTTCCGAGAGATGCGCAAACGCAGCTTCGCTGATGCGATTGATCGCTATTTCTCCCTGGGTGACAACCTCAATCAGCGTGACGTGATCGCGGTTCGTAAAACGGTTTCTGGCCTGCTCAAACTGATGTTCCCGCATGGTGAGTATGCGAAAGAAGAAGTGAGGGAGTGCCTGGAATACGCCATGCAAGTGCGACGCCGGGTGAAAGAGCAGCTGAAAAAAATTGGTGGCATGGAGTTTTACGATGTCCATTTCAGCTACATCGACAAGGAGACCCTGGAAGAGCACTTTGTGTCGGTGAAAGAACAGGGCGGCGGTGGTCTGATTCCAGAAGGCCAAGGTAAGCCGGGCGTAGTACATACTATTGGCCTAAGCGACAAGGGTATGCCAGGTGTTTACCGCATCGAAATGCAGGTAACCGCAGGCAGCGGCAAGCTGGCGATGTCGGGGTTGTGGAATTCCACCGGAGCCAAAGAGCAGGTCAAAATGGCATTTGATTACTTCAAGGCCAATGCCAGCCGCATCAGCGGTGCCCGTAAGGTCATGGAGCATGATTTCCACCTCCATGTGGTAGATCTGCAAAATAGCGGTGTCCTGCGCGATTTGTCGTTAGCCAGTTTGGTGGCGTTTTCATCAGGCCTTGTCAGCAAGCCGACGCAAAGCCAAATGGTGGTGCTAGGCGATATGAGCCTGGGCGGAAGTTTAAAACCCGTTCAAAACCTTGCAGAGTGCCTGCAGGTCGCTTTCGATGCCGGCGGCAAACGAGTCACCCTGCCCATGAGCAGCGCCATGGATATTCCCACCATTCCCGGAGAGCTATTTACCAAGTTTCAGACCAGCTTCTATGCAGAGCCGATCGACGCAGTGGTCAAAGCGCTTGGAGTGGATTAAGGTTAATGAGTCTATTGCGATAATGCATTCATGGTTCACTCGCATTGCATGAGGTACGTAGATGGCAAAATATAATGAGCCTAGTGCTGTAAAAGCTAACGACAGCCCTCTGCAGCGGCTTAAGGACTCGGTCGGCAAATATGAGCTGCCATTTGAGCCTGTAGGCGTTGACGACTGGGAAGCTATACAGGTGGAAGAGCTTGCTTCTGTTACTCACTTGGGTGATGAGAATGAGCCAAGATAGGCCCGCATTTCACATGCCATGTCAGTGATCACATTGTCGGTAGGCGAGGAACAGAGCAATGAAAGTGACTGAAAAATTAGAAGTCGAGGCCGTTACTGATGTGGTGTGCGATGTATGCTTAACCACGACACGTGTAGCAGATGAAAATCTTGAGTACGCCACCCTCAAAGCACATTGGGGCTATGGCTCTCAACATGATGGCGAGCGCTATGAAGTCCACCTGTGCGAAAGCTGTTTTTTCAGCACGTTGGCTTACTTCAAGCAAGAACGCCGTGTGCAAAATTTGTTCAGCGAAGATAGCGACAGAGATCAAGCCTTTAATACAGATGACTGCCTGGGACTAGTAGCGACGGATGACTATTTTGGTGATAGAGACGCCTAAGCGTGCTATGCAGTTTCGCCACGCATCTGGACTGGCTAAAGAAGGCTGCTTAAGGCAGATTGCGACCGAGGCTGTGTGAAAACGTAGTGGCCGCTATACTTTGCCAAGGTCCCCAGAGGAAATGGTGATGAAGCGATTCGTGGTAGGCGAGGCCCGAGACCAAAGCACGTTATTCCCTACGCTTTTGGACGACTTCATCGCCGAGGATAACCCGGTTCGTGCCATTGAGGCATTTGTTGAGGGGCTCGACCTTAAAGATATGGGCTTCAAAAGTGTTGATCCGCACGCTACCGGGAGACCGGCTTATCATCCGGCTGTTCTTCTGAAGCTCTACATCTATGGTTATCTCAATCGTATTCAATCAAGCCGCCGGTTAGAGCGCGAGACCCAGCGTAATGTCGAGCTAATGTGGTTGACTGAGCGTTTAACACCCGATTTCAAGACGATTGCCGATTTTCGAAAGGACAATGGCGATGCCATCCGCCGTGTATGTAGAGAGTTCATCGTGCTTTGCCGGCGACTGGAGCTGTTCTCCCAAGCCATCGTGGCCATCGATGGCAGCAAGTTCAAAGCCGTCAACAACCGTAATCGCAATTTCACAGCGACCAAGATGAAGCGTCGCCTTGAGCAGATCGAAGAAAGCTTCAACCGGTATCTCAGTCAGCTAGATACAGCCGATCACACGGAGCCCGCCCTGGCCGAGGCCAAGACGAAACACTTAAAGGAGAAAATTATAAAGCTGAGGGAAGAAACGGCACGATTACAATCTGTTGAGGAACAGCGGCTGCAATCTCCGGATCAGCAAGTATCTTTGACGGACCCAGATGCTAGGTCAATGGCCACCAGTGGCAGAGGCACCGGGACAGTAGGCTACAACGTGCAGACAGCAGTCGATAGTCAGCACCATTTAATTGTGGCTCATGAGGTGACCAACGTCGGACATGACCGTGGGCAGCTCTTCAATATGGCGAAGCAAGCTCGGGAAGCCACTGGCATCAAGGAGCTGAAGGTCGTAGCTGACAGAGGCTACTTCAAAGGTGAAGAAATTCTCGCCTGCCATAAAGCAGGGATAACGACCTATCTCCCCAAGCCGATGACATCTCCAAACCAGGCAAAGGGCTTTTCCCCAAGAGACGCATTCCGATACTTGCCTGAAAGCAATGAATATTCCTGTCCTGCTGGTCAGCGGCTGATATGGCGATATGAAACGATAGAAAAGGGAATGAAGCTACATACTTACTGGAGCTCAGCATGTGCAAGCTGCGCTATGAAAGAAAAATGCACGACTGGCAAGCAACGACGGATCAGACGTTGGGAGCATGAAGATGTGCTTGAATCTGCACAGTCACGTCTCGATTGGAATCCAGAGGTGATGCGTCTAAGGCGACAAACCGTGGAGCATCCGTTCGGCACGCTAAAGGCGTGGATGGGTGCGACACACTTCGCGACAAAGCGTTTTAGAAATGTGGGCACGGAAATGAGTCTTCATGTGCTGGCTTACAACTTGAAGCGCGTCATAAAGATTTTGGGAGTCAATGAGATAATGAGGGCTGCGAGGGCGTAACAGCCCTTTTTCTCTTTATTCTAGGGCCGTGATAGCGACTGTAGCTGGTTTGTGATGACTCCATGATTTTCAACATCAGTGGTCGGCAATTATAGAAGCCAAGGCTCAGATGAGGCTAACGGGCAGCTGAAGGCAAAGGTTCTTGAGTCGGGCCAGATTTTTCTGTTTTCACACGGCCAGGACCCTAAGCGGTCATCAACGAAATTACACTTTCACGGAGACTTCAGCCCACAATGCGCGTTTTTCGGTAGGACTTGTAATATGAGTGCTCATGTTTCTGAGCAAAAATAATTGTAAAAGACAGTAAAACATTGGTTTATGAGCAAGGCTATTATTCTTATACGCGACTTTGAAAGTATGGCGATAATGTTAATGCGAGTGCACATTTTTCTGACAAAGCGTATCGTTTTGGTGAGTTTAGTTTATAATATTCAACGGCTTAAGGATATATAGCTAGGATATTGGTTGCCAGAAAAATACGCTTGCACGCTAACAAACTGTTAGGAATACCTATGTGGGTTTCCAGTAGAATTCGCACCGATTCGCATACGCTCGCGCCTGATGCTTTTCGGCTGTTTCAATATCCAGAATCAAATATTCGCATCCATACCGTGCGCGAGCACGATTTTGTTTTATCTGTGCGGCCGCCTGATGAAGATGCCCCCGAATCTGCGCAAATTCACGACTGCAACCGTGTTATCAATGCAATGCTGATCGCTCTAAACGTCGGTGCGTTGGGGACGTTTACACTTGAAGAAGATCCGTGGGCTCATCCGATTCTGACCGTAGCCGATGACTTGAGTGGTCTTAACTGGCGAAAAGCTGCGCTCGTTATCAATCCAGAGACGGAGTATTCAGAACGTCAGCAAATCAGTGATATTCATGTTGAGCATTCGGCTCTGATATTCGGCATTATTGCTCGCGAGCGAACTCCGGTTCTCGTAGGGGAGTATCTGAGAGGCTTGCTGCTTATGCGATTGAATATCTTAGAGCTGAACTTTCGCCGAGAATCATTCCTTTGCTTTTACCGTGCACTAGAGCACTTTGTAGCCAATCGTATTCTAAAAGTTCGCAAACTCTCTAATGAGCTCCGCGATTTGCAAAGAGCAATTCGTACATTGACCAGTGATGAGGTCCTCATTGAGGAGCTTCGGACCGTATATCGTATTCGATCTAGTCAAGTGGCGCACTCGCAGAAAGATCAGATCGAGATATCACATGACGACCTTTTGAAGACCAAAGTTTTTCTCGACTTTGTGATAAATAAAACTTTCAAGACAGAGGCTGACGAAGCCATGTGGGCCCGTCGAGCACGGCCAGAAAATGGTGCTTCAAATTCCTAGCCAAGCAGTCAACGGGACCGCTTTTTCGAGCCGCCTTTGGCTCTGCTCCAGAGCGGCCGGTTACCTGCGGCGTAAGGCAGATCAAGAAACGAGTAAATAATGGCGTCACCTGTAGAGAAAGACCTACTAGATACGATCAGCGCAATAGCTACACTAGTTACGCCGTTCTTGCTGCTTGGACTAGGTGGACTTGGTTGGCTAATCAAAAGTAAGATCCAGGCATCGCAAGCGAAAGTAGAGTCAAGAGACGCAAGGATTCGTGAACTGGAGGATAAGCTACGTGAAGACCGGATCAAGACATACAATGCCATCCTTGAGCCGTTCTTTTTGCTTTTCACTAGCGAAGAAGCATTTGCAAAAGATCCCAAATTTAAAAATAAGAATAAAAATGACCTTGCTATGGCAAGGATGTTGTCTGTTGAATACCGGTGATTTTCAACCCAGTTGTCCAAATGGCTGAGCTTAAGCAGCCTTTTTATTACGCTCGATTTCCTTCACTTTTCCTGGGTTAAGCGACACTGAACCAGTGACCCCCCAGTTTCGG
>NZ_JBANSO010000047.1:0-10754 GCF_037070225.1 Vreelandella indica
GCATGCCCAGCGTGGTGGGGAAGCGGCTGTCGATGCTGTCGACGCCAGCGATCTCGAAGCATTGCCCGATGATGGACAGCCCGGCGTGGCTGGTGAGGGTGCGGCGACTGGCGCGGAACTTGACGTTGGGCATGGCACTGTCTGGGTGAATGGCGATATTCGCTATATTGCCATGCAGTTCAGTAGGTTAGAAGCATTCCTGGGGGCCGGTCTCACGGATTCAGGATTTATTGAACAGCGTCGAAGCCTGGCGGTTGGCGTTTTAAGTACAGCGGCTAATGAACAGCTTGACCAACTGGAGCGTCAGTGGCAGCGAACAGCCAGCTTACGCCGAGAAATAGATCAACTCTCTATCGAGGTCAATGCCGCATTGAGCCACTATACAGTCATCAACCAGCAGCTCATGGGGTTAATTGGATCGCTTGCTCAGCAAACCCGCGAAGGGGAGATCAGCCGACAGCTGGCTGCTTATTTCAACCTTTTACACGCCAAGGATTTGGCCGGCATTGAACGCGCTATCCTCTCTGCAGCATTTGGTGCAGATGGTATGTCGTTTGAGATGCTCAATCGCTATTTAACACTGATAGGGGAAGAAGCGGCCTTTTTAACAGGCTTTCGCGCCTTTGCTGGCGCAGATCAACGACGCCAGCTTACGGACGCTTTGAGTGGCCAGGAAATTGAACGCTTAATTGAGAGACGAGAGCTTGCTATTCAGCAATACGATGTAGGGGGGTATAACGTAGACCCTAACGAGTGGTTTGAGTGGCAAACGGTCAAAATCAGCCGTCTAAAAAACCTCGAAGACAACGTGTCGCAACAAGTCATTACCACAACGGCTGCGTTGCAACGTGATGCACAGCTTGCCCTCTGGCGCTTCATGATTATTGCGGTCTTAGCCACACTGTTTGCTGTGGCGGCCGCCGCTATGATTGTCCTTACGCTGACGCGTCCTTTAACCGCGGCGTTAAAGAATATCTCTACACGAGGCAATGACTTAACCCAACGGCTTACCGTGCCTGGAACAGACGAACTGTCTAAGCTTTATCATGCGTTCAATGATGCGTCACAAGATACAGAAGCATTAATTGGAGAGATCAAGCGCAACGCACAGTCAGTAGAATTGGCCAGTGGTGAAATTGCCCAAGGTAATCAGGATTTGGCACAACGTACCGAAGAGCAATCGGCGTCATTAGTACAGACAGCGTCAAGCCTTGAAGAAATAACCGCCACCGTGCGCCAAACGGCTGACAATGCCCATGAAGCGCAACGCATGACGCATGATGTGGCTACGGAAGCGGAAGGTGCTGCAGCCATTGCCCAGCAAGCACAACAAGCCATGCAAAACATCCATTCATCTAGTGACCAGATTACGACGATTATTGCAGCGATTGATAATATTGCTTTCCAAACCAATTTATTAGCCCTGAATGCTTCTGTAGAGGCCGCACGTGCAGGGGAGCATGGTCGAGGATTTGCTGTCGTCGCTAGCGAAGTGCGTAAGCTTGCTAGTCGCAGTGCTGAGGAGGCCAGCCAAATACGCCAGCTGATTGAAAATAATATCGCCACTATTAATGAGGGTGAGGAGCTAGTGACATCCACCAACAACTCCTTAACGACTATTTCGGAGCGTGTGCAAAAGGTGGCCCGCCTGATGGAAGAAATGGCATCAGCGACCCACGAGCAATCAGCCGGTGTTGAGCAGATTAATCGCGCCATGAGTCAACTAGAAGAGGTGACTCAGCAAAATGCCGCGCTTGTCGAAGAAGTGGCGGCTGCCAGTCGCTCGCTTGATGAGCAGGCCGAAGAAATGTCCGCCCGCATTAGCAAATATAAAGTCGCCGATTCACTCTCTAATACCGCTCGCGGGTCAAAACAATCAGGTAACACTTTATCCGTTGATAAGCAGCACATCAGCTAAGGTGAGCAAAGAAGGGGGAGGTAACTCCCCCTCTTGCTGGGTACGTGATCGAGCAGCCTAGAACTTGTACATTGCCCCGATGGAAAACAGATCAATGTCATTATCATTGTCAATATCATACCACTCCCACTCGCTCACAATGCCGAGCTGGTCAGTGAACATGTAGTGAGCGCCAAGGCCATACATCAGGTCGGTACCATCGTCGTTAATACCGGCAGCAGCACCGCCCCCTTTAATATCCCACATGATCACGCCAAATTTGCCGAATACGCCGAACTGCTCGTTGAGCGGCAAAATGCCTTTCGCAGCAACCGTCCAGCCGTCCGCTTCGGCGCTAACTGCCGAACCGTCTACAGACCCACTGACCTCACCAAAATCTACCCAGGCAGCCTCGAAGGCGATGTTCGAATTCAACTCCCAGCCGCCGAAGATTTTCCAGCTGGTATCTGTGTCGTCGCAATTGGTGACACCGCCACAGGCATCGATGGTTGACTGACCGATGCTCGCCCCACCATAGAAGCCACTCTCTGCGAGGGCATCGCCTGTCATACCCAGCGTCAATAAAAGTGCGCCCATAATTTTCTTTTTGTTCATGGCCTGCCCCTGCCCTATGTAGTAACCCCAAAAGAAGCATAGGACTGCATGTTTACTTGTACAACGCTGGAATAGCGTATCGGGCAGGGCGACTCTTTTGAACCGCCCCGGTTATTCTGGAGACTGGTTTGTTTGAGTCAGGCAGCTGCACCCGACTCTTCCAGTTGACGATAATACGTCCTTTCTCGTTCTGCTGGTGGAACGTTTCCGATGGGTTCCAGCAGTCGGCGATTGTTGAACCAGTCAACCCACTCCAGCGTGGCATACTCAACGGCATCCAGTCCCCTCCATGGGCCACGATGATGGATCACCTCCGTTTTGAACAAGCTGATGATGGTTTCAGCCAGCGCATTGTCGTAGGAGTCGCCGGTGGTGCCGACTGAGGCATGGATACCCTCGTCAGCCATACGCTCGGTGTAGCGGATCGAGAGATATTGGCTTCCCCTATCACTATGATGGATCAACCCTTGTCTGTGTTTTCGTGCCCAGAGAGCTTGCTCCAGAGCGTCCAGCACCAGTGTCGTTCTCATCGACGTCGCTACACGCCAACCCACGATACAGCGTGCATAAACATCGATAACGAACGCAACGTAAACGAAGCCAGACCAGGTAGCGACATAGGTAAAATAGGCCACCCAAAGCTGATTAGGACGCATGGCCGTAAAGTCACGTTTCACTAAATCAGGTGCCCGTTTCTGGCCGGGATCACTGAGGGTCGTGAAGGGGCGTTGGCCTCGCACCACGCCGCGAATTCCTAGGCGGCGCATGAGCCGTTCTACAGTGCAGCGGGCAACATTAACGCCTTCACGGAGGAGTTGCCGCCAGACCTTACGGGCACCGTAGACGCAGAAGTTTTCTTCCCACACGAGCTGAATCTAGCGGTAAGAAACGCATCCTGCCGATACCGGTCTGCCCGCCGTTCAGGATCAGCTTCAAGTGCCTTGTGGTGGTAATACGTCGATGGGGCGATTGGCAGTTGACTACAAATCGACTCGACCCCGAACTGAGCACGATGCTCGTCGATAAATGACACCATCAATTGGGTTTGCGGTCGAGCTCCGCCTGGGCGAAAAAAGCAGCCGCCTTACGGAGAATTTCATTGGCACGCTTCAATTCGATGTTTTCACGCTCTAACTACTTGAGTCGTTCATGTTCAGACAGGTTAACCGAGCTGTCTTCCTGCGTGAGTTCTGTGCGTTTGCACCAGGCTCTCAAAGTCTCTGGTGTGCAGCCGAACTTGCTGGCAATGGAGCAGATCGCCGCCCACTTGGACGGGTATTCGCCTTGCTGTTCAAGGACTAATCGAACAGCTCGCTCCGGGACTTCTGGGGAATATCGTTTTGGGGAGTTCATAACTCCATCCTCTCAAGATATGGAGTCTCCGGTAAAGCCGGGGCGGTTCACCTTTTTCTCATGCTCTTTACGTCGTTGTGCCTGACGGCGACTTCGCTTGGTACGTGCTTGCGACTCCTCCACATGGGTTCGCAGTTCACTAATAGCGCGTAGAATTTCAGACTCATTGACCGAACTCCTGCCTTCCTGGCGAAGGCGTGCTTTGGCCTGGGCATGCTCCCAAACACTCATTGAGGGGAGAGCGAGATTGGCAAAGGGCACACGAAAATACTGCCCGAGCTCCGGGTCTTTGAACCAAATGACGCTAATGTCACGAGGGTCACGCCGAAACACAAAGGTGCGTTTCTTGTTCGGCGTGTCTGGATCTTTGGCATTGATCCATGGCCTGAGCGCCTCATCGTAATAGTTCATGCCATCGATGGTCACACCAAAAGTCTGGATCGTGCGCTGAAAGCTGGGCAAAAAATCGAGCAGTACAGAAAGTCTATCAGCAGGCCGTGGCGCTAAGCCCACTCCCTGCACATCGGCATTGCCAAACACACCGACTTCCCATTTCCGCATCGGTGACATACCAATCCCAGAATGAAGACGCTGGTGGTAAACCTTACAAATCAACGTCACCAGCCACTCTTCAAACTCGCTTTTCGTCATGGCCGCGTGCTTCTCTGGATCGTACCCCTCTTTCTCTTTAATGGAGGAAAAGGTCGTCCCAGGCAGGTTATGGATCTCTTTGAGAAGAGAGCCCAGCAACCGCTCGATGTGGCCACCGTAACGAGGCTGCTTAACAGGCCGAAATTCAAGATTGATTCCATAGGCTAGGCATGAGCGCCGATATTGTTACTTAATAGCAATCATCCTAAGTCGTAAAGCATTGCCAATCACGCTCACTGAAGAGAGTGACATCGCCGCCGCCGCGATAATCGGTGATAACAGCATACCTGTGAAGGGGTACAAAATCCCTGCGGCAATGGGGATGCCTGCCGCGTTGTAAGCAAAGGCAAAAAAGAGATTTTGGCGAATATTACGCATGGTGGCTTTTGAGAGCTTATGCGCCGTGGCAATACCGGTAAGATCTCCTCGCAGTAGAGTAACCCCAGCGCTTTCTATCGCCACATCGGTGCCGGTTCCCATGGCAATGCCGACATCCGCTGTAGCCAGCGCAGGTGCATCGTTCACGCCGTCGCCGGCCATGACAACAATGCGCCCTTCATCACGGAGACGCTGAATCACTCGGCCTTTATCCTCTGGAAGCACTTCAGCTTCGACCTCATCAATGCCTAGCCGACGTGCCACAGCGTTGGCGGAGGTGCGATTATCGCCTGTCAGCATCACCACTCGAATGCCGTCAGCCTGGAGTGAACGAATGGCTTCTTCGGTGGTTTCCTTGACCGGATCGGCAATGGCGAGCAGCCCAGCTAAATTCCCGTCGATGCTCGCAAAGATGACAGTAGCACCGTCGCTGCGCAATTGATCGGCATGTGTGTCTTGAGACTGGGTGTTAACGCCCTCGCTTTCCATCAATAGCCGGTTGCCCAGGGCAATACGCTTGCCATCTATCTGGCCTATAACGCCCATGCCATTGGGAGCCTCGAAGTCCAACGCTTCTGTTAATTTTACCTCTGCCTCTTTAGCCTTTTCGACTATTGCATGGGCCAAGGGGTGCTCGCTGCCTCGCTCAAGACTAGCTGCCAAGCGCAAAAGCTCCGATTCAGCAATGCCTTCAGTGAGAATCAACTCGGTCACTCGTGGTTTGCCTTCGGTAAGCGTGCCGGTTTTGTCGACGACGACGGTGTCGACCTTCTCTAGACGTTCAAGAGCTTCGGCATCGCGAATCAACACGCCTAACTGGGCACCGCGCCCTACACCGACCATAATTGACATGGGGGTAGCAAGACCTAGCGCGCACGGGCAGGCAATGATCAGAACACTAACCGCCGCAATAAGGCCAAACGCCATCGGCGGGGTAGGGCCCCACAATGACCAGGCGATGAAAGCCACAACAGCAATGAGAATAACGACGGGTACAAAGATGCTGGCGACTTTGTCGGCAAGCCCTTGAATGGGTGCGCGGCTGCGCTGGGCGCTGGCGACCATTTGCACAATCTGCGACAGCATCGTGTCCTGGCCCACCTTGTCAGCGCGCATGACAAAGGATCCTTGACCATTGATGCTGCCGCCAATGACGCCATCGCCGACTTCCTTTTTCACCGCTAGTGGTTCACCGGTAACCATGGATTCGTCAACGTTGGAGCGACCTTCCATCACTTCGCCATCTAATGGCACCTTATCGCCGGGGCGCACCCGGAGACGATCCCCTACCTGAACCTGGTCAAGAGAGATATCTTCCTCATTGCCCTGATCATCAAGGCGTCGAGCGGTAGCAGGCGCCAAGTCGAGCAGAGCACGAATAGCGCCAGAGGTTTTTTCACGAGCGCGTAGCTCTAATACTTGTCCCAGTAAAACTAAAACGACAATCACTGCCGCTGCTTCGAAATAAACGGCCACCGAACCATCGGCTTGACGGAAGGCGTCGGGAAAGATGCCCGGTGTGAGGGTGGCCAGCAAACTGTAGAGCAACGCGGTGCCGGTACCGATCGCGATTAGCGTGAACATATTAAGGCTGCGATGCACTAGCGAACGCCATCCGCGTACAAAGAATGGCCAACCTGCCCAGACGACTACCGGCGTTGCCAGCAGCAGTTGAATCCAGTTAGAGGTTTGCTGGGAAATAAAATGCATAAGGCCAAACACGTGGCCACCCATTTCTAGGGCAAACACGGGGAGGGTCAGTACTAGGCCGATCCAGAAACGCCTGGTCATGTCCTTGAGTTCGTCCGAAGGGCCGGTGTCAGCAGAGACGGTCTCAGGTTCCAGCGCCATGCCACAGATTGGACAGTCGCCTGGGCCTTCTCGTCGAACTTCTGGGTGCATCGGGCAAGTATAAATAGACCCCGAGGGTACTGACGCTTGTGACTGTTTGCTTGGCTCAAGATACGCATCAGGCTTGGCAATAAACTTTTCCTGACACTTTTCTGAGCAGAAGTACCAAGTCTTACCCGCGTGATCGGCACGGTGGCGGGAGGTATGGGGATCAACGTCCATGCCACAAACAGGGTCTTTCACCTTTGTCTCGTTATGGTCTTCAGACATCGTTCATTCTCCCCGTTTGGCGAACAAGGCGCATGGCTTCGTGCTCTTCAAGTGCTAAAAGGGAATCTAAGAGCTCTTTAGCCTCAGGAATTTCCGCTTTGCCAACGAGGGTTCGATAAAGGTTTATCGTTTGTTCATGGAAATCAAAAACCTCTCGGCAAATGTCGTCAACACTTAGCGTGGAATAGGGCGCATCGCAGGTACGATGCGTACGGATAGGTTTATGCTCCAAATAGTCATAAACGTAGGTTTTTAATGCTTTCGCGTCAGCAGTCTGTTCAAAGCGCGCCACAACGCGCTGCATTTCCGCTTCCTGTGCAGCTAAGTAATTGAGCAACATGCGAGCGCGCTCTTCTTCGTGTATATCGGCGCAATGAGCAAGGCAAGCTGCAAGATGCTCGTGTAACTGACGGGTCCAATCGATCAATTCACCAAAGGTTCTAACGTCCATTTGGTACCTCCTATAACGCTATTAACGTTAATGAGTGTGAGAGTGCTCGCTATCGTTTGAAGCGTCGCGTTTGGATAGGAAAATCCATTCGCCGAGTAAAAGAGTAGCCATTACTACGCCAGCAACGATGAGCACCATGGGGTCCGAGATGGCTTTTACCCATAAAAAGCCGATTAACACGACAGCATCTAGTAGTATGGCAATGCTAGGAATAACAGGATTAGCCCCCACTCTGTCCTTGAGATGACGAAGCACACCCCAGTGGATGGCCATATCCATGATCAGGTAGAAAATGATGCCTAATGCTGCGATGCGGCTCAGGTCAAAAAAAGCGGTGAGCACTAAGCCAAATACGATAGTGTACACCAGTGTATGCTTTTGTACACTGCCGGGCATGTGGAAATGGCGGTGAGGAACCAGCTTCATTTCTGTCAGCATGGCGAGCATGCGTGAAACGGCAAAGACGCTGGCGATGATACCGCCCGCCGTTGCCAACATGGCGAGAATGACGGTAAACGCAACTGCCGCTTCACCCAGTGCGGGACGGGCAGCGGCGGCCAGGGAGTAGTCTTGGGTTTCGATAATTTCAGGCAAAGATAGGTTGCTGGCAACGGCAAAACCGACAAGGGCATAGATCACCACGCATAGCGCAATCGAGATCGTGATAGCTTTGCCAAGATTCCGCTTAGGATCTTTAAGCTCCGAACCACTATTGGTAATCGTCGTGAAGCCTTTAAATGCCAGTATGCCGAGCGCCGTAGCACCTAAAAAGCCCGTTATCGTAGGCGTAGGTGCATCGTTGCCAGCACCCATTTCGATGGAGTCGGCAATAAACACGCCGACAATACCAAACACTATAATGCCACCTATTTTGATAAATCCGAGCACCGAGGCGACGGTCTCGATCAAGCGGTTGGCGGATAAATTGATCAAAAAGGCTATTAGCAGTAAACCAACCCCGAGTAGGGGCACAAATAGTGAACGATCCCCCAGGTCAAACAACTCAAGCGTGTAGGAACCAAACGTTCTCGCCAAAAAACTCTGTGCGATCACCATGGAAAAATACATCAGGAGGGCATGAAAGGCGGTGGGAAGCGTCGGGCCATACGCTTTCTGTAAATACATGCCAATCCCACCTGCTGATGGGAAGGTATTGGACATTTTAACGTAAGAATAAGCGCTGAAAGAGACAATGACGGCAGCGGCCAGAAAGGCTAGAGGAAATAGCCGACCAGTCATTTCGGCCATTTGGCCGGTTAGCGCAAAAATACCGGCCCCAATCATCACGCCGGTGCCTAATGCAACGGCACCGACCAACGAAAGACTGTTTTCTTTATATTGTGGCGTTCTATCCTGCCCAACCATGAAAGCGACTCCTTGTATTAACGGCAACCACAGCAGCAATAACTGCCGAGGACTCCTGTGCGGTGTTTTTTGATGCTATATAAATTAAAAATAGAACCTATGTGCAGCCACATGGCAAATGACTAACGGAAGGTCTGATTTTGCGAGGCCACAGGCAAGCAGCTCTTACCCTAAACTAGCTAGTCTTGCTCCTGGTTGTGTCATGTAGCCGTTATGACTATTAATGACAGCTCCAAGGTTCCTGTTTAGCGTTGTCTTTAACGTTCTGATCGACGAAACGGTAATACTCCTTCTTAAAGCGGTTCCACCGATCAGCGCTGACCTGTATGTCATGGAGCTTGAGAATTTTTTCAACGTCATCGATGCAGAGCCTCAGCGCATCGTAAGCAAGGCTGATATTTCGGTTTTTCTCGTTGTAGACCACCTTATCCATTCCATAGAGTCGGTCGATATCTGACAGCGCTTCTTCAATGCGTTTGGATTTACTAGGCTTGATTTTTAAATTCCGAGTCACCAGTGTGTTTTTGGAAACACCCAAGCGGTGCTCTTGTTGTGTCGTTTTCATGGTCTTTCTCCCAGGCGCGTACATGTATATATAGAGTGGTTCAGTCCTTGTCTATTTTGTCCTTATGACCGCCGTGGTGTTTATGCATGAAAATATGCATCAGTGGGCATGCTGCCAAAAAGAGGAAAGGTAAGAACTGAAATAGGTGGAGACGGTGCTCGGTTCCAATCAGGTATCCCGCCCAAATGACAAACCCAGCAAGTGGCACCCACAACATCAGCAAACGACTACTTGTACTGTTACTCATAATCACCTCAGTAACTCGCCCAAAGAGCCAACAGCAGTTAAGGCCGTTGGTTTGGGAAAAATCAAATAAATAACCCCAATAACAGCATGGATGATTTGTCTGAACGCAACCTGAACAGCATCGGAGGGAAATATGATCCTGATCAAGCGCCTCGCAAAAAGTAGGCGATAATTACCCAAGCGGTATCCATAGCCTCATTCCCATCATCATTAGGTTTTCGGTGAGCGATACAAAGCTTAATGGGTATTACTGTTGCCGACACAGGCGCACTTGAGCTCACGTTTATCGAGGTATATCGCTTTAAAGACAGAACCTGTCACACGGTGCCAACGAATAGCGCCAGTGGCGCAGCCAGCCAGATAAGCGTATCGGCCAGCAATTAGTAGCTTCGGAAGTATCTAGGCGTGAAGGTAAACGTAACTGAAGGGGACTTGGCGCTGGGCGTGCAGGTCATAGTTGAGAAACATGGCGCTAAAGCTCGCTACGCCCTGCAGCTTTTGCAGACCCGGGGGTATGATCGCTGTGGCTACGGCATACTCTAGCACGCGTGCAGTGAATATTATGCACTGAACCTCCCAACTGGCAGAAAAATCGATGAGTAACGCAGTGGCAAAAATTGCCAGCACAGGGCGATAGGTGGTCGCATTAGGGTCTGAAACGCTAACTCCCAGGTGCTCATGAAGCTCTTCATAGCCGCCAATACGTTCATAGCCCAGATATCCCTGGGAAATCGTATCGACATGTTCCTGCTCTGTAAACGCGTCAATCTCTTATCGCGAAGTCAGCAGGTTTACGTTCACCTAACCTGGATTTCTCACAGGGTATAAAAGGAAGCGGCTGAAAGTGCTATGATTTCAAGAATCTAACCAATCCATCAAGCACCAACAGCCGCTTCCAAAATGGTACCTGAAAAGCTGACCTTCTCGCCACTCTCACGCCGCCAAATTGAAGCCGACTTCTCCGGGGGGCCACATTACGTCGGACGCCGGATTACTCCTGCTTCGTGAAGTCGATAAACAGCATCGCCTGACACGCCGCTTGGCCGCCGTGCTTCATGATCCCCGCGCACCGGAACAGGTTCGTCATAAGCTCGACACTTTGGTTCGTCAGC
>NZ_JBANSO010000048.1:0-10360 GCF_037070225.1 Vreelandella indica
GCAGCGGCTTCGATGGCTTCAGTCAACGAGTGCCCCGCAGCGATGGCACGGCGGGCCAGGGTATAGGTGTCGGTATTAAGCAAGCGAACCTGTTCGGCGTTCTCGACTAGGGCGGCGTATGGGGTGCCATCATGGATGCACTGGATCAATCTCATGCTTGGCCTCATTCGGTGATATTGAACTGATCAAAATGATCGTGGTTGAGTGTCAGACCAAGACCTGGCACGTCGTCGTCGAGATCAATGAAGCCATTCACCGGCTCGGGATCGCCTTTGAAGAGGTAGTAGAAGAGCTCGTTGCCGATCTCAACGTCATGAACTGGGAAGAACTCGGACATTGGCGAGGCCAGCGTCGACATAGTCAAATGGTAGTTGTGCATCTGTCCTGCATGCGGGATTACAGGAATACTGAACGATTCGGCAAGGGCGTTGATCTTGCGTGCAGCAGTGATGCCGCCAACACGGTTGGTATCGTACTGAATCACCGATATGGCGCGCTTCTCCAACAACTGTCGGAAGCCATAATGAGTGAATTCGTGCTCTCCCCCAGAGATCGGTATGCTGGTGAGCTGATTCAGTTCAGCATAGCCATCGATATCGTCGGCCAGCACGGGCTCTTCGAGCCACCGAGGCTCAAAGCGTTCCAGCTTGGGTAACATGCGCTTAGCGTATTCCAGGTTCCAGCCCATATAGCATTCGAGCATTAGGGAGGCACTTGAGTATGGTATGGTAGGTATTAACGAAGGTATTATCTCAACAGAAGTTGCGCCTTTTGGCGGCATCAAGGCTTCAGGTGTCGGTCGCGAGGGGTCTCACTACGGTATTGAGGACTATCTCGAAATTAAATATATGTGTATGGGAATCAAATAAGACTCCCTAAGCCACCAGGCTAGTAGTCCTGGTGGCTAATGTTCATAAGGCACAACATGGCACGACCTACTCCCTGATCTGGCAACAGTTTTCCGGACACTTTTTTAAGCGGCTGCACGTAGCCTCGATTCATAGTCCGCTGGACTCATATAGTCGTTGCTGGAGTGCAGCCGCACCCGATTATAAAATACCTCGATATACTCGAAGATCGCCTGCCTCGCTTCCTCTCGCGTCTTAAAGTCCTCGTGATACACCAACTCGGTCTTTAGAGTATGAAAGAAGCTTTCTGACGGGGCGTTGTCCCAACAGTTACCCTTGCGGCTCATGCTGCACTTGAACTCATGCTGCTTGAGCAAGCCCTGGAAACTATCCGAGGCATACTGGCTGCCACGGTCACTGTGAACCAGCAGACCGGCTGCTGGCCGACGCTTAAAGATCGCCATGGTCAGCGCGTCGTTCACCAACGCTGCCGGCATCCGGCTATCCATGGACCATCCGACGACCGCTCGTGAGCAAAGGTCAATGAAGACGGCTAGGTACAGCCAGCCCTCCCGTGTCGGGATATAGGTGATATCACCGACATAAGCCTGATCAGGCTCTGATGCCGTGAAGTTACGATTCAGCAGGTTCGCGGCTACCGGCTTGTTATGCTTTGAATTGGTCGTCGCTTTGAACTTGCGCCGCATCTTGCATTCAAGGCCCTCTTCACCCATCAATCGACCGATTCGACGGCGGCTGACGGTTTCTCCGTCTTCAGCCAGTTGCTTTTGAATACGCCGTGTTCCATAGGTTGAGCGGCTTTTTTTATGATGTTCACGAATACTGGCCTTCAACGCCTGATCATCCCGGACTCGCTGGCTGGACGGTCTAGTTCGCCACTCGTAATAGCCACTGCGAGAGACTTCAAACACTCGGCACATCAGGGCAGTGCTGAACGTGCCCCGATGCTCCTCGATGAAGCCGTACCTCAGTTCGATTCTTTGGCGAAGAAGGCCGCCGCCTTTTTTAACAGTTCCCGCTCTTCCTTCAGCCGAGCATTCTCACGCCGGAGTTGCTTCAACTCTTCATATAGGTGCTTGTCGTCAACCGCACTACTCGAATCACTCGTCTGCTTGCCATGGAATTTATCGATCCAAGTATGCAGCGTGTTGACGTTAACGCCCAACTCGCGCGCCGACTGGGCGATCGGTTGATCGGATTCCACCGCTAGTTTGACGGCGGCTTCTTTAAACTCGGCTGTATACGAATTGCTTTTTTTCTGACTCATGGCACACACCTTGATGGGCAGATAATATTATCTGCGTCTGTGTGTCCGGGAAACTATAACCACTTCACCCTCTTTAACATTAGCGTTAATGCAGGCTAGAGAATCCGCGATGGAATTTTTCAGGCCGCATCTCAACCGTAACAATATCACCGAACAGCAGTGGCGAGTCATTCGTATTCTGTGGCAGTCAGAAGAGCAAACCCTCGAAAGCCACCGACTTGCAAAACTCGCCTGTATCCTGCCACCTAGCTTAACCGGTGTACTCGTTCGGCTGGAACAAAACGGCCTAGTTAAGCGTTGGAAACCAGAAACGGATCAGCGCCGCCTGTGTGTGACGTTGACCAATGAAGGTAACGCACTGTTTGATGAAATGCGGGTAGAGATGACCAGCCAGTACAAAAAAATACAGCAGGCATTAGGCCCAGAGAAATACCGCACCTTAATGAGTCTACTGAAAGAAGTGCAGCAGCTTAACCCTGAAGAACCAACGAACAGTTCTGACTCCTAAAGCCTGAATCCAACCAATAAAGGCAGCATCCGCATTATGCTAGGAGAGTATTCAGGTGCGCTAAAAACCGTAGGTGGTGCGCTTAATGTTTGAATCCAGGTCGACCTGGCCGAGGCGACACGAGCGCGATTTGGACTAGCCGTTCGTGAGCACCCTCTGGCATTCCCCGAGATTCCTATCAACCTTTTCTGGCACCGCCGCTTTCACCAAGACCTTGGCGATCGCTGGTTGCGGGGGCTTATGTTTGAGATGTTCTCAGAGTAGAGAACCTCCCATTCAGCGCTCTTATCAACGATTTACTTGGCACTCTTTCGTGACCAATAGAACATGCCTGATGCCTTGCTCAATATTGTGGCTGATAACTGTTTATCACTCGGCCTGCCCGCTAACCCATAACAGACATGTAGGGGCAGAAGGTGCTCTTCCCGAGGGTGACAGAAGCGTGCATGGGGGGCCTTATCCCAGTTAGCCAAGCGACGGGTACGCTCTGCTTCATCGATGTCTTGGCTGGAGCACGTCGTCACTAGCCAGTCTTCAAAAGCCTTATTTTTCGCTTGGCTGTCTTGCGTGATAGGGCTACAGAATTCCCGCATGTTGTGGAATGAAAAACCCGAACCAATCACCAGCAGGTTCTCGCGCTCCAGAGATTTGAGCGCTTGGCCGATGGCAAGGTGAGTATCAGCGGCAAGGTTATTAACCAACGAAAGCTGTACACAGGGAATGTCGGCCTCTGGATACATGATTTTGAGCGGGACAAACACGCCATGGTCAAAGCCCCGTTGAGTATCTTGCTGGGCTGGGATACCGGCGTTTTCAAGCGCCCGACTCACCTGTTGTGCCAACGCAGGCTCACCCTGACAGGGATACTGAATTCGATAAGCTTCAGGTGGGAAGCCCGCATAGTCGTAGATCAGTTCCGGGGCAGCTCCTGCCGTGATCGTGGGTACAGACGCTTCCCAGTGTGCGCTAATGACCAAAATAGCCGATGGCTTGCTAATCACGTTGGCGATCCCTTTCAGCGATTCGACCATTTCCTGATGATCTGGATCGCCCAATAGGGGCAGAGGCCCTCCGCCGTGGGAGAGGAATAAAATATCTGGTGAGGTGTTCATCATCGTTTCCTCGTGGTTACTGAAGACTTATGGGTAACAAAACGCGGCCATAGTCCTATTCATTAATTTTTTAAAATCAAATGATGGCAGGGCCTACCGGCACAATGCCGCTGGGGTTCAGCGCTTTGATGGAGTAATACCCGGCTTTGATGTGCTCAATATTGACCGTCTCGGCGATACCATTCATCACATAGATACGCTGCATAAAAGCGTGCAAGTAAGGCATGGCTTGAAGTGTATTTCGATTGCATTTAAAGAGCCCGTGATAGGCAGCATCAAACCTGATCAAGGTCACGAACAGCCGCACATCGGTTTCCGTTAGCCGTTCGCCGAAGAGATAAGAACGTCCATCAGATAAGCGCGTTTCGAGTTCATCCAAGGTTAGAAACACCTTGTCATACGCCTCTTCGTACGCCTGCTGAGACGATGCAAACCCTGCTTGGTAGACACCGTTATTGAGGTTTTGATAGATAACCTCGTTCAACGCATCGATGTCGTCGGCTAACTCTGCCGGGTACAGATTCGGCCCTTGCTGGCCAAGCGCGTCGAACGCAGTGTTGAGCATGCGCAGAATGTCAGCTGACTCATTGCTGACAATGGTGCGTGTTTTCTTGTCCCACAAAACGGGCACGGTGGCTCGACCGGTGTAGGTTGAGTCGGCTTGAGAATACAGCTCATGCAGATAATGGGCACCGTTAAGGCTATCATCATGAGCACCGGGATAGCCGCCAAACTGCCAGCCTTGGTCTGTTAACTTGGGGTTAACGACCGTTACGCTGATCAGACCCGTTAACCCTTTCAACTGGCGCGCCATCAGCGTGCGGGAAGCCCAGGGGCAAATATAAGCAACGTAGAGGTGATAGCGGTCTTTTTCGGCTTTAAAGCCCCCCTTACCTGTTATACCAGGCGAGCCGTCTGGCGTGATCCAGTGGCGAAAAGACGATAATTGGCGAATAAACCGCCCCTCTTCGTCTTTAGCCTGAACAGGGTGCCAGTTTTCTTGCCATGTTCCGTTAACCAACATAGTAATCTCCTTCCTCCAAAATAAGCCCCGTCAATACGGCGGGGCGATCGGTATGCTAGGTTATTGGCGACCATGAAAGAGCTGCGACTGCAGCAAACTATCGACTGACAAGCGTCCTGCCCCTTGGATCGCTAATGCGGTGGTGGCAGCGAAAAGTGTGAGTGCATATTCGTAGCCGTTGTTTGTTAGGAACAGACCGTTACTCAAATGGACGCTGAAAATAGCGACCAACATAGTCACAGCTGTCACAATTGCGGCAGGACGTGTTAGCAGCCCCAGGAATAAAGCGATCCCTCCCAAAAACTCGGCGCTCCCTGCCAGTAATGCCATGGCATAGCCGGGTTCAAGGCCGATACTGGTCATCCATTGCCCGGTGCCTTCCAAGCCGTAGCCTCCGAACCAGCCAAATAGTTTCTGCGCACCGTGTGCCGCTAATATCAGACCGACCGGTAGTCTTAAAGCCAGGGCCGCGTAGCCGCCAGTGGAATTAAATAATGTGTGTGCGAATTGGTTTTTCATGAGCTGTTCCTCGAATAGCGAATGTCGTTTATTTAACAAGCTTTGCGTTACTGATGAACGCACTTTACTCGCGTCATGAAGAAACAATAAGGATGAAGATGTTGCATGATTAACAACAAAACGTTGATAATCTTTATTTCCGTCAGGGATAGGGAAACGAATGGATCGTATTGATGCCATGAGAGCTTTCGTCAACGTGGTTAGCGAAGGAACCTTCACCCAGGCCGCCGAGCGTCTTGAAATGTCGCCTCAGCTCGTCAGTAAATATGTGTCTCAGTTGGAAGAGCGCCTGGGCGTGCGCTTGTTGAACCGCACAACCCGAAAAGTGCATCTTACAGAAGCGGGCATTCGTTACTTTGAGCATGCCCAGCAGGTGCTAGATGACATTGACGATATGGACAGTCAGCTCAATGACTTGCAAGAAGGCGCGCGGGGTCGTTTGCGGATTAGCGCTCCTGTTTCCTTCGCGACACTGCATTTAGCACCACTGTTGGCTGACTTCCAGCAGGCACACCCGGCCGTTAGTATCGACTTACAATTGAACGATAGAAAAGTGGATATCGTGGAGGAAGGGTTTGATATCGCTTTACGCATTGGACATTTGAAAAGCTCCTCCCTGATCGCTAAGTTTATTGCCCCCGTGCGACTGGTGATATGCGCCTCCCCTGACTATTTAGCCCGCCATGGCACCCCTACAAGCCCCAGTGAACTTAAGCAACATCGATACCTGCGTTATAGCTATTTGGAGCATGATATGGGATTGCCCGCCACAGAGTGGCTCCCAACCGCTGGACGGCACCAAGAGGGGGACTTGATCAGTAACAATGGCGATGTGTTGACCAAAGCCGCTATTCAGGGGGCTGGCATTGCTATTCAGCCGACCTTTATTTCCGGCGAGGCGATTGCCAAGGGCAGCCTAAAAGTGATTCTTCCTGAGTGCGAACCAGCTCCTCTAGGTCTTTATGCCGTTTATGCGCACCGTAAACTATTGGCGAGTAAGGTGAGGTGTTTTATCGACTTTTTAGACGGATATTTCGGTGATCCGCCGTACTGGGATGACTTTTAAACTGGCGAATAAATCTTGTTTATCCATTACTGCTTGTTCGTAATGTGTATTACCGTCCGCCTAGCAAAATAGGATCACTTATCATGAGCAGCCCAGTTTTTTCTGACAATCCACGTGCCATTGTCTATTTTGTTGCCGTTGCCAAAGCGGAAAGCTTTACCGCGGCAGCCAATGAACTGGGCATTTCTAAATCGGCGCTAGGAAAAAGTGTTTCTAAGCTGGAACAGCACTTAGCTACCAAATTACTTTATCGCACCACGCGTAAGCTAAGCCTTACCACGGAAGGGGAAGCCTATTTTGCCAGCTGTCAAAGCGCTCCCGATACACTGCAGGCAGCAGAAAACTCGCTACGCTCAAAGCTGAGAGAACCATCTGGCACAGTGCGGATTGATATGCCCGCCGCCTTTGGTCGGTCTGTGATGATGCCAATTTTGTTAGGCATGACCGAGCGTTATCCGCACCTGAAGCTTACCCTCACCTTCAATGATCGCATCATTGACCCGCTGGATGCCGGATTTGATCTCGCCATCCGCTATGGTGCCTTGAAGGACAGTGCCGACCTGGTCGCCAAGAAACTCAATGACCAGCATCTCGTGCTTTGTGCATCGCCTAGCTACCTTGAACGCTATGGAACCCCACAGAACTTACAGGCGCTCAGTCAACACCGCTGCTTAATGGCTTGGCGCGGTGGGTCACCGTTGAGTTGGCGAGTCAAAGACGAAGATGGACAAGAAATGAGGTTCCATCCACCACCTTTTCATCAAATAAGCGATGGCGACGCCATGATGGATGCCTGCATGGCAGGCGCGGGATCGTCCAGTTTCCAGAGGCATTATTAAGGCCTTTTATCGTTCAGGGAAAGTTGGTGACGATCCTCGCTGAATTCGCCCCCTCCCCTACAGACCTTAATATTATTTGGCCACGCTCATATCAACGGCTACCGAGCGTTCGCTTTATTATCGATGAACTGGTTTCGTTGGCAGATCAGAATATTTTCGGCTGATTGTAGAATTTAGCGCTACTCTGAATCAGGTTGTAGCGTGTTTATCAACCTTTAGGGCAGAACTAAACTGCTTTCTTGAGCAGCAAGCTCGATGAAGCACACCGTTCACAACCCAAGAGGATTCACCATGCCAGTCGTAAATATTCAGATGTTTGATGGCCGTGACGAAGCCAAACCTGCTATTGCTAAAGCCGTCACCGATGCGATTGCTCAGCATGGCAACATCGACCCGCAATACGTTTATGTCATTTTCAATGACGTGTCCATGGACAACTGGGCAATTTCCGGTGAGATTTTTGCTGAAACGCTCAAAAAATCGAGCTAGTTCTCTCTCCGTGCCATTATTAGCCTGAACCGAGCAAAGCTCGGTTCTTCTCTTCTATCTAAACGACGGCATCACTCCGGTATTGAAAAACTTACCGTTTTAGTACTGAGCGATTTGGGGTCCGGCCCGCCACGGCGGCCAGTATTAAGTGCATCGATCAAAGCAACCTCTTCGGTGGAAAGTGAAAAATCGAAGATATCGAAATTCTCCCTTATCCGTTCAGTGTGAACCGACTTGGGGATCACTGAGTGGCCCAATTCGATATGCCACCGAAGGATTACCTGGGCCGGTGATTTACCGTGCTGATCAGCAATCCGTATGATTGTGGGATGCGTCAGCGGGTCGTCTTCCGGCTTAGGGTCTTCTGTAAAGTAACGATTGACGCCGCCAATTGGCGACCAGGCTTGAGTCAGAATGCCCTGCCCCAGATGAAATTGACTCAGCTTCTTCTGAGTGAAGAACGGATGCAGCTCCACTTGGTTTACCGCAGGAACCACGCCGGTCTCATCAATGATGCGCTTAAGCTCTTCTTCGTTGAAGTTCGAGACGCCAACTGCACGAGCACGGCCACTTTTCACGATTTCACAGAGCGCCTTCCATGCCCCCAAAGTGCGTTCGAATTCAGTCGGGGCTGGCTGGTGTAGCAGATAGAGATCGACGTGTTCCATGCCCAGCTTGCGCAGCGAACGTTCGAACCCGTGCATCGCGCCGTCATAGGTATAATCTGAAAGCCAGAGTTTGGACTCGATGAACACGTCTGAGCGAGCGAGACCGCTTGATCGGAACGCTTCACCCACCTGCTGTTCATTCATGTAAGCGGCGGCAGTATCGACATGGCGATAGCCCGCCTCAAACGCAGACAATACCGCACCAGTGGTTTCCTCAGGACGAGAGCGATAAACGCCCAGTCCGAAGGCAGGCATCTCAACACCATTGTTCAAGGTGAGAACGGGAATAGTCATAGCATTTCCTATCTTGTTTATAGCACTTGGCTGGTTGGCCGGAACAGAATCTCGTTAATATCCACGTCCTCAGGCTGGCTCATGGCGAATTCTACTGAGCGCGCGAACGAGTCGGCGGGTATCGCATACTGTTCGTAAAAATCATGGATCGCCTCGGACACGTCATTTTCCGAGATACTATTCGGTAGTTCTGTATCGACAGCGCCAGGCGAGATAATCGTCGAACGGATATTGTAAGGTTTGACCTCTTGGCGCAGTCCTTCGGAGATGACACGAACGGCATGCTTAGTGGCCGCGTAAACAGCACTGCCAGGGCCAACCTTATGGCCAGCGACCGATGAAACGTTGATGATCTGCCCACTCTTTTGGACGGTCATAGGCGGCATTGCTGCCGCGATGCCATACAGCACACCCTTGATATTGACGTCGATCATTTGATCCCACTCTTCGACCTTCAGGCGCTCTAAAGGCGAATGCGGCATCACACCGGCATTATTGAGCATGACATCGATACGGCCATGCAACTGAATGGCGCGCTCCACCAGCGCTTCCACCTGATCCCGCTGGGTGACATCGGTCTTAACCACCGCCTGATCATCCAGACCGAGTTCCTGGGCCAGCGCCTGTAAACGCTCCATACGACGCGCGCCGAGCACTACCTTTGCGCCCCCATTCACCAATCGGCGTGCGGTCGCTTCGCCAAGACCACTGCTAGCCCCTGTGATGACAACGACTTTATCCTTGATACCTTCCATTGTGAGTTCTCCTTCTAAATAAAGTAATGACTCTAGTTGGTTCTTTGCTTAAGAAACGCTGCTGAGATAATCCTCATCCGCTACTTTTTCCATCCAAGTGACGGGCGAACCATTCTCCGATTCAGCGATCGCGATATGCGTCATAGCGTTGCTATCCGTGGCGCCATGCCAATGCATCTCGTCTGGTCCAAACCACACTACGTCGCCTGGGCGGAGTTCTTGTTTTGGCTCACCTTCCCGCTGAGCCCAACCCAGACCTGCAGTAATAATCAGTGTTTGCCCTAGTGGATGGGTATGCCAAGCCGTACGGGCTCCAGGTTCGAAAGTAACGATAGCTCCGCCGGTTTTAGCTGGCTCTGGGGCCTGGAAAGGCGAATCAATACGCACTGTCCCAGTAAAATATTCTTTAGGGCCTTGGGCAGATGACTTGGAGCCATTGCGCTGAATTTCCATGAGGATACCTTTGGTCATTGGAGTGTTTTGGCAAGCCTGCGATAGACAGCGAGGCCAACAGGGAATGGCGTGTCCCACAGTTTAGGGCACTCACCTGGATATGATTAGAGGCTTATAATGACTTGGTCTTATGTCTTAAATTCATCAATCCACAAACCAACATAACCCCCTCATTAATTGATTGAGCTCGTAGCGAAGCTTTCGAGGAATAACCACCTAGCCTAGCCTGGATTTCTCATAGCACCTCAGCCAGTACCGCACTCAGGCTCTAACACCGCTAAACACCTCTTGGCTCGACTTACATCGGCTACTTTTTAACCACTTTTCGTCGTTCAGACACACCTCCCCCTTCCCCCCATTGCGTCGGGCCGGGGGCGCCCGAGCAGTCAGTTCGGCACCAACCGCCTGACGAGATCGGATAGCGCCGTTTTATAGGGGTAGCTGTCACTCATGAGTACGCGGATTCGACGCGTATTGCGGATGATGACCGCGCCTAC
>NZ_JBANSO010000049.1:0-9245 GCF_037070225.1 Vreelandella indica
CACGGTGGGTTTTGGCAATAACGGGCTTGCGAAAGCCAACTTGCACGGGGCGAATGATCAAAAAGTGCTCGCTGGCGGTGATAGGGAAAGTGTCGGCGCCGGCTTCACGGATTCAGGTATTAGAAACAGTGGTTTATGCCTGTTTGAGTGGCGATATAACATCAATAATCATGCTGGCGCGCTCAATAGTGTTATGTTGAAGGGCGTATAATCACTGTTATGTTTTAAGGAGGTAGTTTGAGTAAAGTCGTTGGACGCTGGCGAATTAAGTGGATGGAAATGTGGGATCAAGACTTTGTTGATCTTATCGAGCCCGGATACTTCCAGTTCGATGAAGATGGCCTCGGCTTTTTTGTATTCGGAGCAGTTGAGGGCCAAATCGACTACCGCATTCCAGATGATGGAGGGCGAGTCGAGTTTTCTTGGTCTGGAAATGATGATGGTCGTGAAAAGTCTGGCCGTGGTTGGTTTCAGTTTTCATCTTCAAATTCAGCGAAAGGGGAACTCTTCATTCATTGTGGAGACGAGTCGGCCGTAGAAATCGAATATCAAACATAACTGTCCCTGCTGTATCGAGACCGCGGCCCGCCTCAAAGCCAATACCGGGCTGTTCTCGAAAGCCATCACCATGGCCTGGTTCAGGGAAACAGCCTGGCTGGCTTTGGCCTGCTGATATTCTTTCAGCGACACACTCTCTTGTGCCTGGGCCGACACCATGGGAGAGACGGCCAAGGCTCCCGGAACTATCATCGCGCACAACAACAATCGTTTGTTCATTCAGTATCATCCTGGCTGTTTGACTGAGGTCAGTGAGTCAGCATTTTTGCGTGGGATTCCGGAGCGACCTTACAGACAAACCTTTAATACAGTTTGAAATTCAGGCACCGGATAAGAAATGAGCTTTGGCGGCAGGGGGGGGGCAGAGGTAAGGGCGAGGATGTCGAGTCACCGGGCGTCAAGGCAGGCGCACGATGGTGGGTTCTTGCATGATAAATAAAAACCGGCCCGTCATTTGGGCCGGCTTTTTATTCTGGATCTGAATTGCTTGTGATCACTTGGCCGATCAGAAACTCCTGCTCCAACCCAGCCAGAACTTCGGATCATCCGAGTTGACAGAGCCAAGCGCGTCGGTTGACTCAATGTCCGCGTACTCCACGTTAACACTGAAAGAACCGAAGTTTCCCGCATCCTTTGTAACGTTGGCGGCGACGTGTGAATAACTTGCCTCGCCGACAGAAGCCTTGCCGTCATCAGCGAAGTCGTAATAGCCAAGCGTCACACCGGCACTGTAGCTGTCCTCCAGAGGCACCCCAACAGAGGCGTAGTAATAGGCATCCCCCTGCACGAACACCCCATCACCACTGGTGTCGCTGTTGATCGTGTAGGCCAGGCCGATGGCCGCAATGCCATAACTGATCTCGCCGTACAGTTCGCCGAAGTCGATGGAGCCCGGCGCGTCAGGATACGCATAATAAATGTACCCAACGTCATAACCCAGTTCTTCCACAGAGCCGGAGAATCCGGCATAAAGATCAAGCTCATAGCTGGTGCCGTCACCAAAATCGACATTGGAACCCCAACCACCGGCGTAGAAGCCCGACGCATGCTCATAATCCAACCCTCCCTGGACAGCCGCAGCCCCGTCTGTCTGGGTGACGCCCCGGAACAGATAGTTGCTGCTGGCGCTCACATTTGAGCTGACGTCAGCGCTAACAATGGCGGGCGCAGCCTGAAGTGCTGCAAGCAAAGTGATACTGATAAAACCTGATTTGGTGAAAAACTGCTTCTTCATAATGGATACCTTCGGTTGGGTTTCATTGCTCCAAATATGATTTAGCAAAATTCCTGCCACATCTTATTTATTCTTGTTTATCATAATTATAGAGACAAATCGGCGCATTCTGAGCTTGCCCCCGAAAAACGACCGCAACACCTAGCGCCCCAGAACCTGTCACCGGCCCGGACCAGCGCCCTGTTTTGATGCATTCTCTGTAACCATTCTGTAATCTTTGCCAAATAGACTTTAATCGCGCTTCAACACACACAAGCAAACCGAAAAAGGTGAGACAGATCATGAGCAAGAAATATTTGGGCTTGGCTTTGGCGATTTCTGCCGCTTCTGCTGCACAGGCCGGAACTGTTACGACCAGCGGCAAAGACCTTGTGATCGATACCGAGAGCGGTATCAAGGTGAAAACGTCTGACAATTCTGCGTCTTTTCAGCTCGGCGGGCGCCTTCAATGGGATTACGACGCCACGCAGTCTGACGCCAACGGTGTTGACACTACCGATTTCGACGTGCGCCGGGCACGCCTCTACGCCAAGGGCCACTTTGGCGACTGGGCGTACAAAGCCCAGTTCAACGTGGCTGAGAGTGATGGCGCCGACGGCGGGAACGCTGAGGACCTGTACATTCGCTACCTGGGATTTGGCTCGACGGCAACCGTGACTATTGGTAAGCAGAAAGAGCCATTCGGCCTGGAACAATTAACGAGTTCAAAAGACATCTCGGCCCTTGAGCGATCCGCCATGACCGAGCGTTATACCCCCGGTCGCAGCGGCGGCATCCAGCTCAGTGGCAAAGGCAGCAACTGGACCTACGGTATCGGCTATTTCGAGGCAGACGGCGATGGCAGCGACGACTTCAATAACACGGCAGTAACCGCACGGGGCACGGTTGCACCCGTTCAAACGAATAATGCTGTTGTTCATCTTGGTGCGGGTTATACCACGCGTGATGCCGACACTCAGGCCAATGAGGTCGATACGTTTAATCTGGAATTGGCCGGCGCTTCCGGGCCCTTCCATGCCCAGGCCGAATATTTCGATTCCGAGGAAGGTCAGGTGGATGTTGATGGTTATTACGTACAGCTTGGTTGGGTTGTCACCGGCGAAAGCCGTCCTTACAAGGCTGGGGCGTTCAAGCGAGTGAAACCGTCATCGCCCAAAGGAGCCTGGGAAGTTATTGCCCGTTTTGAAGATGGCGACGGAAAATACAGTGATGTGGGGCTGGCCACAACTGACGGTAAGCAAACAACACTGGGCGTTAACTATTACGCCAACAAGAATGTTCGACTTGGAATGAGCTACATGGATGGCGAAGAAGCCAATGGCGCTAGCGGAGATGAAGTGCGTGCGAGGTTACAATATGCATTTTGACCGCATGGAGGTCGCTTGAATGAGTTTGCGGCTTGATATAGTTCTTGAGAGTTAATGAAATACTCAGGTTTTGGGCAGATATTAATGAGAGGCTTCTCGGTGACCGCCGCCTTCATGACCTTGAGGTAGTTCGTGATACGCCACCGAGCCGCCCGCGGCGTCGGGGCCTTCTGGATCCAGCTCAGCTTCTCTTTGATCACCCAGGCATCGGCTGTGGCGCTCTGATCGGCCACCAGCTCCTGGAGCGCCGCCAGTTGCTTGGGCGTCAGGTTCTCGTTGTCGAGGCTTTTCAGCAGGGCCCAGCGCAGCGACTTGGGATGCCCCTGCTCCCGGCGTTCCTTCTTGCGCACCTCGTCCAGCCGCTTGGTGAAGGTCTGAACGATATGGAACCAGTCGACCGTGATGTCGGCCTTGGGAAGATGCTCGGCCACGCCGCTGAGGAAGGCTTGTGACATGTCGCACACGACCTCGACCACGTTGTCGGTGTCACCGCCATGCGCTGCCAGAAAGGCGCTGAAGGCCTTGATGGCGTCTTTGCCGTGGCCGGGGACGGCGAAGATCACCGGTTCCTGCTTGCGCTGCATATCGAGGAATACCGTGACGTAGCGATGACCGCGTCGGGAGGCGGTTTCATCGACGCCGACGGTGGTCACGTTGGCCAGGTCCAGCTCACTCAGCATGCGGCCGACGTAGTGATGCACGATGCGCCACAGGCGTTTGTCGGAGATCTCCAGTTGCCGGGAGACGGCCAGCACCGGCATCTCCTTGACCAACGACATAGCGGCTTGCTCGAACAGCAGGGTGAAGTCGCTGCCCGGCCGCGCCCAGGGCACTTCAATACGCTTGACGCCATGCTCGGGGCACTTGGTGCGAGGCACGCGAGCGTGCAGGTAGCAGTGGTGCTGAAAGAAGTTCAGGTGCCGCCAAGTCTTGTCGGCAAAGTCATGGGCCGGGCAGGCCTTGCCGCACTCCGGGCAGGGGTAGAGGCTGCCCCGCTCGGCCTCGACATAGAGGTCCAGGCGGTGGGGCGACACGGAGGTATCCAGGTGCTGGTCCTTAAGCAACCAGGGCGCTTCAAGGCCTAGGCCGAGGGTCAGAATCTGCGTGCCGTCCATGTCGTACCTCCTGTCCATGTGGAGGTCATATCCTGGCCCAGCTCAGGGGGCGAATTCCACACCCAGCGACGAAGAGCCTAAAAATGGGGGGTTACCGGTCGTCTTTTCAGTTTGATTTCAGTTGCACCGGGTAGCGTCAACAATCGAGCCACGAACGCGAGAAGCTGTATATACATGGTTTTAGGAGCAACCTATGAGCGATAGACATTTCTATGCAGGTATGTCCAGGCGGCGCCTTATCCAAGGAGCTGCCACGATGGGACTTCTTGCCGGTTTCGACAGCTTGTTGCCGGCCTATGCTAGAGGACAACTGGACAACACGAACGCATTTCACACCGTGCGTAATGGCGCTGACATCTACGACCTGACCGTCGCGAGAACACCTCTCAAGATAGGGGGCACAGTCTCGGAACAGCCCATCACCATCAACGGCACTCTGCCAGCGCCTCTGGTGCGCCTCAAACAGGGGCGCGAGGCAATCTTGCGTGTCACCAATACGCTACCGGAGGCAACATCCATTCACTGGCACGGTCTGATTCTGCCGTACCAGATGGATGGCGTTCCTGGCGTCAGCTTTCCCGGCATCATGCCCGGCGAAACGTTTGAGTACCGTTTCCCGGTCGAACAGCATGGCACCTACTGGTACCACAGCCACTCTGGCCTTCAGGAACAGCTAGGCCACTATGGGCCGATTATCATTGATCCTGCCGAGCCCGAATCGGTGGCCTATGATCGCGAATACGTTGTGGTTCTATCTGACTGGACCTTTGACTCTCCCGAGGACGTATTCCGCAACCTGAAAGTGGCAGAGGGCTACTATAACTACAACCAGCGCACCGTTAGCGACTTCTTCAAGGATGTTGAAACCATGGGCTGGGATGCTGCGTGGAGCAAAGCCGGCATGTGGGGCAGAATGCGAATGAGCCCCCGGGATATTCTGGATGTAACCGCTTCTGAATATACCTACCTGATGAACGGATCGCCTTCTGCCAGTAACTGGACCGGGCTGTTCCGTCCCGGCGAGAAAATTCGCCTGAGATTCATCAATGCCTCGGCGATGACCTACTTTGATGTCCGTGTCCCGGGCCTCCCGATGACGGTTATTTCCGCTGACGGCCAACCAGTGCAACCCGTTGAAACGGATGAATTCCGCATTGGCGTGGCGGAAACCTACGACGTGATTGTACAGCCAACCGACACGGCTCACACCGTGTTTGCCCAGTCACAGGATCGGTCGGGGTATGTGCGCGGAACGTTAGCCACCCGCAAGGGAATGGAGGCGCCAGTACCGCCCATGTATCCGCGAACCGAGCGCGGTATGGCCGCCATGGGCATGGGCGCGATGAGCATGGGCGCCATGGGCAAGGACGGCGATATGAACATGGACAGCGGCATGGACATGGGTGGCAAGATGGAAATGATGTCAGGCAGCAACGACAAAGCCCATGGCCAAATGATGATGAATGGCGCCGACTCGGGAATGAACAAGATGAGCTCGGACAAAGCAACGATGAATGAGGTCCCGACGGCGGCTCGGCCGATATCCCATGGCCCTGATAATCACGGTCCCGGGGCGGCCATGGTGGCTTCCAGCCCGCAATCGCGTCTGGATGACCCTGGTGTAGGCTTTGAAACAGCCAACCATCGGGTGCTGACTTATTCCCAGTTGCAGAGCATTGAGGGCTGGCCCGACAAGCGCCCGGCCGAACGCGAGGTGGAACTGCACCTTACCGGCAATATGGAACGTTACATGTGGTCGTTCGACGGCAAAAAGTTCTCTGAAGTCGATGGCCCGGTCAAGTTCTACCATGGCGAGCGCCTGCGATTGATCCTCGTCAACGACTCGATGATGGATCACCCCATTCACCTGCATGGCATGTGGATGGAACTGGAAACCGGTGCAGGTGAATATCGTCCACGCAAACACACGATTTCCGTCAAACCCGGCGAGCGTGTATCCGCGCTGATCACAGCGGATGCACCGGGTGACTGGGCTTTCCATTGCCACCTTCTGTACCACATGGACGCAGGCATGTTTCGTGTCGTGTCGGTCGTTTAACGGGATAGGGGATGAACATTATGATGAATCGCATCAAGTGGGTTGTGGGTGCCTCAGCCTTAACGCTTGCCTCGGGAGCCGGCGCCGCCGGTACTGGCGTTCAGGCCGAACCGGACTGGACGCTGCCGATACACGACAACCAGGTGTTTGGCCAGGTTCTGTTTGACCGGATGGAATACCAGCGTGACGGCGACAACGAATTGGCCCTGTGGGACGCCCAGGCCTGGATTGGTAAAGATCGCAATCGGCTCTGGGTCGAAACGGAAGGTGAGACTGATCTATCCAGCGACAGCGGCGACATCGAAAATTTTGATGTGCAGTACAGCTATCGCTTCGATCGCTTCTGGGATATACAGACAGGATTGGGTGCCCAGACAACGTTTGGCCCCAGCCCTAATAAGGAGCGCTATTCGGCCATTGTTGGATTGCAGGGACTTGCCCCCTACTGGTTTGAGGTAGACACAAATCTCCGAGTCACCGACGACGGTGACGTGTCATACGATCTTGAAGCCGAGTACGACTGGCTGCTGACCCAAAGGCTCATTTTGCAGGGCCGCGGCGAAACGCTCGTTGCCTTCAGCGATGTTGAGGAGTGGGGCGTCGGTAGTGGCATCAATAATGTGGGCCTGGGGCTCCGTCTGAGATACCACTTTTCGAGGGAGTTTGCGCCCTACGTGGGTGTTTCTTACACCCGCTTTCTGGGCAACACAGAGGACCTTCGTGAGCGCGAGGGGGAAGACGTCGAGTCCTCCAGCTTCGTGGCGGGCGTCCGGTGGTGGTTTTAGTACGATAATGCCCAGTAGAAAAGGCTAGCCCCTTTGCGTGGGTCAGCTAGCGTCCTCATTTGGAGGATTTCGTCAAAATCATTGCCGACCTTCCGCATGTTCGGCTCAATGACAAACGGCCGGACTAAGGCCCGGCCGTTGTATCAGATCATGAAATTACACGTTGATCAGTAACTGATATTGACCATAGCTACGACCTTATAGGTATCCTCCGGGTCATCTCCGTAGAAGTCTCCCATGAAACCGTAAGAACCGCGGAGGCTGATGTCATACACGCCGGCAAACTTTTTACCAAGCTGAGCAGCGACTTCAGTACCAAGGGTTGAGCCGTTGGCCTGAGCAGCAGCGCTGTCGGGCGCGTCGTCGGCAGCGCGGAAGTATCCTGTGCCGTACTTCAGGTAGTAGTCGTTGGAAAGTTCCTGATCACCCGAGACCATCAGCCCCATCAGACCATATCCCTGGTAAGCTGCGTCATAAACTGACTTGGCCCCCTGGGAACCATTGTTGTAGTAGTAGTCTGTTCCGAAGATTTGCAGATTGCTGCTATTCAGCTCCCAGCCTGACTGGTTTGCCGCGAAGCGATCTGCACCATTGCTGCTGTCATCAGCCGGAATGTAGATGCCGTGAATCTTGAGGCTTGCATTGTCCCAATGCCTCTGGGCATACAGATTCAACATGTACGTGTCGCCATCTGTTGCGTCAGAGTCACGCCCGGACGACTTTTTGTAAAGTACCGAGCCGCTATAGGCCATTTTGTTAAAGGTAAAATCGGCGTAGGCACCGAAATAGTTGTCATCCGTTCGAGCCGCCGTACCATTCAGAGCATCCGGACTGCTGTTGCTGATCTGAGCTCCGGTAAGGCCGTAGTGGAAAACCTCGCTGGGATGAACTTCGGCACTCAACATGTAGAAGTCCACGTCGTCCGCAGAATCTCTATCGTTTTCTTCCCACTTGAACCAGCCACCTGTCAGCGTGGCCATACCAACATTGCCCGCAAAGGAGACGCCATTCATGTCGTCGTTGGTAACAAGGCTCTCGTACTTGCCGAAGCCATACCCCTGGACGCCCGCTCGCACCTTCCAGTCGCTGTTCGGCACCTTCAGTTCAGCGTAGACATTTTTGGTCTCAACGCCAACGCCGTCGGCGCTGAGTTTGCCGCAATTGTCACCCTGGCAGCTTCCCTTCTCACCCCAGGGAGAATCGAGCTCACCGTACCAAACCAGGCTCACGTTATCGTTGAGGTCGCCGGTGATCTTTGCACGCAGGCGCTGGTCAACAAATGAACTGCTGTTCTCGTTGGTTTCATCCAGGCTTTCTGAGGTCGCCTGCAGGCGGTAATAACCGTTCACCGTGAAGGGGGAATCGCCTTTCTTGAGCTCTTCCACTTCAGCCGTCAGTTGATTTATTTCAACCTTCAGGTCTTCTACGGTTGGTGACGCACGCCCGACCGGCTCCGCGGCCAACGCCGGTGTTGCTACTAAAGCTATCGCCAGCGGAGCGCTTATTGATTTGAAGATTTTGCTCACCTGAAACTCCTTATTTTAATTTTCATATCGACAACGATTTATTGCCTCAATATGGATGTGCCAGTTAAACGGCACTTAATCTTGACGCACAAAGCTTGTAGTGGTCAACTGAAACGAACCTGAATTTTCAGCTAAATTTCATTTTCCCGATTTTCGTACTGACATCCCCACCCGTCAGACTGTCAGACCTGACGACGCATCAAAGAGGCTATTTCGCCCCCAGCGCCCATCTTGGAGAGGTGCTATGATTGTGAAGTGACCCCCTCCAGAACTGCACAGGGTATAGTGCAGCCATCAGCCCGCCTCATTCACGAGGGTGCTGATTGAGCGGTCTGAAGGTACTGACTGGTGGCATCGCTTATCAGGATCGGCTTCTTCAGCGCGAATAGCTGTTGAGTAATGCCAAAACGCTGAAATTTCCCCGCTTCCTTATAGCTCTTTGGAATCAATGGCGACCGTCCAAGCAGCCGTGATCGCCGCCCGCCGCTCCGGTCGCTCGCTTTCTGATGCTGTGGTGGTCTCGCAGGAGCGTCAGCTCAGTGCGGTCAGCTTCGGCAACCCCTTCAGCAGCGTCGGCCACCACTTGTCGGCGGCGGCACCC